>MGSI01000085.1 GCA_001798455.1 Deltaproteobacteria bacterium RIFCSPLOWO2_02_FULL_57_26 | reverse complement strand
TGTCAGAGGGCAAACTAAGCTACCCCGGCGTAATCTGTCCGGGCCTTGTGGCATAGAGGAGATTGAGCCATGGGAAAAGACTTAAGAACCTATTTGGAAGAGCTTGGCCGCAAGCATCCGGGTGAGATCGTGGTCGTCGATCGAGAGGTCGATCCCAAGTTCGAGGCATCGGCGGTCGTCGAAAAATTGGAGCGGCAAGAAAAATTCCCTTTGGTCTTTTTTAAAAAGCTCAAGGGATCGGCGTTCCCGGCGATCATGAACCTGGGGGCGTCCTACGAACGGCTGGCCCTGGCCATGGGCGCGGGCTCGGTGGAGGAGATGGAGAAAAATCTGGCGCGGATGGAGCGGGGTCCCGTTCCCGTCCGCGAGGTCCGCCGCGATGAGGCGCCCGTGAAGGAGGTGATTCTGAAAGGGGAAGAAGCCGATCTGGACCTCCTGCCGGTCTTCACCCTGAATGAATTCGACAGCGGCCCTTACGTCAACGCCGCCGCGCTGATCTGCAAGGAGCGCGGGACCGGCAGTTACAACATGGGCATTTACCGCCACCAAAAGCAGGGGCAAAGGCAATTAGGGCTGATGATCAACCCTGCCAACCATGGCAGCTACGTTCGTGCCGAATACGAGGAGCATGACGAGGCCATGGAAGTGGCGCTGGCCATCGGCCACCATCCGGCCCTGATACTCGCGGCCGTCACCAAACAACCCGGAATAGGGGGTGAACTGGAAGTCGCCGGAGCCTTCTTGCAAGAATCCATTGAGATGGTCAGAGGTGAAACGGTCGATTTGCTCGTCCCGGCCCGGGCCGAAATCGTCGTCGAGGGCCGCGTCCCTCCCCATCAGCGTCATTACGAAGGTCCCTTTGGGGAATGGCCCCACTACTATTATAAAGAGGGCGACCAACCCTTCATCCAGGTCACGGCCATCACGATGAGGCGAGAACCCATCTACCAAAGCATTCACAGCGCTCACTTTGAGCACAACATCTTCGGCGCGGCCTCCCGCCTGGGAAGCCTCTACCGGCGCATCAACGAGGCCGTTCCGAGCGTCCGGGCGGTCAACCTGCCCATGTCGGGTGCGGCGCGCGCCCACTGCTACATCTCCCTGAAGAAGCGGGCCGAAGGGGAGCCCAAACAAGCGGCGCTGGCATCCTTCATCACGGAGCCTTCCATCAAACACGTCATCGTCGTCGACGACGATATCGACGTGTTCAACGAAACCCAGGTCCTTTGGGCCGTCGCCATGCGCTTCCAGGCCGACCGAAGTCTTTCCGTACTGTCGAACATCCTGGGCTCGCATCTGAATCCTACCGCCTATGGGTACAATCGGATGGAGAAGGGGTCTATGGAAACGAAACTCGTCTTTGACGCGACCAAACCCCTGCCTCCGTACGAATTTCCCAAAGAGGCCAAGGCGCCGGAAGACACCGTCAAGCAGATCGACCTGGGAGAGTACTTGCGCGGCTTCGATCCTGCCAAAGATTCCTGGTCCCCCACGGCCCCGGCAGAGAGAAAGATCAGGGCGGTCTAGGGTGCCAGATCGAGCAGGATACGGCGGGTTACCCGGCGGGCCTCTGAACCGAAGCCGGGAAGATGAGTGATTTGATGACGACGGGGACGGCTCCCGATGCGGGAATCAGCTCACCGATGTCAATGTAGTCGAAATCGTTCAGCGCGATGCCGTCGATGGAAATCACCGGATTTTCGACCTGCGTCTCTTCCTTGAAATGAAGACCGAGAATTCCTCCAATGTCCCCATCATTGACCAGAATGATCGGATGACCCCTGGCCAGGATTTCGCGGAGCCCGGCGATCACGCCGGAGCAGAAAGCTTTAAGCCGCGCAAACGTAGCCGACCCTTGCCAGTGAAAAGCGAGCGCGATCGGTCTCCTCCCATCCGCCAGATCGAGGAGCGTCAGGGCCCGCTGCACCGAGTGGCTCACTTCGGCCTGGTCAATCACTTCGCCCTCAAGCGGTAGATCGGGAGCCACCACGGGAACGTTGCGCACCGGCACCGCCTCCGTGGGAGTGATGAAAATCGTGCTTCCGCTCACCTGAATGGTGTACTGCGACGCGCCGATCACCGTGGCCCGGATACGGGCCTCGGGCTCGACCACCGGGATGGCCAACCCCTTCACCCGGTTTTTGATTTCCTCCGCCAGCAGCACCCCCAGATCGCCGAAGTTCGCGCTTTCCCGCCCGTAGATATATTCCGAAACGCCTCCGGAAAACGTGATGGCGTCGATGCTGCCGCGATACGCCAGAGGCGGCAGGCGAAGCAGGGCCCGCGTTTCCGCCGTGAGCGGGCGCAGGCTTAGCACCTCGAACAATCGGTCGGCCATGTTGGAGGCCATCACCCTGAGTCCGTCCCGCTCCAGCGGTCGCCCTAGCTCGAGCTTTATGCCCGCTGCGCCAGCATGTCGGCGCCCCGCCTCCTCGATGCGGGTCACCACACCATTCCCATTCAACGCCACGAGTCGAGCGCCGATATCGACGGCGGTAACCTCGCGGACTTTGCCTTCAGCGCAGAGAGCCAGCTTGCTCGTACCTCCGCCGACATCGACGTTCAATACGGTCTCGCCGTTGCGAACCGAGCGCGCCACGGCCCCGGAACCGTGGGCGGCCATCGTGGCCTCCAGACCGTCCCCGGCGCTGACCGCGACGAAACGCCCGGCTTCCCGGGCGAACAGCTCGCCGATCGCCCGCGCGTTGCGGCGCTGGACTGCCACTCCGGTGAGAATCAGCGCGCCGGTATCCACATCCTGACGGCTGAGGCCGGCCTTTTCGTATTGCCGGTTGACGAAGTCTCCCAAGACCTTCACGTCGATCGTGGAATCGTCCACGTAGGGGGTGAGCAGGATCTCGGATTCGCTCAGGACGGTGCGCCGCACCACGACGTAGCGGGTGCCTTGCTGCTTCATCTCCAGCCGGGAGAAGATGAGATGGGAGGTTGACGAGCCGATATCAACGCCGACGGTAGTAAGCTTGATTTCGTCTTCGTCGACGATATGCCGTCCAGCTCCGGTAAAACCCAGATGTCGCGGCGGAGTTTCCATGATGGTTTACGGCGTGAACCGCGGCTAAGATGTCGGCGGTCGGTAGAGCGAATCGTCCATACGAGAAGCGATGCCTTCCTGCCTGAGCGTCTCTTGATACTCCTTGCGCAGGAACGGATCCTCGTCATAGTAGGGAATGGCCGTGCCGCCTTCCTTCATATCGATGGCACCGTAGTCGATCGCCTGTTCCCCCGGCCGCCCCCGCTCGCGCCCGGGCGCGTTGGGACCGAACCATGCGCTCAGACGAAGTGGCTCTTTGCTGATGCCGAAGTGGGCATGGAACCAGTTCCCGCCCATGGGCGCGGCGCTCACCATCCCAACCGGCTCGTAATCTTGCCGCTTGACGAACTCCCCCTTTCCATCCTTCCACGGCGTCGGACCGAGGGTACTGGGCCAGGTGTAGGTATAGCCTTTGCCGGTGAGACAGAGCAGCACCGCCGCCGACTGATGGGCATGGGCTTTCGAGTACCGACCGTTCTCGTGCTGGCCGATCCACAGGTAGAAATGGTTCCCGGTCATATGGGGCTCGATCCGGCGGTAGCCGGGAGAGCGCCGGTTGTCCAACGGCAGCTCGCAGTTGACAATGTCCGGGATGATGTTGGTTCGGCGCATGGCGAGGCCCCGGACCGGATCAGGCTCGATCTCTTCCCTGGGCTTGTAGTAGTCGTCCGTTGGATTGAAGCGGTCTTTGAAATCGTAAGCGCAGTTGAAGATGAAGTCGGGATTCGCAAACAGGTTCATGACGTTCGGCGCGGTGGTTCCCGCCAGCAGCAGCGCCGGGCTGGAAGTCGCGTTCACGATCCGGTGCCGCGCGTTGAGCGGGATAGAGAACAAAGAGCCCGCCTGCCACTCGAAGGTGAGTTTCCTGCCATTTCCTTCGACCCAAACCTCGGTTGTTCCCCGCCCTTCCACCACAAGGTAGACCTCTTCGTAGAGGTGGCGCTCAGCGTCCAGGGCGCCGGCCCCGGGCACTTCGATAACGTAGCAACCCCACAGGCCCTCGGTGCCCAAAAGCTGGATGAAGGTGCCGCTGCCGCCCATGCGCTTCCAGGGCTTCAAGGGCAGGTCCTGCACTCTTCTCACGCCGATCTCGCGGTAAATGGGAATTCCCTGTCCCTCCATGAAGATGTCATAGGGAGTCTTGGGGCGAGGAAATTTCCCATAACCTGCTTTGGTCTTTTCATCCTTGGGCTCTTGCCATTTAGCCGTTGGTCCGTGGTCCATGGTTCCTCCTTACGTCGCAACTCTGCTCAATGCGAAAAAGTCTTCTTCTCTCCTCCTGACTTTCTAGCTCGCATCGGGATTTAATTGCACACTTTGCCAGAATCCCCACAAATTTCAAGGAACAAGGGCGGGAAGGCGACACAAAGAAATTTTATCCTGGAATTTAAACATGGCTGGAGGTAAACTTCTCCTGGCAACCTCTCGACCGCTCCCGGGAGAGGCAGGAGCAGCGGATTCGCACGCAGGGCAGTGAGCCGAAGCTTTACTCGAATGGCTAAAAAGATCCTTATCATCGAGGACAATGGAGACCATCGGCGAATCCTTGTCCTTCAATTACGCTCGATAGAGTGCGAGATCATCGAAGCCTCAAACAGCGAAGACGGCATAGAAAAAGCCCTGGCCGAAGTGCCGGATCTAATCCTGATGGATTTGGGCCTTCCTGGAATTGATGGGTTCGAGACGACGATCAGGCTGAAGCAGAATCCTCAAACCGCGCGCATCCCTGTTATCGCTTACACGGCCTTGGGAAGACAGTTCAGAGACAAAGCCATGGCAGCCGGCATGGCGGACTTTTTTATTAAAACCGACCCGCCCGAGGTCCTCCTGGAGTTAGTCAGGAAATATTTGCGAGGGCTGGAGTGAAAGCTCGAAGCAGACGTTGTCAATTGACCCACATTCAAGGGACATAATAAGGATAGAGAAAGTTGAGCTTTCCCCTGAGAGAGAAAGTTGCCTTCATTTAAACTGCCGCCTAAATTCCCAACGACGGTAGCGCCGTTTCAATTGCCCGTAGTGATAAGGGGCAAAAAAGAGCAAGTAGTTAGCGTAAATCGCAAGCAGATAAAGGCGCTCAAGCCACGTGCCTGCGACGAATCGCCAGAGCACGAAGGCGGCCGTCAACCAGGCCAGCCATGCGATTTTGACGGGCAGGAATAAAAAAAGAAGGATCTGGGTGTCGGGGGCGAGGGCCGCCGCCGCGAGAAAAAGTGTCGATTGCAGGCCTCCGACGGAGGTAATCGGGACCATGAAGGCTAAAGAGAAACCAATGGTTAGCAAAACTGAAATCAAAATATAAAAGGTCGTCTTGAAGGCTCCCCATAGGTTCTCGATGGTGTCCACAATAGAGTAAAGAAACCAAAGGACGAAAAGCATCCACAGAGGACTTGAGGAAAGCGGCAGGGCAAGAAAAGTCAACAATCTCCATACTTCTCCCTCAAGCACCAACTGAGGGACAAGAGCTAATTGGCTCCACCAGCGCGGATCGGCAAGCACCAGCACGAGACCAATGCCCTGG
>MGSI01000084.1 GCA_001798455.1 Deltaproteobacteria bacterium RIFCSPLOWO2_02_FULL_57_26 | reverse complement strand
TTCATTGATGACAAGCGGTGCGAGGGAGAGGGAGTGAGATTCGGCCACGGTGCTTTTCAAAACCACCGTGCCGCGCGGCCGCACCGCCTCCATTGCCATCTTGAGGCCTTCTTTCGAGCCGGTCGCCTCGACGACAACATCTGCCTGACGCGGTTTCCAGTCCGGGAGCAGATGTGTCTGGATAAGGAGCCTGCGCAGAAGGGCCAATTTCTTTGCGTGTTTTCCCACGACGCTAACGCGCGCGCCGGTAAGCCTTAAAACCTGGGCACAGAGAAGTCCGAGTTTCCCGTCGCCGATCACGATAACATCGTCCCCCACTCCAACTTGCACCTGCTCGAGGATCTCAAAAGCCGCGGCCAGGGGCTCAGTGAAAACCGCTTCCTCGTCCGATACGCCATCGGGCACGGGATGGAGATTCTCAGCCGGAACCGCCACATATTCGGCGAAGCTCCCGTCGGCGCCGAGAATGCCCATCACCCGACGCTCGCGGCAGTGCCGGTCCAACCCTTGAGCGCAGAATTCGCACCGGCGGCACGCGAAATTGATCTCGCTGACCACCCGTTTGCCGACAAGCTCCCCAGGTCCCTCCACCACGTCGCCCACCAATTCGTGTCCGAGAACACCGCGAAATCCCATGTAGCCGCGCAAGATCTGGAGGTCCGTGGAGCAGATGCCAGCGAACCGAACCCGTAAGAGGGACGAAAGATCGTCGGCTTCAGGCGTGGGATAGGCCGGATCCAGATTGAGTTCCCTGCCATTCCAATTGAGGGCACGCATGTCTTTTTATTGCGGGCGGAAGCTGTCCGAGCTTTCAGTAGTGGACGGCGAGACCCACACCGCCTGAGACCACGATCACTTCGCCATTAATGCCCACGGAAAGAGGCGAGGCAAGAAACGCCGCGACATAGGCGATCTCTTCCGCAGTAACGAGCCTGCCGATGGAAACGTTCGCCGCGATCTGTTGGATCAACTCCTCGACGGTGACTCCCCGGCGCGCCGCGCGAGCGGACAGGCGCTCGCCCAACCTCTCCGTAACGGTGGCCCCAGGGTGAATCGCATTCACATTGATCCCCCAGCGCCCCAGCTCCACCGCAAGCGACTTCGTCAGGTGCACCGTCGCCGCATTCCTTGCGCCTGCGCTGATGGCGCCGGCGGTCCGCGCGGCCATACCGCCGATATTGATGATCCGGCCCCAGCCGGTGTTTTTCATCAAAGGGACCACGGCGCGCGCACAGCGCAGATAACCGAGCACTCTCTCCTCGAAATCACGCAGGATGAGATCATCGGTTACGCCGGTAAAATCCTCGGCGACTCCGCCCGAGACGCGACCCGCGTTGTTGACCAGGATGTCGATCCCGCCCAAAGCCGCGCCGGCGCTGTCCACCAGGCGCTTGATGGAGTCGGTTTGAGAAATATCGGCCACGAGGGGCAGGACGCGCCTTCCCGTCTCCCGCTCGATCTCCTCACCCGCGGCTTTAAGCGCACCTTCCGCGCGGCCACAGATCGCGCAATTGACTCCTTCACGGGCAAGCTGCCGGGTGATCGCCTTGCCGATACCCCGGCTCCCGCCGGTCACCAGCGCCCTTTTGCCTTCAAGCTTGAGGTCCATACGTTACTTCTCCCGTTGCGATCGTCGGGTTCTCGGTCCGGCAAAGGAACTAAGGGATGGCTTCAAAGGAATGCGGAGTGAGAGTCCTACCGTAAGAGCTGGCCACACCCTTCGAGCTGCAGTTTGATCCCCAAAGTCTTCAGCACCCACCAAAAGGAGGCGGCCGTGCTCGCGACGACCGGACGGTCGGTTTCCCGCTCGAGCCTCTCGACATGGGCGAGCGAGCTCCATCTGCCATGGACTAGGATCGCATCGGCCTCGGGGTGCTCCCCAAATACGCCGTGAGCAACCTCGTAAGAAGCCTCCGCCGGAAGCTTCACTTGGCCCACGGGATTAGCGACGCCAAGTCCTCGAATGCCTAGAACCTCAAGGCCAGCGTCTTCGAAGTAGCGTTTCAGGGCCTGATTGATCCGTTCCAAATAAGCCGTGGCAATGACGATCTTCTTGGCTCCGACCTGCTTCAAGGCGTCGGCGTTCGCGCATAGAGATGTAGTTACGGGGAGACCGAGACGCTGGCTCAGGCGGGCGACAAGCTCTTCTTCCGCGCGGTAGCCGCGCTGGACCGCGACGGTGATACCGGCCAAAAGAATGCAGTCGGCTTCTTCGGCCACGAAGACGGAGAGGCTGGACTCCAGCGATTCGATAGCTCTGTCAAACTCCTCCGGCGTGTGGGCCCTCACGTTGAGACCCGTGGTCACCAGGGTGAAGCCGGGAGGAAGAATCCGGCTCCAGTCTGAAGGGTACTCGAATACTGACGGAGATAGATAACCGATGCGCGCTTTCCACGTTGCCATTTTTTCCTTTCGTTAGCCCTCTCTAAGCCCGTGCCGCACACTCCTAGGAGAGCGAGCCTGGAGACTGTGGACATCCGATAACGGAGCTTCCGTCAGGCCCTGACCATTTTGAACCGTTTGAACGTTTTGAACGCTCGACAGTTCAAGCCGTTCAAATCGTTTAAGCCGTTAAGGCACAGACCTATTGGCCACAGTCGAAAGGCTCGTTCGCCGAGGAGAGAAGCATACTGAACAGCGGAACGTTTTTTAGGTGCCAATGTTTTACACGTCCTTAGGATAGATCCAGCGGGCCGGCTCCCGGGCATAGTCGTCGTAGGAACCCGTCGCATTGATCCCCGGAATTTCGGGAATCCAGTCCTCCTTCAAAAGCTCATCCGGATCCCCGTATTTCTCTGCGACTTTTCTCACCTGTGGATCATCGAGCGCAACCAGCCGGCCTTTTTCGATGATACGGATCTGCTCGCCTTGTTTGGTGGTGAGATCGAGGGTGGGAAATAGCAAGTGAACGTGGAGATGGCCATAGGCGAGCTTTCTTTCCGCTGCCCATTCCTCTTCCGTCGCGCGCCACGCGGTCCCGCAACCCGTATGGATGACTCCCGACCTTCGCCTCTCCCACTCCGCCCCGCCGGAGGAGAGCATATGAATGTTCGAGGGCCTCATGACCTTAGGATGGGTTCCAATCGCCATTTCCCAGAGCCAGAAGAGCCCTTTGTCGGGAAACGAGGGATACTGTGTGTTCCTCGTCTCATCCATCAGCTCCCGCCACGCTTCCCCGTAAAGGCCTCCGCCCTCGACCTTCTCGACCTTTCCCCTTGCGATCGTCACCTTGACAAGCGGAAATGGCTTCGAGTAGTGGCTAGTGGTGCCGCAAATCAAGCCTGTCGCGTCCTCTTGCTTGAGAACGGGCGTCCACGGATGGGCCATGAGATGGCCCCAAAAGGGAGTCTCATTGAAGGCAAACCAGTCGCCGGTAAAATAATCCTCCCAAAGGGTGTAGCTCAAGTCCGTCCCTTCGGGATCGGTAACGTGAATCTTGCCGCCCTTGCCTTTTTTCCAGATGGGCTCCCACGCCTTGTAATTGATCAGCCGTTGGACTTCCCGCGGATACGTCGTAGCCGCGCTCGCGAATTGCCCGAGGACCTGCCAGGGAATCGGCTCGTAGTGATAGGGTGTCTTCGGTATTCCGCCGCCCCGACCATGAATCAGTAACTGGTAACCGTTTTTCTCCGCCAGCTCCTCGATCCACCTGGCGCCTTCCCAGCGCCGCGGGTTGGTACGCGATGGGCCCCTGCGAATTACGACTCGAATTTCATCGTATTCATCGAAAGGTCGATCCGGGCCTACGTCCACGACAATGATATCGGCCTTGGCCCCTTTTCCCCTCAAGGCCGCCGCAATGGACTCCGCGATGCGCGGATCGTAATGGCTGTCCACGCCAATCAAAACCTTATCGCCTTTTCCAACAGCGGAGTAACCGATGAAGCCCACCGCCGTCCTGCGCAATCCCTCCTCTTCACACAGAAACTTCGCGTACGACATGAGCGATGAA
Source organism: Deltaproteobacteria bacterium RIFCSPLOWO2_02_FULL_57_26 (assembly GCA_001798455.1). Lineage (GTDB taxonomy): Bacteria > Desulfobacterota > Binatia > UBA9968 > UBA9968 > 2-12-FULL-57-22. The sequence continues at coordinate 1,624 of MGSI01000084.1, read as the reverse complement.
ATATCCAAAACTTTGACCGACGGGTACGTTCCATCCCCGCTCGCAGTCAGCTTTGCATCGGCGTGATATTCGCACATAGTTCCTCCTCTTTACTCCATCGACTTTTGCCTCCGTCCGGAAAAATCCCTATCGGGCTCCGCCATCTTTGCTCCCTAAGCACGCTTGACGAGCTTTTGCAGGGTGCGAAGCTCGCGGGGCGGATCGAGACGCTGACCCATAATGGTCCAGGAGACCTCACCGACATAAATGTTTCCCTTCGAATCGAGCGCGAGCCCGTGCGGCGCGATAAACTGGCCCAAGGCCTCCCCACCACGGATATCCCCCAAGCGGGCCAGCACTTTGCCTGCCATATCGAGGATGCTCAGCCTCGGCCCCAAGTTCGGAATATCTTTATTGACGGGAAGCCCCGGTCCGAGCTCTCCCAGGTAGCAGAGCGGAATGGGGCCGGTATGCATATAAAGGGCGCAGGGACGATGCATATTGTGCCATTGGGTTTCGAACCTGCCGCTCGGATCGAAGACCTGGATCCGATGGTTTTCCCGATCGGCGACGTAGACATACCCGTTCTTGTCCGTGCAGATGTTGTGGACGATGTTGAACTGGCCCGAATCGGTGCCGGGCTCTCCCCAGGAGAACATCAGCTTGCCGTCCGGTGTGTATTTATGGACGCGGGAATTGCCATAGCCGTCCGAGACATAGATCTCGCCTTTGGGTGAAAAAGCGACGTGGGTGCATCGGTTGAAGGGCTCGCCGCTCTGGAAAGGAGCAGGCTTACCGGAAATTCCCAGCGTGAGCAGCACTTTGCCGCCAAGCGTGCACTTGCGCACGGTATGGTCACCGTCGTCGGTCAAATAAATCGTATCGTCCGGACCCATCGTGATCCCGTGCGCACGCTTGAAGAGTCCTTCTCCCCAGGAGCGGAGAAAGTTCCCCTCGCTGTCGAACACGATCACGGGATGGGCGCCCCGGGTAAAAACATAGACCTGGTCCTTCCGGTCCACCCCGACTGCGGCGGCTTCGCGGTAACTCCAACCGTCGGGCAACTTGCCCCACCCTTCGGCAACCTCGTAGAGATACTCTCCGCTTCCCATCATGGCACCCATTGCGCTCCCTCCTTTCGACGGGCCGGACCTCTGCCGGCAAAAATCACACGCTTATGAACAGGGGTCAATCTATATCGCTTCCAAGCTCGCGTCAATTAGAGGTCGGCTCTGCCAACCTCCTCGTCCCTGTGCCTCGGTCCTTCAGGTTTCCCCCCTCAGAATTCCATGAGATCAGGACTGCGGAGGGGACCTGCACCGAAGCGCGGAGACGTCCGATACCGAAGTTGCCTCAGGGAAGTGAACCGTAGCGGTTAAGCGCTTCGGAGCAGAGAAGCAGAGGCCTATCGGCTCCCGCTGAGGAGCAGGCTCCCTCCGCTTCCCTTAAGCAGCACACTTTTTTGGTAGAGACCCTTAGAGATCGACCCGGAAGCTGCACCCATGCCCGCGAGCGACAGCTCATCTTTCCCGGCTCAGTGGCCGAGGTGGATGGCGATGGTCCCCGTTACTACACTCAAGGTCCCCAGGACCGTGCGCCAATTGATCCGCTCGAAATCACGCAGAAAAATCACCGTCCCTAGCAG
>MGSI01000083.1 GCA_001798455.1 Deltaproteobacteria bacterium RIFCSPLOWO2_02_FULL_57_26 | reverse complement strand
GCTTCTCGCAGGCGCGCCTGGAGACATAGCAGCCCGGCTGATATCAAAAGACGCGGAAAGAATCCTTGGACAGCCGATTGTGCCAGCCAACAAACCCGGTGGCGCCACAAGCATTGGCGTTGCTGCCATCGCCAAAGCCAAACCGGATGGCTATACCATCGGTTATGGTGCGCACAGTGGAGTATTCATCGGGCCACTTCTGGAAAAACTCCCCTATCATCCGTTAAAGGACCTTAAACCCATCATGCAATTTGGAAATTCATTGTTCAGCGTGGGCGTTAGAACGGACTCCCCCTTTAAGAGTTTTAAGGATCTCACTTCCTATGCCCGTCAGAACCCGAAAAAGCTCACCTATGCATCCACCGGGACGACCAGCATGCAATATTTTGTTATCAACCAGGTTTTCAAGAAGGAAACGGTGGAGGTGACCCATATCCCCTTTAAGGGAAGCCCTGAAGGGCATGTCTCGCTTTTAGGAGGACATATCGATTTTATCGTCGATACCATCGTCTACCCACTGGTTGAAGCGGGCAAGGAGAGGACTTTGCTTATATTGAACGACCAGCATACCGAGGAGTTCCCAAACATCCCCATTTTAAAGGACCTCGGTTACGATATCCCCACACCGATGATCTTGAGCATTATGGGACCGAGAGGCATACCCGATGGAATTATCAAAAAGCTTGAGGATGCCTTCACCAAGGCGATGAAGGAGCCGGGCTTCATAAAAGGGATGAAGGAAAATCTCCGCTTCCCCATCCTTTATCGGAACAGCAAAGATCTGAGCGAGTACGTCACCCGTGGTTTTGAGACCTATGAAAAAATTCTTACAGAGATGGGCCTGGTCAAATGATCTAAAACGGGTAGCGAAGCGAGATGAAATATTCAGAAATAATAGGCGGGATTTTTTGGCTGCTCCTTGGGATCATATTCACCATTTTGGCAACGGGCTATCAAATCGGGAGTGTCACTCAACCTGGCCCCGGCTTCTTGCCCTTGGGAGTGGGACTTCTACTCATTGTCTTTTCCCTCGTTATATTAGGGCAGGGGTTGCAGTCCTTAAAAAATCTAGAGGCGGTTGTCCCCTTTTCTAAGCCAGGGGGATTGAAAAAGGTAGCTTACATTGTCTTGCTTCTGTTGGTCCTCGGTTTTTTCTTTGAGGAGATAGGCTTGCTGATCACCGTATTTCTATTACTTACCCTTTCCATGTTGGTGGCTGAATTAAAAAGCTGGAAAAAGATCATTTTTTTGGGTCTCGTTACTACGTTAGGCGTTTATATCCTCTTTGTTTTGTTGCTGTCCCAACAATTACCCCGCGGGTTTCTACGGGTTTAGTCTTGTGGATATCATCAACCATCTGGTTCTGGGTTTCGGTGTTGCGCTCACCTTACCCAACCTCTTCTTCTGTTTTCTGGGAGTATTGATCGGCACCTTGATCGGCGTCCTCCCTGGTATCGGGCCGGTTGCCACCATCTCCATACTCTTGCCGGTCACATTCGGGATGGAACCGGTGGCTTCCATTATCATGCTTGCCGGGGTCTATTACGGGGCTATGTATGGTGGTTCCACAACATCCATTTTGGTGAACATCCCCGGCGAGGCGGCCTCCATCATTACTTGTCTGGATGGCTATCAAATGGCAAGAAGCGGCCGCGCAGGCCCGGCCCTTGGGATATCCGCATTTGGTTCTTTTATCGGCGGCACGGTGAGCATTATCGGTCTGATGGTCCTCGCGCCCCCACTTGCCATGCTTGCATTGAAGTTCGGCCCGCCAGAATATTTCACCTTGATGGTCTTTGGCTTAACCATGGTCACCTACCTTTGCGTGGGATCCCTCATCAAGGGTCTGACAATGGCTTTGGCAGGCATTGCCTTTTCAACGATCGGGCAAGACCCGATCAGCGGCATCACCCGCTTCACCTTCGGAAGTCTCACCTTAATGGATGGAATCGGAATCGTGCCGGTGGCCATGGGAGTATTTGGGATTGGCGAGATCCTCGCGAACATCGAGGCGAATATAAAACAAGATGTATATTCTGCTAAGATCGGTAGTCTCTTTCCCACGGCGAAGGACTGGATTGCGTGCAAGTGGCCGATCATCAGGGGGACTTTGATCGGTTTCTTTATGGGGATTTTGCCAGGCGCAGGCACGGTCATGCCTACCTTTGTTGCCTACGGCGTGGAGAGACGCTTATCCCGCCATCCCGAGAAGTTTGGGACAGGAGTGATCGAAGGAGTAGCATCCCCTGAGACAGCCAACAATGCCGCCACTGGAAGCTCGATGATCACGCTCCTCTCGTTGGGCATACCCGCTAACTTGACCATGGCGGTGCTCCTGGGAGCCTTCATAACTCATGGGATACAGCCCGGTCCTCTTTTAATCACAAGGTATCCCGCCCTTTTCTGGGGGACCATTGCCAGCATGTATATCGGCAACGCGATGCTTTTAGTTCTAAACCTTCCTCTCATCGGCATGTGGGTGAAAATTCTAAAGATTCCTTACAACATCCTCTTTCCTTTAATCCTCCTGTTCTGTTTTTTGGGTGTTTACAGCCTGAATCAGAATATCCATGAAATCGTCATCATGGTGGGTTTTGGGGTTTTTGGTTATCTGATGCGGAAATTTGGCTTCGAAGGAGCGCCATTTCTTCTGGCGTTGTTGCTTGGCCCGATGATGGAGATTGCTTTCCGCCAGTCGCTGCTCTATGGAGATCCCTTGATATTTTTTAAGCGTTCCATTTCTGCAACCCTCTTGATCGTCAGCCTCTTTTTGCTTATCAGCTCGCTCTTTCCGAAGATCGCCCGAAGACGGAAGATTCTCGAAGAGCTAGAGGATTAGGGGAGTACATGGCTAAGTTCATTTCCAGCAGGCTTGAGCGTGGAACGGCCCATTCCGCAGTCTCTTCCGGCATGCAGCCGCCGTTGGCCGGGGACGACATCTGGATTCCCAGCGTCTGCAAGATGTGCGTCAACGCCTGCGGCGTGCGGATTCACCGAGTCAAAGGCGTGGTGGTCCAGATCGAGGGCAACCCGGACAACCCCCACAGCTTCGGCCGGCTCTGCGCCAAGGGTCTGTCGGGTCTCATGGGCCTGTATGACCCCAACCGCCTGCGCACTTGTCTGAGGCGCACTAACCCGCGCAAAGGCCCCAACGAAGACCCCGGCTGGCAGGAGGTCAGTTGGGAAGAGGCCGTCCAGGACGTGGCGACGCGCCTGCGCAAGATCGCGGCCGAGGACCCGCGCAAGCTGATGATCGCCGGCGGGGTCGCGGAAGTCGACACCTCGCGCTTTGTCCTGTCGGCCTTCGCCGAGGCGTTCGGCACTCCGAACTACCACACCGGCGTGTTCTTCGGCACGCACACCCGTGCCTCCTATCTGAACACCGGGTCGATGCACACCGAGCCGGACCTGGACCACTGCCGCATGCTCATCCTGTTCGGATCGCAAAAGGGCACCCTCACCGGCCACGACGCGATGAAGAGCGCCCTGGCCATGGCCGAGGCCCGGGCGCGGGGCATGAAGCTGATAGCCCTTGACCCGGTCTGTTCGATCATCGCCTCCCATGCGGACGAATGGGTGCCGCTCGTCCCCGGCACCGACGGCGCGGTGGCGCTGTCCATGCTGCACGTGTTGCTCAACGAGCTGGGGATGATCGACGAGCCTTTCCTCGCCCGGCAGACCAACGCTGCCTACCTGGTCGGAGCCTCCGGGCACTACCTGCGCGACGCCATCTCGGGCAAGCCGCGGGTCTGGGACCGTGTCCACTCGTTGGCCAGGGCCTTCGATGATCCAGACCTGGCCGAGCCCGCTCTGCGTGGCCAGTTCCAGGTGGACGGGCAAACATGGCGGCCGGCTCTGGAACTACTGCGCGAGCACGTCGCTGAGTTTCCGCCGGAGCGGGTGGAAACGCTATCCACGGTACCGGCCAGCACCCTGCGCCGACTGGCCAGGGAGTTTGGCGAGACTGCCCTCGGCGGCGGCAGCATCATGCTCGACGGCGTGCGGATGCCGCTTCGTCCGGCGTGCGCCTTCGCCGATAGCCGGGGCTCAACCTGCCACAGCCAGGGGCTATGGACGGGCACCGCCATTCAGTTGCTGGACACGGTGGTCGGCGCCGTAGATGTGCCGGGCGGCAGCATCAGCACCAACGTCGTCGGACCGGGAGAACGCCCCCGGGTGGCGGAGGGGCCGGACGGCATGATCGTGTTCGGCGGTGGCCTGCCCGGTGGCGAGCAGCAGTATCCGGGCCGAACGCCGCGCGCTCCCGAGACCGCCCAGTTCCAGGAGCTGTTCCCCATTGGATCCAGCCCGCGACCGATGCTCAGCCTGGCCCTGCTGGAGTACCCGCACCTGCTCCCCTATCAGTTGGAAATGCTCATCATCGCCGGCTCCAACCTGGTCATGAGCGGCGCAGATCCCCGCCGCGTGGCCCAGGCCCTGGACAAAGTCCCGTTCGTCGTCGCCTTCGGTGACAGGATGGACGAGACGCTGGAGTGCGCCGACCTGGTCTTCCCTGTTGCCCACTACCTGGAGCAGTTCGACTTCCCTGCAAACCGCATGGAGGGCTGGGTGACGGGGAAGCACTGGTACTTTGCCGCGCGCCAGCCGGCCGCGGACCCGCCGCCCGGCGTTCACCAGACCGTCGATGTCCTGATCGAGTGGGCAGACCGGGCCGGCATGCTAGCGGCGCTCAACGAGCGGCTCAATGCGAAGCTTGGGCTGGCGGAGGAGCAGAAGCTTGAGGCCGATCGCCACTACTCGAACGCGGAGATCGTCGAGCGGCGCATGGTGTCCATGTTCGGCTCTGACCACGACCGGCGCTGGTTTGAGGAGCACGGGCTGGTAGCCTGGCAGCGCAGTCTGGCCGAGCGCTACCCCCGGGCCGTGATGAAGCTGCCCAGGATGCCACTCTATTTCCCCCACGTGCCGGACCGCGGCCAGGAGCTGAAAGAAGTCCTCGACCAGCTCGGGCTTGACTGGGACATCTCGGTCTACCAGTCGCTGCCCGTCTGGTACGGGTGTTGGAGCCACCGCACGCGCAAGCCCGACCATCTCTTCCTTGTCAACTACAAGCTCCCTTTCGAGACTTCAACTACCAGCCAGGGCAACCCTTGGTTGATGGAGATTGCCCAGCATCACCGGCTCGCCATGTACGTGACGCTTAACACCCGCACGGCGCTAAGCCGGGGCATCGCCGATGGAGACGAGGTCGAGCTGGCGGGCATCAACGGGTATACCGCTCGCGGTGTGGCCCGCGTCGCGGAGGGAGTTCACCCGGACGTTATCGCCGTCGCCTCGTGCTTCGGTCACTGGTCCCGTGGCCAGCCTGTCTCCCTCGGCAAAGGCGTAAACTTCAATTCCTTTGTTCCCCTTGGCGTGGACTACATGGATCTGCTCGCAGGATACGGCGACCATTGCGCCCTGGTCACGGTACGCAAGGCACCGAAGACTCGCAGAAAATAGCCACTGACATTAGTCCGAGCTCTCGTAGAAGAGGTCAAAGTCCGAAATGGATAGAAAGCTTATTTCTATAGTGAAGGAATAAAGAAAATTACCATAATCACCCTATCCTCCCTCAAATCCCCCTTTCTCCCCCTTTGGTAAAGGGGGATAGAGGGGGATTTAGGAGAGCGAGAG
>MGSI01000082.1 GCA_001798455.1 Deltaproteobacteria bacterium RIFCSPLOWO2_02_FULL_57_26 | reverse complement strand
AGGAACCTATCGGAGCCACTCCCGATAGCACCAGCTAACCATCGGCTTCAGCGGGTCGCCTGCAGGGACCGCTGAGCCGTAGCGTTTAGGCGGCTCTTCGGATCGACTTCCCCGTAAGCGCTGCCACAGAGCCGCTCATAAGGGCCGGTGTTCGGGAATTCATAGCCATCGGCAAAAAACTCTTGCTTCTCGATTTCGATTCTTGTAATCATAAAAACCCATTATCTCCCGCCAAGCTCTCGTAATGCCTCCTTCAAATAACTTTGATCGAGATATTTTAACGGGCTTGGCAGCGGCGCCTTGGGCTGGCTGACGTCCCAGAATATCTGAATCGTCGTTTTCAATCCCTCCACGTTGACATCCGAATCGGGGTGCCAGATCCGGTTCTCCGTGTAGAATTCCCATCCCCGCCGCGCGTGCTCGCGCTTGAGCTTCATCTCATTGGCCAGAAAATCGACAGCGGCCTCCTTGTTCTGGTAGAGCCATTGGCCCGTTTGCGCCATGGCTCTCATGACTCGAACGAGCAGAGCTCGATTTTTCTCGGCCCAGGAACGCTTCACCGTGAGCGAGGCTAACTGGTAATTGGGAATGACATCGATAAAACGCCCGATCTCGTTGAAGCCCAACTCTTCCGCCGCGTAATTAAACGGGAGTGACAGCGGCCCGGCAGCGATCTGACCCGAGGTCAAGGCCACAAAGGTTTGAGGGGTCCCTCCGACCACAAGGAGCTTGTAATCCCGCGGGTACTCAAGACCCTTCGTCTTCAGTACCCACCTCAAAGCAAAGCCGACGCCGGAGGTTAGGCTGATGACCCCAATGGTTGCGCCACGCAGGTCTTCATATGTCTTGTGGTTCTTTCCGCCCATAAGGGACTGGGTGAGACCGTTGATGACTCCGCCGATGATTACCAGGTCCAGTCCACGCTCCACCGCCGCTATGGGAGCATCCGCCGCACCGCCCGAAACCTCAATCGATCCTCCGGCGAGCGCCTGGACGTTTACGTCCGAGCCGCGTATGACCACCAATTCAACATCCAGCCCCTGCCGCGTGAAGAAACCCATTTTCGCGGCGACCCATAGCGGCCCGTAGCCCAAGGTTTTGGTCGCCGCGCTGACGCGCAACTTGATCATCTCCTGGGCAAAACAGGGAAAGGAAAAAGTCAGAAAGCCGAGAATAACCCCTACAGTCAAGCCGTGCTTCCCTGACATATCGTCTCCTGATTTTGTGCTTGATCTTTCAAGGAGGAGCGGCCCTATTTTTTGTGCGTTCTGATGGCGTTCTGCGCCAGACGCCAGCGCAAGACCTCCGTCGCCCCTTCCGTGATGCGGATGCTTCGCACCTGGCGGTACCACCACTCCAGGGGCAAGTCCTTTGTCAGCCCCACACCTCCGTGGACCTGGATCGCGCGATCCACCACCCGGCCGGCCATCTCTGCGCAGGTGATTTTCACCATGTAAGACAGGTCGCGTACGTCCTCTCCCAGGTCAGAACGCCAAGCGCACTCATAAACCATAAGACGGGCTGCGTGGAGCTCCATAATCGAGTCGGCGATCATAAACTGCACCGCCTGGCGTTCTGCAAGCGGAACTCCAAAGGTGACGCGATTCTGCGCGTATTCGATCATCATGTCTAGCGCGCGTTGCGCAATCCCGACGGGACGTGCCCCGTGGCCGCGGATCCGGCCATCGGTGATCCATTTCTGCGCGAGAGAAAAACCTTCTCCGACTTTACCGATCACGTCGGTTGCGAGGACTCGGACATTGTTGAAAACGATCTCCCACGGGGCATCCCCCATCATCGTATGCCATTGTCGCTCCAAAGTGACACCTGGACTCTTCATGTCTACGATGAAGCACGTTATGCCGCCGTGGGCTCGTTTTTCAGGATCGGTCACGGCCATCACCTGGGCGTAATCCGCACTTCCTGCCCCGGTAATGAAGCGCTTGGTCCCGTTCAGGATGAAATGATCACCGTCGCGAACCGCCCGCGTCCGCATGCCCGCGGGATCGCTCCCGGCATCCGGTTCCGTTTGGGCGAAGCAGACCCTCTTTTCCCCTCTTATAACCGGGTAGAGAAACCGTTCTTTCTGCTCCGCATCGCAATGGAACAGAACCGGCCGCACTTCAGGACCGAACAGCTCGATACTGCGGAACGGAAGCGCAACGCTGCGCGAAACCTCTTCAGCGATCACGCATCGAGCGAGCAAACCAAGTCCAGCCCCGCCGTATTCCTGGGGAACGTCGAGCAGCCAAAATCCAAGGGCTTTGGCCTTTTCCTGTAAGGGCCGAAGATATTTCTCCGGCATCCCCTCCTCGCCTTCGGGGCGGTATTCCCGCTCCAAGGGAATCAGCTCCCTGTCGACAAACTCCCGCACCGTCCTCTTTAGCATCCGCAGCTCTGTAGGCAGATTGAAATCCATCCTACATCCTCCGAAGTCAAACTTCGAACGTTCAAAGGTTCAACGTTCAAGGTTCGAGGAGATGGGAGCCACCCTTTGAACAATTTGAACTTTTGAACCTTGAACGGTCGTCTAGGCCTTTTTTCTGTTGTACGCGCCAAGGCCCGGGCGATATTTTTTCTCATCGATGAACTGCTTTATACCCTCCTCGCGGCCTCGTTCGGGATCGGTGGCGCGAAGCGCGACGCCCTTCGCCGCCAGATAGTCTTCGGCCTGCGAGTAATCCATGGTGCGGCACAGCTTGTAGACTTCCTTCGCCGCCCGCAAGGCCTGCGGATTTTTGGTCATCAACTTCTTTGCCAGTTTAACGGTCTCCTCCCGGAGCTTCTCCCGCGGGACAGCGTAATTCACAAGCTTCATCTCCGCCGCCTTCCTCCCGTCGAAAGTGTCCCCGGTCATGATGTAGTACATCGCATCACGGTAGCTCAGCGCATCGGCCAAAACACGGCTCACCAACCCGCCAGGAAAAATGCCCCAGTTGATCTCGCTCAGCCCGAAGATCGCATCCTCAGCGGCAATAGCGAAGTCACAGGCGATCAGCGGAGTAAAAGCGCCGCCAAAGCAAAAGCCATTGACCATGGCGATTGTAGGTTTGGGAAATGTGAACAGCCGCCGCCAGCGCCATTCCTGTGAGGCCCATCCGGCTCGGCGGCGCTCCGCCGGCTTATTATCCAGGGCGCGGAAAAACTCCTTAAGATCTTGGCCGGCGCACCAGCTATCCCCGGCACCGGTCAGAACGAGCACCTGAGCCTCATCGTCCACCTCCAGTTCGGTGATGGCATCCAGCATGTCGTAGTGCAACTGCGGGTTCATGGCGTTGCGCTTTTCCGGCCGATTCAGAATGACCCAACTGATTCCTCCTTCTTTCTCGACCTTGACGGTCGCATAGCTTTTTGCTGTCATCGTAGCCTCCTTTTTGTCTGGAATTTTTAGTTCTTCTCGGCCTGTCTATTCCTGCGTCATCTTTTTCAGCGCCTCACGCGCAGGGCCGGTAGCGGCCCGGAACACCGCGGCGTTCACCTTCTCCGCCTCTTCCCCGACAAAAGTCACCAATTGGAAGCGTAAGAGGCGTTCTGATTCCGCTTTGAACTCTGGGTCTTCAAAGGTGTCGCGGAAGCCTTTCCTCAGGATCTGAACTGGCTCGGTAGGAGTCTTTGGGGGAACCGCGATGAACCGCAGCATGCTGCGTGAGCCCCCCGAAATCTTAAACGCCTCCCAAAGAGGCCCGGACGGGTCCCTTCCCACCGCCTTTCTAAAAAACTCGTTGAAAGAAGGCAGGTCAGACCGGCGGTCTCGCACTATGTCCCCTTCGGGCCCGAGCAGCCCCTCCTGATAAAGAGGGACCACGGTCCCTTCCCGGACCAGCAGGGTCCCGCCGGTAGTATACCCGGTCAGACTCTCAGAGGTGTAATTGATCTCGCCCCGCTGGATGGCCACCCGCAGCTCGGGAACTCCCTTGTACCCGGTCACATAACGGTATGGAACGCCCAGGAGATCCAGGGCCATACGGATCGCCAGATCTTTGTTGCTTTCGCGGGTAAAACCCCCGACAGCAACGGGTTTTGAGGGCTTTAAAAGATCCGAAGCAGTTTTCACGCCACTATCCGCCCGGATGTACACCACGGAGGTCTCGGCCGCGCCCGCGATGACCGGCATATTGTTAAGATCAAAACGGACGCCGGAGCCGCCCAAAATCTGCGGCAGGTACATCCCGGAGAAAACCCCCACCGTCAAGCCATCGGGCTTGGCGGCCTCGTAAACGTAGTTGCCCCCAATGACACCGCCAGCCCCACCCATATTCTGCACGATTACCGACGGCTCCCCAGGAACATGTTTGGGCAGGTGCTTGGCAATGAGCCTGCCAAAGACATCCGTAGGCCCTCCGGCGGTGAAGTTGACGATGAATCTGATACTCTTCCCTTTATAAAATGGCTGCTGGGCAAATACAGGTTCAACGCGGGGGACGACTACAAACCCAAGAATGATAGCCGCGAGACGTAAAGAAACTCTCTCAAACATAACGCCTCCTGAACCCCTATTGTTGATAACGAGCCATCTTCTGTAAGACCTCCAGCGCCAGGCCCGTACCGGCCCGGAAGACGGCGGCATTGACCTTCTCCGCGTCATCCCCGACAAAGCTCATCAATTGGAAGCGCAAGACACGGTCTGACTCAGCCTTAAACTCGGGATCTTCAAAGGTCTCCCGGAACGAGCTTCTCAGGATCTGAACGGGTTCGCCAGGAGTCTTAGGAGGAGCTGCGATAAACCTAAGCATGCTGTTTGCCCCGGCAAGGACCTTATACGCTTCCCAGAGAGAGCCTGAAGGTTCTTTCCCCTTAACCTTAATGAAGACCTCTTTCACAGTTGGCAGATCGGAGCGAGAGTCACGCACGATCTCACCGTCAGGACTGAGCACGCCCTCTTGAAACAAAGGGACGACAACCCCCTCACGAACCATAGGGACAACGGCCGAGGTATAACCGGTCAGGCTCTCAGAGCTGTAATTGACTTCGCCCTGCTTGATAGCCAATCGAATTTCGGCAACTCCCTTGTATCCCGTAACATAACGGTGGCCGACACCCAAAAGATCCAGGGCCAACCGCAGCGCCAGGTCTTTGGGGCTCTCCCGCCCTAAGCCACCTACTACGATAGGCTTTTGCAGCGTTACAAGATCGGGCGCCGCTTTGACCCCTGTGTCTGCTCGTATGACGACGACGGAAGTCTCAGCCGCCCCCGCGATGATAGGCATGTTGCGGAGATCATAGCGGACACCAGAGGAAGCCAGAATTTGCGCTACGTGCGAACCTGAGAAGACCCCCACGGTTAAGCCATCGGGCCTGGCCGCGCCGTAAACGTGGTTAGCACCGATAATGCCACCCGCACCTCCCATGTTTTCCACGATCACGCTGGGCGTTCCGGGGATATGCCTGGAGAGGTGCCGGGCCATAAGCCGGGCAAAAATGTCCGTAGGCCCGCCTGCCGTAAAGTTGACGACCAGTCGCAGTGTCTTTCCCTTATAAAAGTGCTCTTGACCAAAGGCAGGCGCGATGCGCGAGATCGGTGACAAACCCATGACCATGCCTAAGAGAAGGTAGCAGATTTTGCTAAACATCTTGGCTCCTCCTTTTGCGCAACCGGCCATCGTCTTGCGCCCGAGTGACCTATATCACGACCGCAAATCCGAAGAAAGAATATAAAAGCCGCCATACCCCCATTGACCGCGCGTTCTCCTCATGGTAAGGGAGCCGACAAAAGGTCGAGTTGCCCCAGGGCCTAAAAAATTCTTGGTGACAACGCGAAAC
>MGSI01000081.1 GCA_001798455.1 Deltaproteobacteria bacterium RIFCSPLOWO2_02_FULL_57_26 | reverse complement strand
CAGGTAAGATCTGTGGGGGACTGAGCCGCTGATAGGATCGATGGCGTCGTTTCCTACGGTCATGTTGATGTTCGCGCCTTCCGTGCCGAAAGGATCGTAACCGGGCAGGCCGAGATCCTCGCAGGGTTCCCACCAGCCATGCTGCGTGGAGACAAGCCGAGGGTCGATTCCTTCCGTCCTCTTGGCTTTCAGGCGGACACGTCCCAGTAGAGATTCGACTTCCACCCATTCACCGTCGCCGATTCCCAACCGCGCCATCGTCTGCGGATGCATCTCTATGAATGGGTCCCGGGCCTGCTTTCGAAGCATGGGAATCTGGCGGTGCTGGGTGTGGCAGAACTGGATGAGCTTCGCACAGGTAAGAACCAACGGGAAGCGCTCGCTCAGATCCGGCCGCGTCACGGGACCGATAGCCGGCTCCCGATACATGGGGAGCGGGTCGTAACCGTGCTTGCGGAAAGTGGCGGAAAAAATCTCGAGCCGCCGTGTCACCGTGTTGAAGCCGCGGAGCCCACCGGTCTTGGGGTCCGACTCCGCATATTTCCTCTCTCGAATCGGCATCGGCGCTGTGATACCCGCAGGACGGCGGCGCAGTTCTTCCACCGTAAGGCCTGATGGATCGAGTTGGAGGCCAAAGGCCGCCTCGGTATTACCATTCCAGAACTCTTTGCCGAACCCCATCCGGCAAGCTAACTGGAAGATGATGTCTATGTCAGGACGCGATTCGTGGAGTGGGGAAATCACAGGCTGCCTAAGCTGGACATGGGTGCAGGTAGACTCGCCCATCTCAAAGGTCGTCTTAAGCGCTGCCGATTCCCAGCAGGTGCTGGCAGGGAGCAAGAGATCTGCGGCCAGTTCCGCGCCTGGGTTTGAAAACATGTCGACGTGGAGGTAAAAGTCTAGCCGCTGGAGGGCTTCCCGCCCGATCCGGCTATCGCCGTTTGAGAGGAGCGGGTTACCGCCGAAGAAAACAAATCCCTTCACCGGATATGGTGTCCCGGTTAGGATGGCTTTGTAGACTTCGTAAGCCTGCACGTTTCCCGTAGTTCCGGCGGGGCCGAGAGGACGCTCGGAATAGCCCAGCCGGAGCGCGGCCTTCTCTTTAGGCAAGAACTCGCGGCCGCCGATCGGGTTGGTCGGGATGCGCGGGAAGTTAAGATTCCCGCCGCGCACGTCCAGGTTACCCGTGAGGCCGTAAAGAATCGAGATCGCCCGGTTTGTCTGCATAGCGTTAGTATGCTCTTCGATTCCCACGTACGTGTAGTAGCAGGCCGGTTTGGTCCTCCCAAGGAGCCTGGCTCCAAGACGGATCTGCTCGGCGGGCACCCATGTGATCTCCGCGACTCTCTCCGGCGGGTAGTCGGCCGTAAGCTCGCGGAGAAGTTCCAGGGCTGGTTTGCAGACGGTCCGTGATCCTCCTGGTAGATCCACGCGGTATTCGCCGGAGAGGGCGACGTCGATCTGAGCTCTCTTGGGTGTCTCCTTCGTGGGATCCAGCAGCCGTGCGCGTCCTTGAGCTTGGTCCCAGACAACGTATCCCTTCCCCCACCCGAGCATCTCCCCGGTGAGGAGTTCTTGAGTATCCATGCGGACGAGAAAAGGCCCGTTGGTCCACTCCCGCGCAAACTCTTCGTCAATGAGCCGATCCGTGAAAAAGAGATGGAGGAATCCCAACGCTAGGGCCCCGTCTGTGCCAGGCCGCACGCCGAGCCAGAGATTGGCCTTTCCCGCAATGTTGGTCTTGCGCGGGTCGATGACCATGAGTTTTGCACCCCGGCGTCGGGCCTCTACGATGCGCTTGGCGTGGGCCGGCCACGACACCTCGGGATTGTGGCCCCAGATGACAATCAGTTCGGTCCGCTGGAAGTCCGGCGATGGAATGCCGTGGCCGTAGGTATAGGCCGAACCGGTGTCCTTATGCCAGTTGCAAATGTGAGTGGTGGCCAGGATGTTGGGAGAGCCAAAGACGTTGGCGAGTCGCGTCAGCCACCCGACATAATCGTTGGCGGCGCTGCCCCCTGGGGCGGGTCGTCCGAAGATGACGCTCTCAGCGCCGTAGCGGTCGCGGAGCCGCAGCAGTTCTCGCGCAGCCGTTTTGAGCGCCTCGTCCCACGAGATCCGTTCCCATCCCGGGTTTAGCTCCCCTTTGGGTCGGGTGCGGCGCATCGGATGCTTGAGCCGCTTGGGTGAGTAGACGATCTGGGGAGCGGCCGTTCCCTTCACGCATATGCATGCGTTGGGGTGGCTATCGTCCGGCTCTACCTTTTCGAAGATTCCGTTTCGCACAGTGCACACGACGCCGCATCGGGACTTTGACTGCGCGCAATAGGTATGGATGGTCTGGATCGTTTTCTCGTCTGGACTCATTCCGTTTTGTTACTTTTGCCCGTATCGCATACCGGAGGCGGATGCAAACTCAGAGCATGCCGCGGTCGTTGAAGCTAAAGTAGTGGTCGTGGCCGATCACCACGTGGTCCAAGACTCTCACTCCCATCAACTCGCCCACCTCTTTGAGCCTGCGCGTGATCTCCAAGTCCTCAGGACTGGGGGACGGGTCGCCGCTTGGATGGTTATGAACAAAGATGACGGCGGCCGCCGATTCGCGGATCACCGGGTTGTACACCTCTCGCGGGTGAACCAGAGAAGCTGTGAGCGAGCCTTCTGAGATCTTCACTTCCCGGATTTTTCGGTTTTTGTTTGTCAGAAGGATCACGTAGAAGATTTCATGTGTTTCTTTTTGCAGCCGCTCGCGGAAATGGCGGAAGACATCCTCCGAGGAACGCAGCGGGCTGCCCGCTTCCCATCGTGTTCGACCGAGGCGCCGGCCCATCTCCAAACCGGCCTTGAGCTGGGCGATCTTAGCCGAGCCGATCCCTTTGAGCGCTCGCAATTCCCCGACCGGCGCACCGTCGATTCCCCTGAGGCCGCCGAACTGCTTCAGCAGAAGGTGAGCGTGATCCAGGGCATTTTCTCCGGTGCTGGCATTCCCCGTTCTCAGGAGAATCGCAAGAAGCTCGGCATCCGTGAGCGCGTCAGCCCCGCGCTCAAGGAGTTTTTCCCTCGGCCGGTCCTCTTCCGGCCAGTCTTTGATCGTCCGGTATGGGCGAACCATAAGAGTCATTTCGCGGCAGCGAGGGTCTTATAGCACAGGCCTGCCTTTCACTCCAATACGCTTAAAAGGAACCCTTTCAGATACTCCCCTTCTGGATGGTGCAGGCTCACAGGATGGTCCGGCGGATGGCCCAATCTTTTGAGGAGCTGGACTCTGCGGGAGGCATCCACGGCCGCGCCGAAAACGATTTTCTGAAACAGATCCAGGGACAAATGCTGCGAGCAGCAGAAAGTAAAGAGCAGTCCGCCGGGCTTGAGCAGCCTCAGAGCATGGAGGTTTAGGAACTTATAGCTGCCCGCGGCCGCGGCGACATCCCCGCGCTTGCGGGCGAGCGCGGGCGGGTCAAGGACGACGATGTCAAACTCCTCCGTGCAGCTCTTCAGGTAAGAGAATGCATCCGCGCGGACGAGATCCTGTTCGGCGACGGAGAAGCCATTGAGGTCGAAGCTCTCTCTGGCCAGCTCCAGGGCCGGCCTTGAAGACTCCACGGAAATCACTCGCTTCGCGCCTGCCTTGAGAGCATACGCCGCAAAGCCGCCGGTGTAGGCAAAGCAGTTGAGGATGGTCATGTCGCGCGCGAGCGATGAAAGCAGGGTGCGATTGTCTCTCTGGTCCAGAAAGAATCCTGTCTTCTGGCCCTTCCTCACATCGACGAGAAAACTGATCTGGTTCTCTTCGATCCGGACTAACTCGGGAGGCTCTTCACCGACGAGAACGCCGACCGAAGGCGGAAGCTCCTCCTCGTCTCTGACCCCGCCCTCGCTCCGTTCGTAGATGCCCCTCGGCTTGAATAAACTTGAGAGAGCATCCACGCCAGCTCCTTTGAGCTTGTCGATTCCCGCGGTAAAGAACTGACAGACCAAGAAATCGCTGTAGCGATCGACAACCAGTCCAGGCAGAAGATCGCCTTCGCCGTTGACGACGCGATAGCTGTTGGTGGAAGGGGGGAGGAACTTCTCTCTCAGCGCGGCTGCTTGGGAGAGGCGGCGGCAAAAGAAGAACGAATCTATCTCCTCCTTCTCCCAGGTAAGAATCCGTACACGGATTTGGGATTTCGGGTTGTAAAGGCCGCGGGCGAGCCAGTTTCCACGGCTATCGAACACGTCGGCGATGGCCGTGCTTCCCGAGTCCTCTTCCGTTTTTTCGATGGCGCCGGAAAAGATCCAGGGATGACCGTTCAGTACGGGTCTCTCTCTGCCTTTTTTGAGAAATACCCTCATTGAGCTATCAGCAGTCAGCGATCAGCGGTCAGCTAAGAAGTTAGGTTTCTTGTATCCGTTGTCTTTGTGTTGGCTGAGTGCTGAAAACTGACGGCTGACGGTTAGTCCTACTCCTTCCGGATAAACGTTCCGCTCTTGCCGCCGCTCTTTTTAACCAGGCGGATTTCGCCGAGGGTCATTTCGCGATCCACCGCTTTGCACATGTCGTAGATCGTCAGTCCAGAGACCGCGACCGCCGTCATCGCCTCCATCTCCACGCCAGTTTTTCCGGTTACGCGCACAACAGCTTCGATCTCGACTCGGGAGGGGTTTTTTTGCGGGGTAAGATCGATTTCCACCGAGGTGATATTCAGGGGATGGCACATTGGGATCAGCTCGGAAGTTTTCTTGGCGGCCATGATCCCGGCCACGCGCGCGACCGAGAAGACATCGCCCTTCTCCACCTTTTTCTCCATGATCAGAGTGAGGGTCTCGGGACGCATGAGTATCTTTCCCCGGGCCACAGCGATCCTTTCGGTCACATCCTTTTCCGTCACATCGACCATCCGGGCTCTTCCTTCCGCATCGAGGTGGGAGAGTCTAGCCATCGTCTTCTCCGTCGAACATCGATCTCTGCTTCCGCCTAAGATCGTTTTATGCTACATAAAAACCGTGGAAAAAAAAAGCCACTATCGGGTGATTATCTTAGGGTCCGGTCCCGCAGGACTCACCGCCGCCATCTACGCAGCGCGAGCCAACCTGGAACCGCTGGTCGTCGAGGGCTCGCAGCCGGGGGGGCAATTGACCATCACGACAGACGTGGAAAATTATCCGGGGTTTCCCAAGGGGATCCTTGGACCGGAACTGATGGAGGAGTTCAAGAAACAGGCGGAGCGCTTTGGCACGAAAAGCGTTTTTGGGGATGTGAAGTCGGTTAAGTTGAAACAGAGGCCGTTTCAGGTAGTGGTTGGGAAGGAATCCTATACCTGCGATGCTCTCATTATCGCCAGCGGCGCATCAGCCAAGCTTCTGGGCCTGGAGTCGGAAAGGAAGTTGATGGGCTACGGGGTCTCGGCCTGCGCTACCTGCGACGGCTTTTTCTTCAAAGACAAGGAGGTTATCGTCATCGGGGGTGGTGATACCGCGATGGAGGAGGCCCTTTTTCTAACGAAATACGCGACCAAAGTTACCATCGTTCATCGGCGCAACGAGCTTCGGGCCTCGAAGATCATGCAGGACCGAGCCAAGAAAAATCCTAAAATCTCCTTCATCTGGGACTCTGTTGTCGACGAGATCTATGGCGAGCCTAAAGAGGGAGGCGTCAAGGGAGCGAGGCTAAAAAACGTGAAGACCGGTGCCACCCAGGATTTCCAGTGCGACGGGGTCTTTATGGCCATCGGCCATGAGCCCAACACCAAGCTCTTTGCCGGTCAGCTAGAGATGGACGAAACCGGATACCTGATCACGCACCAAGGGACAGCGACCAATGTTCCGGGTGTTTTCGCCTGCGGCGATGTTCAGGATCATATCTACCGACAGGCGGTTACCGCCGCCGGCACCGGCTGCATGGCCGCTATCGACGCGGAAAGATTTCTGGAGAGTCAGGAAGCGTAACCGCGCCGCAGGCAGCCTGACCAAAGTCCGCGTCCTACTGCCCGGGCCTGTCGCTGAAGGGCTCTGAATTCCTCTAGGTAGCGGAAGGGGAACCGGGTGTAGGCGTGTCCGTACCCCTGACGAATGATCTCTGCGTTTAAAAAGACGCCGTCTTCCAAATAGACATATCCCAGCGTCCGTCCGTATCTGTCTTTGTGACCTGTGGCGGCATTGGCCTGGTCCAGCTCCAGCCGGATCTTTTTCCCGGCCGCCATTTTCCCGGTAAATTCTTTGGCCTCCAGGCCGAAACACTGAACCGGTTTCTTAGGATGCTTCGTCTCCGGAGTGTCGACGCCGATGAGACGGACTTTTTCATTGGGACTTAGAACCAGCGTGTCCCCGTCGACTACTCGGATTACTTTCCTTTCCCAGTTCTCGATGGGCGTGCGGCTAGCGGCGGAGGCATATGATGAGATGGTCAGAGCAATGAAGAAAGTGAAGGCTTTTGCCTTTGAGACCACGACTCCCTGAGAAAGCAAGTGCAGTGCCAGGGGATCAGCGCGCGATTTTCAAAGAGGAAATGAAAGAAAGGGTGTCGAAGAGGTGGGTCAAAATTGCGCAGATAGGGACAAGATCTGTCCGTCCACGGGAACCGCGTGCATCAAAGGAGTGAGCAGCTATGAACGAGCACCACAGCGCGGATGATAAACAGCGTGGGGGATACCGCCTTATCGGGACACCAAGGTCACGGTCACACAAGGCCGGGGTCGACTAGACACCGGCCCCGGAACACTCAAGCCGGCTTGCGACCAAGAAACGGATAGCCATACACCTGGAACAGGCGAGCCTTCTCTTCGCCGCCGGCCCCTCCAAAGGTGTCGCAGGGCGGCCCGATCTGGATCTCGATGAATCCGGACTGCTCGAGCATTTGCTGCCAGCCTGCACACGGCAGGCCACCAGCGATTCAAGCAGTCCAGAGATCAATGTTGCGGAGCGCCGACTCCGGCACGGGTTTGCCGTTCGCGATATCAGCAAATTGCAGACGACCGCCCGGCCGCAGCACGCGGAAGATCTCCGAAAAGACTCGACGTTTGTCAGCGCACAGGTTGATAACCCCGTTGCTGATGACCACGTCCGCCCAGCCGTCCTCGACGGGTAGATCCTCGGCGAGTCCCGCTCGGAACTCGACGCTCTTGTAGCCAAGGAGATCAGCCGCTGAGCGCGACTTCAGGAGCATTTCCTGCGTCATATCGACGCCAATCACCCTGCCTTCGGCGCCGACCTGAGCTGCCGCGATGAAGCTGTCAAAGCCCCCGCCTGAACCCACGTCTACAACTCGCTCGCCCTGCGCAAGAGGCCGCAGCGAGAAAGGGTTGGCGACACCGGCGAAGGACTCGACAGCTACGTCGGGCAGGGCAGCCACAACAGCCGCATCGTAGCCTACGCGTGCAGCCAGGAAACGACCCGTATGGAAGTGGTACTTCCCAGCGGGATTCGTCGCGACTTCCCTGTATTTCTCCCGGACCTGCTCGCGCAAACTTTCTCCGTTCACCATCGCCTCGTCCGACATAGCTTAACCTCCTTCAATGAGGCCGCCGACAACTCAGCCGAGTCGCCAGTCAGTCTCAGGTTTGAGCTTAATCCCACACGCGATCTCGATCAAACATCACCTGTTATGCGTGAAGAAAGCGGCGGCTGCCCGCTTTCCAACACCAGCGTTTTATCCCTGATGACTGCCAGGTAGGCCGGAGGGCCCAGGCGCAGAGTGTCGTGGGGCATTGGGAATAAAACGGGACTCGACCAGGCCGCTGAGCGGGAATTTACTGCTTGCTATTGGGATTGTAAAGCGGAGGACCAAGCGGAAAGAGGCACCGAAGCAAATTATCCCGTGGCTTTCAGTTCGTCCTTAATTTCGCCTAGCTCTCTGCGTAAAAAAAGCATGATCGCCCTTTCGATATGAGTCACCTCCCGTACCTCCCGCGCAACCAGTACCAATCCGCAAACCTCGATAAACGACGTGACCAAAACGGCAATTAACTCGACGCTCATAAGCCTCCCTTGAGTCCCTTTTTGTAGGGCTCGCACCTACATTTTACTTAAGGTATCAAACTGCTTTCATTGTCACAAGCCGGCGTCTGTGCGCTAACAGGTTTGGTCTTGTGGAGCAAGGGTCGGGTCTCTTGCTTCTCGATTTCTCTCCGGCGCGCACCATTCCATACGAACATCTCGCATAGCAATAGTAAAAGTACC
>MGSI01000080.1:1198-5567 GCA_001798455.1 Deltaproteobacteria bacterium RIFCSPLOWO2_02_FULL_57_26 | reverse complement strand
AGCAGAGGCGGAGTCCCTTGCAGGATCGGGCGGTCGCGATGGAGAAGGCTTGTCACCTTGACGGGAGGCTGGGGTTTACTGGGATGGTAGTAGCCGGTCCACTCACCGAAAGGGCCCTCGGGCAGATCGGGCTTCGTGCCGGGCGGCAACATCAACCCCTCCACCGCCAGCTCCGCCGTGGCAGGTAGCGGCAAGCCGGTCGTGGGACCCTTCACGACATCCACGGGCGCCCCACGCAGCCCGCCCGCGTAAGCATACTCGGAGACACCCCAGGGGATAGGGAAGTTAGACGCTGCCCACAGGAGCGGTTCCTGCCCGCAGATAATTGCCACCGGGCATGCCTCTCCGCGCTCCCAGTATTTCTGGCGGATCATAGCGGTGTGGCGGCCGGGCGAGAGGTAGATCGTGAGCGTCTGCCCGTCGTGCACCTGTCCCCGCTCGGTGCCGAGGTTGACCCAGCCGTCATCGGGGTCGCGGGTCACGACCATGCAGCCGGTGCCAAGGTAGCGCCCGCCGTCGTGCTCGTGCCATTGGGGCACCGGGAGCGCGAGGAGGTCCACCTTATCGCCGGTCGTAACGTGTTCGAGCAGCGGACCTGTGGTCACCTCGCGCGGGGGGATGAGCTGGAGGTTTCGCTCCCGCTCTCGCCACAGGCGCACCTGCTCCAGCCGTGGCGCCTCGCCGGGCAGGGCGAGAGCCAGCGCCGCGCGGCGGTGGGAGGTGTAGAGGTTCGTGGCGATCCGGTACCCCGCGGCATAGCCTTTGACCCGATCGAAGAGAAGGACCGGTCCATCCGTGCGGCTCGCCTGCCACTCGGTCAGCACCCCGATCTCGAGGTTCCAGTCCGCTCCTTCAAGCTCGACCAGATCGCCGTCCGCTCGCGCGCGCTCAATAAACGCGCGCAGATCGCCAAACACATTCTCGTTCATGCGTCACCTCTTATTTTTATCTCCGTAAAGTCTGGCTACGTACCCGCTATCCTCAAGCTCCCTTAAAAAGCGCGGCTCCGCAAAGGACCTCGGATCGGCGCCTTTGGCTTTAGGGTTGGTCTTTTCCAGGTCTTTAAGGATGACTTCAATCCCTTTGTTGTTCGGATAAGGGATCCGGGCCATAAATTTAACGGCGTATGCGTTGTAGGCTTCTTCCAATGCGTCTTTATCCTCCACCTTCATGAGCTTGGCAATGGAGCGCAGGCTGGCCTCCTTATCGGTCTTGTAAAAATGGATTCCATCGACAAACGCCCGCACCACGCGGCGCATAAGCTCCCCTTTTCTATCAATAACGGAGCGCAGGGTAACAAGCGAGGTTCCCAGATAGTCCAGGCCGAGATCCGCTAGTGCGACTAACTCCTGAAAGCCCGCCTTTTTCGCCCTGACGGTCAAAGGGGGCTGGAGCAGGGTCGCCTCGACTCTGCCGGTTTGCAGCGCGGCAAAACGCTCCGGCGGTCCTCCCAAGGGGAGGAGGGCCACATCTTTGTCGGGCTCCAGTCCCCACTTTCTGAGGGCAAATCTCGCGCCGTAGTCATCCGATCCTCCGGGACGGCTGACGCCGACCTTCTTGCCCCTGAGATCCGCAGGCTTTTTAATCGAGGGATGGGAAAAGACGGAATGCTCCATCGTGTTGACAAAGCTCATAACGACGGCTGTATCCGCGCCGCTCAGGTTGGCTGCGATCGACGCGGGGCCGGCAAAGACGACAAAATCAACGCTCCCCGATACCAGAGCGGCGATGTTGGGTGGGCCTGCTGAGATGTAAATGATCTGGGGCTCGAGATTGTGCCTGCGGAAAATGCCTGCATCCCGGGTGACAAAGAGAACCGCCTGAGAGCCCGTGAGAGAACTGTGGCTGATGTTGAACCTATCCTGCGCTGCCGCCCGGCCCAGAGGCGCGAGCGACACGAGGAAAAGGAGAACCAAGACACGCTGAAGCATAGAACACCGCAATCTATGATTTCCCTGAGATTCGCTGGCCTTCGACTGTTATCTCCTGTCTCTTAAGGCGTTGTAGACTTTCTCGGAGGTGATCGGCAACTCGAAGAGCCGCACTCCCACGGCGTCGGCCACGGCGTTGGCGATAGCGGCGGGGGGACTTACGTTGGCCATCTCGCCGATGGCTTTGGCCTCGTAGGGGCCGGGGCCGCTATCGGAGTGCACCAGCACCGTCTTGAGCCTGGGTATGTCGGCGATGCTGGGGAGCTTGTAATCTCCAAGGTGGGGTGTGGTGACCTGGCCGTTCTCTACGGTGATCTCCTCCATCAGCGCCGCGCCGATAGCCATGACTGCTCCGCCATCGATCTGCCCCTGATGGCCGATCGGGTTGATAATCGTGCCGACATCGTGGGCGGTGATGAAACGGTGCAACTTGACCTGGCCTGTCTCAGGGTCGACTTCGACCTCGGCCACCTGAGCGACGAAAGAAGTTGAAGAGCGCTCTATCGCAATCTCTATCTTAGCAGTCACGCTGATCGGGCCGCCGCCGCCCGCTTTCGCAACGACTTCGCGGAGACTCAATGCTCGACGCCGGTCTTCTCTGTTCCAAAATCGCCCGGCGCGGTAAACAACTTGATCCTTCGGACAATCGAGTGTCTGGGCTGCTTGGGTAACCAATTTCTCGCGCAGCTCACTGCAAGCCTGGATCACAGCGCGGCCGCCGATATTGGTGGAGCGACTGCCCCCGAAGCCGATATCGATATTGAAGGGCGCGGCATCGGTATCGCCGACGACGACCCGCACTTGCTCCAATGGCACCCCCATCTCCTCGGCGACGGTCTGGCATAGGACCGTGCGGAGGCCGGTTCCCTGGTCGCCGTTGACGGTTAAAAGCGTGAAGCTGCCGTCGGTCTCAGAGGTAAGGATGACCCAGCCAGGGCCAGCCCCGGTGAAACGCTCATACATGGCGACACCACGGCCGTAATTGGGGCCAGGCTTAGGTCGCTTCCAGCCGGCCGCATCCAGAGCGGCCTGAAGCGTGGCGCGCGCCTTCACACCTTGTAGTCGCACCCCCAAAGCGTTCTCCTCGCCTTCGCCGATGATGTTCTTCAAACGGAACTTTGCCGGGTCCATATCCAACTCCCGAGCGACGAGATCTATGTGTGACTCCACCGCAAACATGGCCTGCAAAGCTCCGGGAGCCCTCCAAAAGCCGCCCGGAACGGTGTTGGTGTAGACGTGTATGGCCTCCATAAAGGTATGGTCGATGCGGTAAGGCCCGGCGGTTCCCGCTCCGCCGATCGAGGCGCGAATGGGCTTATGGCCTCCGTAGGCGCCGGTGGAGTGCACTGCCCGGAGATAGCGGGCCACCATTCGCCCGTCCCGTTTGACTCCCGTTCGGACGGTGATGACTGACGGGTGGCTGGGGTTGCCGGCTGTCAGCTCCTCACTATAAGTCATCACTATCTTCACGGGACGCCGCGCCTTCTGGGCGAGAAGGTAAGCGATCGGCACATCCATCGGGCCGCACTTGCCGCCGAAATCCCCGCCTACATTGACCGCGTTGAGTCGGATGCGCTCCTCCGGGACGCCGATGGCCTTGGCCACCTGGCTACGAGTGGCCAAGGGGGTCTTGGTGGATATCCAGACCTGGATGCGGCCATCGTCGCCGATAGCGACAACTCCAGCACTAGTCTCGATGTACCCCTGGTGCCGAATGGGGATGCGGAAGGTATGCTCCAGGACCAGGTCCGCCTCTCGAAAGCCCTGCTCCACATTCCCTTTGCTCCAGGTAAGACGAGTCAGGCCGTTGGGCACGTCCGGAATGAGGAGTTCTTGGGGAGGGCCTTCGTAGCCGGCCACGTTGTCATGGAGCCTGGGGGCGTCGGGCTGCATGGCTGCCAATGGATCGAACACGGCAGGCAACACGTCGTACTCGACCTCGATGCGCCCCAACGCTTCCTCCGCCGCGTCGGGCGTCTCGGCGGCCACCGCGGCCACACGGTCTCCTACGAAACGGACCTTGTCCCAACAAAGCACCGGTATATCCCGGATGCTCTGGCCCGAGAGCAGGCCGGGCACGTCCTTACCTGTAACCACCGCCCGTACTCCCTCCACCTCCGCGGCGCGAGAGGCGTCAATGCGGACGATGCGGGCGTGGGGATGCGGGCTGCGCAGCACTTTTCCCCACAGCATCCCGGGGAGCTTTACATCCGCGGTATAGAGAGCGCGCCCGCTCACCTTCTCCGCACCCTCGGCCCGCGGGATCGAAGCGCCGATCACCGACTTCGCTTTGGCCATGCCATGTGCTCCTTTAGATTGGATATTCCCAACCCAGCTTTTATCTCAGAATTCGACGATAGCCAACCCTTTTCTCCGAACGGGATCACGCACGAAAAGATAGCTTGACAGTTTTAATTACTCCATAGTAAATACCGCTC
>MGSI01000080.1:0-1142 GCA_001798455.1 Deltaproteobacteria bacterium RIFCSPLOWO2_02_FULL_57_26 | reverse complement strand
AAGAGGACTTAACCGAATCACCTATCTGAGGGAGGGGATATGCATCTCAGTTCAAAGTCGGCTCTAATTCTATTGCATCTGTTTGTTTTGTCGCTGCTAGCCGGACCCGCTGAGGCTCAGCAGAGCGCAAAACTTAGGACTGTCACCTACGGAGTCATTACGATATCCGCGTTAAACTGGCCCTTCTTAATTGCGGAGCACCAGGGGATGTTCCAAAGAGAAGGAGTCGATTTTGTTAGGGTGCTCGGTGAGACAACCACGATGACGTCTCAGGCGCTGGTTGCCGGGGCGATGGATTTCTCGCAGATCAATCTGGTCCAGCTATTGGCTGCAAATACGAGCGGAGCTGATCTTGTAGTCGTGGGCGGGGATGTCATGGTCCCCATCTATACCCTGATTGTCGATCCGTCGATCAAGAGTTACGCCGAGCTGAAGGGAAAACGCTTGGCGGTCGCAGGTCCAACAGATCCTTTAAACTACGTGCTGGTGCGCATGCTCGAGGCGAACGGCCTTAAGCCTGGGGAATACGAGTTTCTTGGCCTGGGCGGAACCCCAAACCGGCTTGCCGGTGTCCAGAAAGGAGGGGTTGCCGGCGCGCTGGTCAATCAACCTTCAGATTTCAAGGCGCTCGCGGCGGGCATGGGACAACTGGGTCGCTCAACCGATTACGTCGACAATTTTCAATACACAGTGACTGGCGCTCGTCGGGATTGGGTTCAGAAGAACAAGGACTTAGTGGTTAGATTCCTCCGCGCCTATGTCAGGGCGTGCGAATTTTTCTACAACCCGAGAAATAAGGAAACCGTCATCCGCGTTCTCATGGAGCGCGCAAAGGCCGATAGGGAAGAGGCCGTAAAAACCTACGATCTATACATGCAGACAAAGAAGACGATTCCGCAGCGTGGCGGGATCGACCTGACCGGAGCCCGCGCCGTCGCTCAGAACTGGAAGGAGTTCGGCCTCAAGAGAGAGCCACCGCCGGTCGAGAGCGTGATAGACCTGAGCTATCTCGCTGAGGCGCAAAAGTAAGGGGGAAGACAGGCGAAGAGCTGGAAGAGAACGTGAGAGATATTTTCAGGCCGGAGCCGGCGCTGACGGAGAAGCTGAAGGAAATATTAAGATAGCCAGGTTTTTTGTTTCGA
>MGSI01000079.1 GCA_001798455.1 Deltaproteobacteria bacterium RIFCSPLOWO2_02_FULL_57_26 | reverse complement strand
AACCGTTTTGTGCCCGTTTCTGAGCGCATCAAGGGGCTATTGGTCTATGCGCTGGGCCAGGCCCGGCTTCTGAGAAATATCTACGGCGGGCTCTTCCACACGCTTATATTTTTCGGCTTTGTGATCCTGTTCCTTGGTACCGTCGTGGTCGTGATTCATGAGGATCTTGACCTTCGCATCATGCAGGGGAACTTCTATCTTTTTTTCCAGTCCCTGACGCTCGACGTTTTCGGATTACTCTGCATCTTGGGAGTTCTGATCGCCCTTTTCCATCGATATCTTCTCAGACCCCGGAGACTAAACAACACGTGGCAGGATGCGGTCATTCTGGGCGGCCTCCTGACGGTTCTCCTGACCGGGTTTATGGTCGAGGGCCTCCGGATCATCGCCACGCAGGATCCGTGGGGGGCCTGGTCGCCAGTCGGACTGGTGGTGGGAAAGCTTTTGACCCGCATTGTCCCTACGGACCTGTCTCTCACTCTGCATGCCTTTCTCTGGTGGTTCCATCTGGTGCTGGTCTTTGGCTTAATTGCCTGGTTGCCGTATTCAAAGCTCCTGCACACGTTAACGGCCGCATTGAATATCTATTTTCGCTCCCTTGAGCCGAAAGCCGCCATGCTGAAGCCCATCGATATGGGGTCGGCGGAATCCTTTGGGGTAAAAACCATCGACCAGTTCACCTGGAAAGGCTTATTGGATCTCGACGCCTGCACGGAATGCGGCCGCTGCCAGGAGGCCTGTCCCGCATTTGCCACAGGCAAGCCGCTTTCCCCAAAGGCGCTCATCCTGGACCTGCGTGAACACTTAAGGGCTTATGGACCTCACGCCCCCGCCGCTGAGACGGCCGCTGCCGGCAACGATTCCCATCTCATCGGCAAGGTGATACAGGAAGAGACCCTCTGGTCTTGCACCACATGCATGGCCTGTATGCAGGAGTGTCCTGTCTTTATCGAGCATGTGCCCAAGATCATCGACATGCGCCGCTCGCTGGTTATGGAGGAAAGTAGATTTCCTGAGACGATGCAGCGAGCCCTTCGCAGTTTGGAAGCACGGGGGCACCCTTATCCCGGCACGGTGGTGTCGCGAGTGGACTGGACCCAGGGAACGAACGTGAAAATTCTCTCCCAAGGCGAGCGAGCGGAATACCTCTACTGGGTCGGTTGCTCCACCGCTTTGAACCCTCGCAACCACAATGTCGCCCGCGCCCTCAGCCGGATTCTCTCACAGGCCGGGGTGGATTTCGCCATTCTGGGGCAGGAGGAGCGCTGCACCGGCGACCCCGCAAGGCGCATCGGAAACGAGTACCTGTTCGAGAAACTAGCGCGGAAAAATATCGAGGTGCTTCGGTCTCACAAGGTCGAAAAAATTGTGTCGACCTGTCCCCATTGCTTTAACACCTTTAAAAACGACTATCCCCAACTCGGCGCGTCTTTTGAAGTCTATCATCACAGCCAGGTTCTGTCCGATCTTATCACCCAGGGAAGATACACGCCGGCCGTCCGTTTAGACGCGAAAGTTACCTTTCACGATCCCTGCTATTTGGGGCGTTACAACGATACCTATGAGGAGCCGCGAAAAGTCATCTCGGCGGTCTCCAAGGCGCCGCTCGTGGAGATGCGGCAAAACCGGGAGAGGGGCTTTTGCTGCGGGGCCGGGGGAGGCCTGATGTGGGTGGAAGAACCGAACGACCGGCGGGTCAATCACATACGCGCCGGGCACGCCCTGGAAAGCGGCGCGGATATCGTCAGCGTGGCGTGTCCCTTCTGCATGATCATGCTGGGGGACGGAATCAAAGGCCGCGCGGGCGATCGGGCACCACAAGTGTTGGATATCGCCGAATTGCTGGACGGGGCAGATCATGAGTAAAGATGTCATTAGGCTAATCGGAAGCGGTACAAGGAGGTGAACCATGAAACGGCTAAGGCTTCTCGTGGCCAGCCTAGTTGTTGGGTTAGTTGCTATAGCGGGAATGGCCCAGGAGGCGCTAGCCGCCCCGGTGGACGAGCTGATAGCTTCAGCCAAGAAAGAAGGGGCGATAGGGATCTATGCTTCATCCACTCTGACGCCTGAAGGCGCCCAGAAGCTGGGTGAGGCCTTCAACAAGAAATATGGCCTCAACATCAAGCTGAATTACAACCCCGGAGACTCCTACACAAGGGATGTGGGGAAAGTGGTAGGTCTTGCGGCCGCTGGCGTCGCTCCGGAATGGGACTTGATGGTGGTCCACGACGCCGGCCACGCTACGCTGTGGCTCAGAAAAGTCCACAAACCATTCGACTACGCGAAGCTCGGCGTGGATCCGAGGGCGATACAATACGATAACGGGACCGTTATCTTGGCCAATCAGTTTGTTCTCCCAGCCTATAACCGGCAGATCTTGCCTCCTCAGGATGTGCCCAAGAAATGGGAGGATCTCCTCGATCCCAAATGGAAAGGCGGCAAGCTCGCTATGAGCACGGCGACCCACCACCTTGCGCGGCTGGCGACTGCCTGGGGCGAGAAGAAGGCCACGGAGTATGTGAAAGCATTGGCTAAGCAGACGCCGATGCTTGGGACCCTGGCGACAATCACCACCCGCCTGCAATTGGGCGAGGTCCTCCTCGCCGTCACCCTGACGGACAGCTTCGTGCACAGAGCGAAGGTGACAGGGGCGCCGATTGTTTTCGCTGAAGGACTTGAGCCGGTCATTTCACCTGCTTACAATGCCGCCGTGCTTAAGGGGGCACACCATCCCAACGCGGGCCATCTTCTTGCTGCCTTCCTCACAACTCCTGAGGCGCAGGAGATCTGGGAAAAGTACAATGGTCAGACCTCTGCTTTTGTTCCTGGGACGACCGCTCACAAGTACGCCCAGGGCAAGAAGGTCCTGTACATGAACCAAGACCAGGCCGAGATGGTGGACAGGCTCACCAGGGAGTACGGCAAGCTCCTCGGTTTCGAAAAATAACCCCATACTCCGAGAGTGAGGAGGGAGAGACATGAAAGCAGTGTCAGGCGAGGGCGTGTTAGGACGGATAATCGACGTGACGCAACCCGGCACCACTGTTTTTGCCGGGGGGTTGATGGCGCTCCTTGCCCTACTGGTCGGGGTACCGATCGCCATGGTGCTAATCATGAGCCTGAGGACCGGCTTCCCGGGAGAGGGAGGCCCGCTCACCTTGGTCAATTTCATTACCGCTTACACCGATCCCGGCACCTATGAGGTCCTGCTGAATACTCTCCTGTTCGCCGCTGGCACGGTTACGGTGACGCTTCTCTTCGCGGTTCCCATGGTTTGGTTGCTCATGCGCACCGACATGCCGCTCAAGGGCACGGTGTATGTTCTGATGACCGTGGGGATCCTGATCCCGGTTTTTCTTCGCACGATCGCCTGGATTCTTTTGTTGAGCCCGCGCATCGGGCTGGTCAACCAATGGGCCAAACAGATCTTCGGACTGGATCAACCGCTGGTGAGTCTGTACAACATACCGGGGATGGCGTTCATCCAAGGGGTCTCTTTCGTGCCGGCAGCGTTCTTCATGTTAGCCGCGGCCTATCGCACTATGGACCCCGCCTTAGAGGAGGCGGCCTATACCTCGGGGGTCACCAAGCTCCAGACCTTTTTACGGATCAACATTCCAATCACCCTCCCTGCCATTGCCGGGGTGATGGTGTACCTCTTCATGACCGCCATTGCGGTGTTTGAGGTACCAGCCATTATCGGCCTTCCCGCGAGAATTTTGGTCTTGAGTTCCCTGATTTACACCTCAACGAATCCGCCGACCGGTTTGCCCAACTATGGGCTCGCCGGGGCGTATGGATCCATCATGCTCCTAGCCGGGCTAACCTTCGCTTATTTCTATGTCCGGCTAGTCCGTCAGGGCAAGAAGTACACGGTCATCACAGGGCGGGGTTACCGTCCGCGTGAGATC
Source organism: Deltaproteobacteria bacterium RIFCSPLOWO2_02_FULL_57_26 (assembly GCA_001798455.1). GTDB lineage: Bacteria > Desulfobacterota > Binatia > UBA9968 > UBA9968 > 2-12-FULL-57-22. The sequence continues at coordinate 1,946 of MGSI01000079.1, read as the reverse complement.
GCCCTGGGGGGGTGGAAGTGGCCCGCCCTTGCCTTCGTGATCTTCTACCTTTCGATGGAGGTATTCATGCCGTTTGTTGTCTTGCTGTGGACCTCGCTCCTGCCTCACCTGCAGCTTCCGTCGATGGCTGCCCTATCCACCATCAGCATGAAAAACTTCCGGACCATCTTCGATTATGCAGGCACTCTACCTTTTATCAACACCGCGATTCTCATGTTCGCCGTTCCCACGGTCACGATGCTCCTGAGCGTCTTGATCTCCTGGGTGGTTATTCGAACGCAGGTAAGCTTCCGGGGGATCTTGGACACCATGGCGTTCCTGCCTCACGCCATGCCCAGCATTCTGCTGGCAGTCGGGTTAGGTTATCTTGGATTAGCCTACAGGGGAATCTTTCCCGTCTACGGCACCATTTTTATCATCATATTCGCGCACACGATAAACTGGATCGCTTATGGAACCCGGACAACCAATAGCGTCATGATCCAGGTCCACAGGGAGCTAGAGGAGGCAGGGAAGGTTTCGGGCGCGTCGACGCCCCGAGTTTTGGGTCACATAGTTCTACCTCTGGTCGCAGCAGGGGTTTTCAATAGCTGGGTGTGGGTCAGTATGCTCTCATACCGCGAGGTGACCATGGCCTTGACGCTCTACACCCGCAGCAACGTGGTCATCTCAACCGTCGTCTGGCAGTTTTGGGGTAGCGGGTGGGTGCCCGAGGTCGCCGCGCTGGGTGTGATCTTGGTGCTTTTTGCTATCATCGTCGTGGGCGGGTTGAAGATCGGATTTTCTCGGATCGTGGAGATAAGCTCGGGCACCTGATGATGCGTTAGCTTAAGGCAGGACAACGTGGGGGAAGAAGATAGGCGAACTTGATACGAATTAGCGGGCTTAAGAAATGGTTCAGGACCCGAGACGGTTCCGTAGCCGCTCTTCGGGGAATCGACCTGGAGGTGGCCGAGGGTGAGTTTTGCGTCCTTTTGGGACCGAGCGGATGCGGCAAGACCACGACCCTTCGCTGCGTCGCGGGTCTCGAAAAGCCGGACGGCGGGGAAATCGAGATCTCCGGCGCGAAAGTGACCTCATCCAGCTCAAGAGTTCACGTTCCCACGGAAAAAAGAGACATCGGCATGGTCTTTCAGTCTTACGCCATCTGGCCGCATATGAATGTCTTCCAAAACGTGGCCTTTCCTTTGGTGAAGGGCCGTAGGCATATCCCGAAGCAGCAGGTGGCGGAGAAGGTTCGCCGGGCCCTCGCCCTCGTTCAGCTCGACCACATGGAGGACCGCCCGGCAACCGACTTAAGCGGCGGCCAGCAGCAACGCGTGGCCATGGCCAGGGCGGTGGTGACCGAACCGAAGATCCTTCTCATGGATGAACCGTTGAGCAACCTGGATGCCCGGCTGAGGGAACAGATGCGGCTGGAACTTAAAAAAATCACCCAGTCCGTGGGAGTGACCACTCTCTATGTCACCCACGACCAAGCCGAGGCTTTGAGCCTGGGGGATAAAGTCTGCGTGATGCACGAAGGGGAGATATTACAAATGGGCTCGCCCCAAGAGGTCTACTCCTGTCCCCAGAATCTGTTTGTGGCACGATTCGTGGGCGAGATGAATTTTATCCCTGGGAAGGTAAGCGGTGCGGACCAGGTGGACTCTCCCTTGGGAAAAGTGTCCTGCCCCGTGCCGCCCCCCTCTGGGCCAGGGAGTGAAGTGACACTGGCCATCCGCCCCGAGCACCTAACCCTCACGCAGCACCCCGATGGTCTTTCCCGGACCGTGGAAGCGAAAATCGTAACCAAAAACTACCTCGGGGACGCGGCTCTCTTCGAAGTCGAGGTCGGTGAATTAGTCTTAAGGATCAAGCTTCCGGGCGACTCGGATTTCGCCGTGGGACAGCAGGCCGCAATTATTGTCACGCCTGATCGTTGGCGCGTATTTCCTTCCGGGTGA
>MGSI01000078.1 GCA_001798455.1 Deltaproteobacteria bacterium RIFCSPLOWO2_02_FULL_57_26 | reverse complement strand
TGAATGAAGGCTGGCGGATACCGATGGGACAGACACTTTACGAGGAGCTTGGCGGCGAGGCCAAGCTGCGCGAGATCATCGATCTCTTTATCGATCGGGTCTTTGACGATCGGATGATCGGTTTTTTCTTCCGCCACGCCGACCGCGAGCGCATCAAAGAGATGGAGTTCCAGCTTACTGCGCAGTTTCTGGGTGCCGACATTGAATATCGCGGAAGACCTTTGGATGAGGTTCACGCCAAGCATCCCATCATGGGCGGCCAGTTTGCCCGCAGGCTGCAAATTCTGCGCGAGACCTTAGAGGTGTTCCAAGTGGCAGAGCCCATCCGGGGGGCGTGGATCGCGCATACCGAAAGCTTAAGACCGCTGATTACCCGAGACCGAGGTTCAGATTGCGATCCCATTCTCGCTCGGGAAAAGGCGCAGGACCCTTCGGGGAGCCCTTCGATTGCCCACGTGTTGAAGAAGGAGACCTAATTTGAGGGCCGGGCGGCGGGTGTGTTATAAATAGGGACTGCCGCCATGAAGCTCTGTGAGATCTATTCTCGGCCGGGACCTGTCTTCTCTTTTGAGTTCTTTCCACCTAAAACCGCGAAGGGGGACGAGGGGCTGTCCGACGAAATCGCCGTCCTCAAAACTCTCCATCCCGCCTTTTGCTCAGTTACTTATGGCGCTGCGGGCAGCACGCGCGCAAAGACCGTCGAGCTGGTCGACCGGATCCATCGTGAGTGTGGGCTCGAGGTGATGTGCCACTTGACCGTCGTGGGCCAGTCTAAGGACGAAATCCGTTCGGTCTTGAAGAGATTAATGGAACTGGGAATTGATAACATCATCGCGCTCGGAGGAGATCCGCCGCAGGGTGTGGTAGACTGGGAACCCCATCCGGACGGATTCCATCATTCGATCGAATTGGTGAGAGAGGCGGTGGCATGCCGGTGGTTCTCCATCGCGGTCGCTGGGTTTCCAGAAGTCCATCCCCGCGCCGAGAGCCGGGATTTCGATTTGCGCTACTTGAAGGCGAAGGTGGATGCCGGGGCGGACGTGGTAATCACGCAGTTATTTTTCGACAACGAGGATTACTATCGTTACGTGGACGATGTGCGGAAACTCGGGGTGAGCGTACCCATCGTTCCCGGGATCCTGCCGGTACTCTCGGTACCGCAGGCGCGCCGCTTTACGGTCCTTTGCGGCTCGAGGATCCCGCCCCGTTTGGAACAGGTTCTGTCCAGAGTGGAGGACGACGATGAAGGGGCGGTCCGTTTGGGAATCGACTACGCGACCGAGCAATGCGAAGGGTTGCTCCGCTTCGGCGTCCCGGGAATACACTTTTACTGCCTCAACAAGTCCCGTTCGGTCAAAGCCATTTTCGCCAATTTGGGTCTTTAATTTTCGCCCCCCGTTGGGTTTCGTGCCCTGATGCGTTAGTGTGTTCATGGTGAAGAGCGCAGGTGGCAAACCCCCTGCGCTCCAAGAAGCTCGCAAGTCACATTTTTCCTCGCAGCGCGCACGTTTCGTTGAATTCGCCGCTCAGGGAGTGTAAGGTAGCGGGAAAATTAGTTGGGTAGTCAGCCGCGAAAGAGCGACCATGGACGACGTAACGGATCAGGTGGAGGTGCGCCGGCAAAAGCTGCTGAAGCTGAAGGAGTCGGGGATCCCGTCCTACCCGAACGATTTTAAGCCGGGCCATGTGAGCTCCCAGATCATCAGCGACTTCGGCTCGTTGCCCGACGACGAGATCAGGGCGCTCACGACCGCTTTTTCCCTCGCGGGTCGGATCATGTCGATCCGGTCCTTCGGCAAGGCCTCGTTCTTTCATCTCCAGGACCGCAAGGGCCGGCTCCAGATCTACGTGCGTAGGGATCGGGTAGGGGAAGACGGACACAGGCTTTTTCAATCCCTGGACCTCGGGGATATCGTAGGGGTGTGGGGCCACCTTTTCCGCACCAAAACCAAAGAACTGACTCTGGAAGCTCAGGGTTTGCGGCTTCTGTGCAAGTGCCTGCGACCGTTGCCGGAGAAATGGCACGGGCTGGCGGATGTCGAGGTTCGTTACCGGCAGCGCTACGTGGATCTCATGGTCAATCGCGAAGTCCGAGACCTCTTTGAAAAAAGATCCCAGATCATCAGGCTGATCCGCCGTTTTTTTGAGGAGAGGGATTTCCTGGAAGTCGAGACGCCGATGATGCAGTCGATTCCCGGAGGCGCCGCCGCCAGGCCTTTCATCACCCACCACAACGCGTTGAATATGGACCTCTACCTCAGAGTAGCGCCGGAGCTGTTTCTCAAGCGCCTTCTGGTCGGCGGGATCGAGCGGGTCTTCGAGCTGAATCGCAACTTCCGCAACGAAGGGATCTCGGTGCGGCACAATCCGGAGTTTACCATGCTGGAGTTCTATCAAGCCTATGCGACCTACGAGGATCTGATGGGTCTTACGGAAGAGCTGTTCGTTTCGGTGGCCCGAGAGGTCGCGGGGTCCCTGAAGTTCTCCTTCGGCGAGCATACGATCGATCTCCAGCGCCCCTGGAGGCGTATCTCGCCCAGTGACGCCCTCGAGCAATACGGGGGGGCGACGCGGGCAGATATCGCGAGCCTCGAGGGGTTGCGGGCGTTCGCTCGCAGGCGGAATATCTCTTTTGATCCGGGGCTTCCTTATGGCAGCCTGCTGGTAGAAGTCTTTGAGGAAATCGCCGAACCCCATCTTATCCAGCCCACCTTTGTGGTGGGATACCCGCTGGAGGTCTCGCCCCTGGCCAGGAAGAACGATGCCAATCCGGCGCTCGTGGATCGGTTCGAGCTCTACGTCGGCGGCAGGGAACTGGCCAACGCCTTTTCAGAGCTCAATGATCCGCTCGATCAGCGGGAGCGCTTCCTCAACCAGGCGGAGGCCCGCCAGGCCGGGAACGAGATGGCCAGCGCCATGGACGAAGATTTTTTGCGCGCGTTGGAATACGGGATGCCACCGGCGGCAGGAGAAGGCATCGGCATCGATCGGATGGTCATGCTCTTTACCGGTTCCCCTTCCATCCGCGACGTGATTTTGTTTCCGGTCTTCCGGCCCGAGCGCTGAGGCGAAATCACGCTAGCTTTTATGCGGTATGAACTATTCATCGGCCTACGGTATCTTCGTGCGCGCCGGCGCGAGACCTTCATCTCTCTCATCACTCTCATCTCTATTTTGGGGGTGATGATCGGAGTGATGACCCTGAACGTGGTCATGGGAGTCATGACCGGCTTTGAGGAAGTGTTGCGCGATCGCCTGTTAGGCATCAATGCCCACGTAGCTCTGGTTAAGTCGGGAGGTTTTTTGACGGAGTACGGGAACCTGATCGATCAGGTGTTGCTGGAGAAGGGGGTGGTGGCCGCGACGCCTTCGGTTTATGGGCAAGTCATGGTCACCGCGGGCAACCGCGTCTCCGGCGTCGTCGTGCGCGGCGTCGATCCCGATGGTGTCGCTAAAGTCATTGACATCGGGCGGTTTATTAAAGAGGGAAGCCTTCAGGCCTTGAAGACGCCCCACACCGTCCAAATCGAAGGCAGATCCGTCTCTCTTCCCGGCATCCTTTTGGGTTCGCGCCTGGCAGGGCAATTGGGGGTGATGGTGGGAGATCCGATCCAGGTGGTGTCCCCTTTAGGAACTCCCACAGTCATTGGGGTCGTGCCGAAAGTGCGGCGCTTCGTTGTGGAGGGAATTTTCGATTCCGGGATGCATGAGTATGACGCCACGCTGGTCTATATGAACCTGGCCGATGCCCAACGTTTTTTTGAGCTTGGAAATGCCGTGAGCAGTATCGAAATTCGGGTCGAGAATGTCTATCGGGCACAAGAGGTCGCCGGGAGAATTCAACGGCGTCTGGGACTTCCCTACTGGACGGAGGATTGGTCGCGGCTCTGGCCCAACCTTTTCTCGGCGCTGCGCCTCGAGAAGACCGTTTACTTTCTGGTGCTCCTCCTCATGGTGATCGTCGGGGCGTTCAATATCATCTCCACCCTGATCATGACGGTGATGGAGAAAAGGAAGGATATCGCGATCCTCCAGTCCATGGGCGCGACCCGGCGCAGCATCCGGCGGATTTTTCTGATCAAGGGCTGCATCATCGGGACGGTGGGGACCTTGCTGGGCGTTTTGTTCGGCTATGCGGTCTGCGTCTTGATCCAGCGGTATCACTTCATCGAGCTGCCGAAGGACGTGTTTCTCATTTCCACCGTGCCCGTGCGGATCTACCTCACCAACTTTGTTTTGGTCGCGGCGGCTTCCTTGTTGATCTGTCTTTTGGCCAGCCTCTATCCCGCGCGCCACGCGGCGCGGTTGGATCCGGTGGAAATCATCCGCTATGAATGACCTCCTTCAGGTCGAAGACCTGTACAAGTCTTTTGTTGAGGGTGGCGAGGAAATCCGTGTGCTCCGCGGGCTTCACTTGGAGCTCGGGACGGGACAGCGGCTGGCGATCGTCGGGGAATCCGGCGTGGGAAAGAGCACCTTGCTCCACATCCTGGGGACGCTTGATCGGCCTAGCGGCGGGAGGGTGATTTATCGAGGGCAGGAGCTGTCGAGTTTGGATGATGAGGCCTTATCTCAACTGCGCAACCGGGAGATCGGGTTCGTTTTTCAGTTTCATTATTTGCTACCGGATTTCAACGCCCTAGAAAACGTGATGCTCCCGGCTTTGATCCAGGGGTGGCAGTGGGAGCGAGCGCAAGAGGCGGCTTTGAGGCTCCTGGAAGCCGTGGGTTTGAAGGACCGCGTCACGCATCGACCGGGGAAGCTTTCCGGTGGGGAACAACAGCGGGTGGCGGTGGCCCGCTCCACGATTCTCGAGCCCCGGCTGATTCTCGCCGATGAGCCCACCGGGGACCTGGATCCCCGCACCGGCGAAGAGGTGCAGGATCTCCTGTTCCGCCTGAATGAGGAAAGAGGGGTGGCTTTGGTCGTCGCCACCCACAACCGACGCTTTGCGGCCAAAATTGGGGCGCAGATGGAACTGCGCGATGGAGGGTTATTCCCCCTGTGAGCTGCGGGTTTTCCTTTACAAAAGTTGGCGGATTTGCTAGAAAAAGTATTTTCAGGGGCCTCTCCCTGTGAAGGCGTCATCCTGCCAATGAACAGTACGGGCCGGCTCAGTATAAGTGTCTGCTTTTTGATCCTCTCCTTTTTCATTTGCTTTGCCTGCCCTGCTTCCGAGGCACAGGAGAGCAAAAAACTCAAAGAGGTCAAAATTCAGGGAAACGTGAGGGTCGAGGAAGACGGGATTCGCCTCTACATCAAAGCGCGTCCCGGAGACGCTTTTGATTCCGGGGTTGTGGATCAAGACGTGAAGGCGGTTTACCGGATGGGCTTTTTCGATGACGTAAAGGCCGAGCTGTCTCCCGACGGCGTTTTGACGTATACCGTGCGGGAGAAGCCTTACATCCGCGAGGTCAAGATCCAGGGGAACGAGCAGGTCAGTAAGGAAAAGATCGAGTCGGCTCTAGGTGTGGGGCCCAGAACGATCCTGGATCGGGTGAAGATCGCCGAGGGCGTTCAAAAGGTCAGGAAGCTTTATCAGGAGCAGGGGTACGTGAACGCTCAGGTGGAGTTTGCGGTTTCGCTGGTCGAGAATAACCAGGCGATTGTGCAAGTGGAGATCTCGGAAGGCCGGCGCCTCTTGATTGAGCGGATAGCGTTCGAAGGAACCAGCGCCTTTTCGGACAGCGAACTGAGAGGCCTGATGTCAACCAAGGAGCGATGGTTTCTTTCGTTTATCACCAATCGGGGCGTGTTGGACCATGACGTGCTGACCAACGACGTGGCGATCCTGTCTTCGCACTATTACGATCATGGGTACATCAATCACAAGATCGACGAGCCCGTGATTTTGCGCGGCCGCGACGGAATCGAAGTCGTGATCCGCGTTGAAGAGGGCGAGCCCTACCGAGTGGGGAAGGTGGAGATCGGCGGCGATCTCATCGAAGATGCGGGGAACCTGCTCAAGAAGGTCAAGCTCACCACGGGGCAGATTTTCCGCGGCAGCCGATTACGCGAGGATATTGCGACGTTGACGGAGCTCTATTCCGATAAAGGGTTTGCCTTCGCGCAAGTGGAACCTGTCACCAACGTGCATGCGGAGGAGAAGAATATCGATGTCGCCCTGGTCATTAACCGCGGTCCCCCGGTCTATTTCAACCGTGTCGTTATCGCGGGCAACACCAAGACCCGGGATAAAGTGGTCCGAAGAGAGATGGCCGCCGCGGAACAGGAGCTTTTCTCGGGCAAGAAGATCAAGGAGAGCCGCAATGCCCTGCAGCGTACCGGCTACTTCGAGGATGTTCAGTTAACGACGAAGAAAACCGACCAGGCCGATGGCGTGGATCTCCTAGTCGATGTCAAAGAAGGCCCGACGGGGACCTTCAGCATCGGCGGCGGATATAGCAGCGGAGACCAGTTTATCTTCACCACCTCCATCGCGGAGAAAAACCTGTTTGGCCGGGGCCAGGGGATCAACGCGAGTTTTGACCTGGGCACCACACGGCAGGACTTCATCCTCAGCTTCACGGAGCCGTACTTCTACGATACCCCGTTAAGCCTGGGTTTGGATGCTTTCAATGCCGCGCGCGAGTTCAACGACTTTGACCAGCGCCGAACCGGCTTTGGCGTGCGTACAGGCTATCCGCTCAAGCGCCTGGGGCTGCCGTTTCTCAGGCGTTTGGATGGAGATCCCACCTATGAGAGGCCCAAATACGTTTACGATCCGCTCATCGAGCATACGCGGGGAGGCCTGGCTTATGAGCTGACCCGCGAAAGCATCAATAATATCAATGACGCAGCGCCAGCCTCCATTCGGGATGAGAAAGGGACATCCTGGACCAGCAGCCTGACCCCAATTCTCTCTTACGATAGCCGGGATCACTATTTTAATCCGACGGAAGGAACCCTTTCTGACCTGTCCCTCAAATTTGCCGGCCTGGGCGGCGACAACCGCTTCCTTAAAACTGACGCGCGGGCGCGCTGGTACTACTCTTTCCTTAAAGACCCGCAGTGGGGCGGGACCTACACGGTCGCCCTGGGAGGGACCCTGGGCTACGGGGTCGGGTTCCAGGAACGCGCCAACGGCAAGAAAGATCTCCCGCTCTTCGAACGGTATTTCCCCGGGGGGATCAATTCCGTGCGAGGATTCGCGGACCGGAGTCTGGGTCCGAAGGAAGGAAATGATGTGGTCGGGGGCGATAAGCAGGCCGTCTTAAACGCGGAACTGTTGTTCCCCATCCTGGAACAGTACGGTCTTCGGGGAGTAGCCTTCTTCGATATGGGTCAGGCCTTCGCGGAGTCCGAGAGTTTTAATTTAGGCGATTTCAGGAGATCGGTCGGTGCGGGTGCCCGCTGGCTATCGCCTTTTGGCCCCCTCCGTGTTGAGTTTGGTTTTCCTCTCAATAAGAAATCGGGTGATGACACCTCGGTGGTAGGCTTCTCTCTAGGTGGTCAACCGTAGCCTTTCTGAATCTTTTTCGTTTGGAGGTATCCGTGAAAATAGGGTGGACAATTGCTCTTTTGGTGCTTCTTGCCATGCCAGTCTGGGCGCAGGAAAAAGTGAAGATCGGCTTCATCGATCTGCAGCGGGCCATCAGCGAGTCTCAGGCCGGCAAAAAGGCCAAGGAGAGGTTTGAAGCTGAGGTAAAAAAAATCGAGGTGGATCTCCTGAAAGAGAAGCAGGAGGTGGAACGGCTGAAAAGCGATTTCGAGAAGCGAAGCCCGCTGCTCAAAGAGGAGGAGAGGAGAAATCTGGAGAAAGAGTTTCAAAGGAGGTATGTGGGCTACCAGCGGGTGATGCGGGACTCTCAGGAGGAGCTGCGCCTGAAGGAAGGCGAGATGACGGCCGAGATCCTCAAGGGACTGGAAAAGGTTGTTGCCGAGGTGGGGAAGGGCGAAAACTTTACTTTGATTTTCGAGCGTTCCCAGCTGCTGTATATTGACCAGGGGGTCGACATCACCAACAGGGTGATTCAATTATACAACAGCCGCGCTCCGGCAAAGGGCACCAAAGGGAAATGACCGCGCCGCGGAAAACCCTGTGGGAGCTGGCCGAGTATGTCGGCGGGAGCGTGATTGGCAATGGCGGGATAGAAATCCGGGGGGTGGCCTCGATCGAGGAGGCGGGCGAGGGCGACATCACTTTTCTGACCCACCCGCGCTACCGGGCCTATCTCGCCACGTGCAAGGCGAGCGCGATCATCGTCGGCCCCAATCTTCCCGGGGAGGGCACCCGTAGCGCCCGGGGGAATTTCCTCCAGGTTCCCCAGCCCTATCTCGCCTTTGCCAAGATCCTGCATGTCTTTTCACCTCTGCCGCGATACGATGGGTGGATTAGTTCGCAGGCCAGCATCGATCCGACGACGGTTCTGGTGAGAGATGTGACCGTGTTCCCCTACGTCTATGTGGGCAAAAGGGTGAGGGTGAAGCGGGGCACCGTGCTCTTCCCGGGGGTGTTTTTGGGAGATGGGGTCGAGGTGGGAGAAAATTGCCGGCTGTATCCCCAGGTCACGGTGCGCGAGGGATGTCGGGTGGGCAATCGGGTCATCCTGCATGCCGGAGTGGTGATCGGGAGCGATGGGTTCGGTTACGCAGGAGAGGGAAAGGAGAGGATCAAGATACCGCAGGTGGGAATCGTCGAAATCGAGGATGATGTCGAGATCGGAGCCAACACGACGGTGGACCGCGCGACGCTGGGCCGGACGATCATCCGCCGGGGCACCAAGATCGATAATCTAGTGCAGATCGCTCACAACGTGGTCGTGGGTGAGGATTCGATCATTGCGGCTCAGGCCGGAATCGCGGGAAGCACCCGGATTGGCAAGGAGGTCGTTCTCGCCGGTCAAGTGGGCGTGGTCAATCATGTCGAGATCGGCGATCGGGCTCGAATTGGCCCGCAATCCGGGATCCCCCGCTCGGTGCCCCCCGGGGCGCTGCTCTCCGGCGGAATCGCAGCGGCTCCCCATCATGAGTGGGTCAAAGTGATGACGATACTCCCCAACCTAGCCAAGTTATGGCGCGACGTGCGGCGGCTGGAGCGCAAAGTCGCTGAGCTGGCGCGCCGAAGTGGAAAAGGAGCGAAGGGCCATGCTCGACGTAAGAGAGATCTTTAAGACCATCCCGCACCGTTACCCCTTTCTCCTAATCGACCGGATCCTGGAGGTGGAAAGGGATCAGAGAATCGTTGGCATCAAGAACGTTACGATCAACGAAGGATTCTTTCAAGGCCACTTCCCCAATCGGCCGGTGATGCCGGGGGTATTGATTTGCGAGGCCATGGCCCAGCTCGGCGCCATTTTTGCTCACGCCTCGAGAGGCGGAAGGGACGGGGAGAAAGTCTTCGTCTTAACCGGTCTGGATCGGGTCAAGTTCAAACGGCCCGTTGAGCCGGGGGATCAACTCCGCCTGGAATTGACCTCGCTCAAGCGACGCGGCTCCTTCTGGAAAATGAGGGGAGTGGCCATGGTCGATGGAAAGGTTGTCGCCCACGCGGAGATCTCGGCGATGGAGGTGCCTTTCGACTAGCGGTTTTTTCCCCGGGGATGGTGGCGGAATGAGCAAGATTCATGCGACCGCATTCGTGGGTCCTGGTGCAGAGCTGGAGGAAGACGTCGAGGTAGGGGCCTATTCAGTCATTGGCCCGCAGGTGAAAATCGGCAAGGGAACCCGTATCAGGTCCCACGTGGTGATCGAAGGGAACACGACCCTGGGGCAGGGCAACCTGATCTTGCAGTTCGCTTCCGTGGGTTCGGTGCCTCAGGATCTCAAGTACAGGGGAGAGGATAGCCGGCTCATCATCGGGAATCACAACACCATTCGGGAATTCGTGTCGCTCAATCCGGGGACGGCTGGAGGAGGGATGGTTACGCGGATCGGTGACCACAACCTCCTGATGATGTATTGCCACATCGCCCACGATTGCATCCTGGGCGGGCACAACATCGTCGCCAATGGCGCGACTCTCGGGGGCCATGTGGTCATCGAGGACTACGTCATTGTCGGCGGCCTGGTAGGTATTCATCAGTTCGTCAAGGTGGGGACCAGCGCAATTTTGGGGGCCGGCTCTATGGTTTCGAAGGATATCCCTCCGTATTGCACCGCAACCGGAGACCGGGCCCGCCTCAGGGGACTTAATCTTGAGGGGCTGAGGCGCAGGGGCTTCACCAAGGTGCAGATCGAGGGATTGAAGAAGGCCTACCGGATTATTTTTCAATCCGGACTGAAGGTTAGAGACGCGCTGAAAAAGGTGAAAGAGGAGATTCCCAACTCCCCCGAGGTGGAACACTTGAATCTTTTTGTCGAGAACTCCCAGCGAGGGATCTGCCGGTAAAAAAACTGGCAATGGTTCAAATGGTTCAAGACGTTCAAAACATTCAAACGGTTCAAGACGTTTAACGGATTGAACGGCTTAAACGACTTGAACTTTTTGGCATGAGGAAACTGGGTTTAATAGCGGGAAACGGCAAATTCCCTCTGATCTTTGCCGAGCAGGCGAAGCGGGAGGGAGTATCTTTGGTCACCGTAGCGCATCGGGGTGAGACCCCGAAAGAGATCGAAAGGGTGGGGGATGAGGTAACATGGCTTCACGTGGGCGAGTTAGGGAAGATCATCCGGACCTTCCAGCGGGCGGGCGTCCACGAGGTGGTCATGGCTGGAGGAATCCGCAAAGTCAAGCTCTTTTCCAACTTCCGGCCAGATCTCCGAGGCGCGGCCTTTTTAGCCCGGATCAGAAGTCGCGACGACGATCGCCTTCTCAGGGGAGTGGCGGAAGAGCTCGAGGCAGAGGGGATCCGAGTTTTGGAGTCGACCACCTTCCTCTCCCGGATCATTCCGGCTGAAGGCGTGCTGACCCGTCGCTCGCCCAGTCCGGCTCAGTGGGAAGATGTGCGCCTTGGGTTGCGGGTGGCCAAAGAGATCGGGCGACTAGGCGTGGGGCAGTGCGTCGCGGTGAAAGACCGGATGGTCGTGGCAGTTGAGGCGGCAGAGGGTACCGACGAGGTGATCCGCCGGGCCGGGAGGCTGAGCCGAGGGGGTTTCGCCGTGATAAAGGTGAGCAGGCCGGAGCAGGACCTGCGCTTTGACGTGCCCGCGGTCGGGGTCGATACGGTGAAGGTTCTGGTCGAGCAGAAGGGGGCGGTCTTGGCCGTCGAGGCGGGTAAGACGATTCTGTTGGAAAAGGAACAGATGCTCAACGACGCAGAGCGGCACAGGATCGTCGTCGTGGCCGTCAGCGGCGGGCTCTAGACGTTCAAATGGTTCAAGACGTTAAACGATTTGAACGCTCTCAGCAGAGAGTTGCGGTGCGATGGGTGCGGGCTTGAAAATACCGGTCGGAGTCGTCGGCGTCGGGTATGCCGGCCGACACCATGCCGAAAAATATGCCGCTTCGGAGAAGGCCGCGCTGATCGGGGTCGCCGATATCGATCGGGCCCGAGCCGAAGAGGTTGGGAAGCGGCTCAGGGTTTCGTCGACTACGGACTACCGAGAACTCTTGGGCCGAGTCCGGTGCGTGAGCGTCGCGGTTCCGACCCGCTTGCACTATGAGGTAAGCCGGGAGTTCCTTGGTGCCGGAATCGATGTCTTGGTGGAAAAGCCCATGGCGGCCACGTTAGATCAGGGCCGGGAGATCGTGGCGTTAGCGCGTGAGAAAGGGTGCGTGCTCCAGGTCGGGCACCTGGAGCGGTTTAACCCTGCCATCCGCAGGCTCGAGGGTGTGATCCGAGACCCCAGGTTCGTCGAATGCCATCGGCTCGCTCCGTTTGTAGAGCGCGGGACCGATGTAGATGTCGTGCTCGACCTGATGATTCACGACATTGACATTATCGCCAGCCTGGTGCGTTCGGAAGTGAAACGTGTGGACGCGGTCGGGGTCGCGGTCTTGACCGACAAGCCGGACATCGCGAACGCGCGCATCACCTTCTCCAATGGCTGCATCGCCAACGTGACGTCAAGCCGAGTTTCGGTGAAACGTGAGCGGAAGATCCGATTTTTCCAAATGGACGCCTACATCTCGATCGATTACGATCAGAAGCGAGCGCAGATCTACCGTAAGCCAGAGAAAGGGGCGGGATGGCTGAGCATCCGCGCAGAGACTGTTGAGATGAAGGAGGGAGACGCCCTAGCCGATGAGATCAACTCCTTTTTGGAATCCGTCCGCACACGTGCGCTTCCTCTGGTGAGCGGAGAGGAGGGGCTCCGGGCCTTGGAGATCGCGGCGATGATCAGCGAGCGGCTGAGCCAGCCGGCAGCGGAGCTGTGAACGGGCCAGGGACAAAGCCGAGGCGCATCATGGTCGTCGTCGGAGAGGCATCGGGAGATCTCCATGGGGCTCAGCTGGTCCGCTCGCTCTGCCAGCGGCATACTGAACTGGAGATTTTTGGCGTTGCCGGAGAGCGCCTTCGGCAGGAGGGCGTGAGGGTCATCTTTGATGTGGCACGGCTCACCGGCATGGGATTGGCTGAGCTGGCGGGAAATCTCAGGACGCTTTGGATGGCCTACCGGTTGGTGCGTGGTGCGTTGCGGAAGGAGAAACCTGATCTTTTGATCCTCATTGATTTCCCCGAGTTCAATTTGCGCCTGGCCCGATTGGCCAGGCGGATTAAGATTCCGGTCCTCTACTACATCAGCCCGCAGGTCTGGGCCTGGCGTAAGCGGCGAGTAAAGCAGATCGCCCGCTGGGTGGATCACATAGCGGTGGTTTTTCCCTTTGAGGTTGCGATCTACGAGAAGCGGGGGATGCGAGTCAGCTTTGTCGGGCACCCCCTCCTCGATGTCGTCCGGTCCCACCAGCCTCGCCAAGCGACGCTGGCGCAGCTTGGGTTGGACCCTTCCAGGCGGACGATCGCCCTGCTTCCCGGAAGCCGCAGGCGGGAAATCGCCTATCATCTCCCCCCTATGCTGGAGGCGGCAGACCGGTTGAGCGAGGAGATGGAGGTCCAGTTCGTTCTGGTCCGTGCCAGCACGGTCGAGCGAGGCGAGCTGGAGCGGCTTCTGGCTCGCTCGTCGACCCGGCTAGCTATTGCCGAAGGGAATGCTTATGATGTCCTAAACGCCTGCGACCTAGCCTGGGCGGCCTCGGGAACCGCGACGCTGGAGACGGCATTGATGCTTAAACCGATGGTGATTGTTTACCGGCTGGCCTGGCTCACCTATGCGCTTGCCCGCCTTTTGGTGCGCGTCGACCACATCGGTATGGTCAATATCATTGCCGGACAGACGGTGGTGCCGGAACTGATCCAGAACGAGGTCACGCCCGAGCGAATTTTGTTCGAGACCCGGCGGATGTTGCTGGATGGGGAGCTCTACCGTCAAATCGTGGAGCAATTGGCCGCGGTGCGGCAAAAGCTCGGCACGCCCGGGGCGGCCGAGCGGGTGGCCGATATCGCGCTTGGGATGATGGGGTGATTTTTAGCTCATAGAGTTTTTAGTTTTGAATTTTGAGTTTTGAGTTGACGGAAGTCGATCAAGAACGAGATTAGCGAGACGAAGGAAGCGACATTGAAGATCTATCTGCGCCTGCTCCAGTATCTCAGGCCCTACCTCTGGCCCTACTTCACTATGGCGATGGTCTGCATGTTGGGCTTCAGCGCCACTAGCGGGGTCATGCCGTTTCTCGTCCAGCGGGTCTTTGACGATGTCTTTGGCCGGAAAGATCAGGTGGTTCTCGTATACCTCCCCTTTGTGATCATCGGGGTCTTTGCCTTCCGCGGCTTCATGAACTTCGGGCAAAGCTATCTCACGGACTACGTCGGTCTGCGCATCATCAACGATTTGAGAAATGCCCTCCATTATCACCTTCAGTACCTCTCCCTTTCCTTCTTTCACCGCCATACTACAGGGACCTTGATCACGCGGGTGAACAGCGACGTTGGGCTTGTGCGCTCGGCGCTGACAGATTCGGCGGCCTCTTTGATGCGCGACACCACCTCGCTTGTGGCTTTGATTGCAGTGGCGTTCTTGAAGGATTGGGTGCTGGCCACCATCGCCTTTGTGGTTTTCCCTGCCTCGGTCTTGCCCGTCACTCGGCTGGGCCGAAAGATGCGCCATCTGACCCGTCGCGGCCAGGTGACCACCGGGACCCTAACGACCTTCTTGCAAGAGAGCATCCAAGGGAGCCGGATCGTGAAGGCCTTTGGGATGGAAAAATACGAGAGCGAGAGATTTGCGCAGGAAAACCGGCGCCTTTTGCGCCAGTTCCTGCGCGCGAGCCGTATGAAAGCGGTGGTGACGCCTGCGATGGAGACCTTGGCCTCCCTGGCGATTGGAGCCGTGGTGTGGTACGGCGGCTCGAGCGTTATCGGTGGAGGGCGAACGCAGGGCGAGTTCATGGCCTTCATGACCGCTATGTTTCTCATGTACCAGCCGTTCAAACACCTGACGCGCACCTACACCATGATCCAGCAGGGGATCGCTGGGGCTGAACGGGTCTTCGAGATCTTGGATGCGGAGGCGGAGATAAGAGATCGACCCGATGCCCGCCCGGCGCCCCGTTTTTCCCGCGCGATCGAGTTTCACGATGTCAGTTTCGGCTACGGCGGTAACCTGGTTTTGAAAAACATCAATCTACGGATCCGGGCCGGGGAATTGGTGGCCCTGGTCGGTGTAAGCGGTGTGGGCAAGAGCACCCTCGCGGATCTGATCCCGCGCTTTTATGACGTCACCGCGGGAAAGATCACCCTCGACAGGGTGGACATCCGCGACGTTACCCTCGCATCCCTCCGTTCGCAAATCGGCATGGTGACGCAGCATACGTTTCTGTTCAACGACACTGTCCGCACCAATATCGCGTACGGGGACATGACCAAGGATATGGATCACATCGTGGCCGCGGCCAAGGCCGCTCATGCCCAAGAGTTTATCATGGCCATGCCTCAAGGCTACGATAGCGTGATCGCGGAGATGGGCATGGATCTCTCCGGCGGTCAGCGGCAGAGGCTGGCCATCGCGCGCGCGCTGCTCAAGGACGCTCCGATCCTGATATTGGATGAGGCCACTTCATCCCTGGATACGGAGTCAGAGAAACTGGTCCAGGAGGCGCTGGAAAACTTGATGGTGCGGCGGACCACCCTGGTGATTGCCCATCGTCTGTCGACCATCCGCAGGGCGGACCGCATCGTCGTCGTGGTCGATGGCATGATTGCTGAGGAGGGAACCCATGAGGAGCTGTTGGCGCGGAAAAAGGAGTACAGCCGGCTCTATACCTTGCAGCTCTTAGAGGAAGACGGCAGTCCCCGCGGGAAGGTTTTGCATTGAGCGGTCATGATCTACTGGGTTTACAATTTACTCCTGACGGTCCTTCTCCTGCTGGTCATGCCTGTCCTGCCCTTTTTCCTTATCTTTGGGCAAAGGTTTCGGCAGGGGTTCGGGCAAAGGTTTGGGGTCTATCCACGAGCAGTGCGCGGGGCGGTCGCGGGGTCTCGACCGATCTGGATCCATGCCGTCTCCGTGGGCGAAGTCCTGTCCGCAACCCATCTCGCCCGAGAACTGAGGCGGGAATTCCCGGAGCGGAAGATCCTATTGTCGACCTTTACCTCCGCAGGGCGCGAGATCGCCAGCCGGGCCCATGCCGCAGACGCCGTGGTTTTTTTCCCCCTCGATCACCCGTGGATTGTCCGGCGGGCTTTGAAACTTTTCGATCCGGCCCTTTTGATTTTCCTGGAGACCGAGATTTGGCCTAACTTTCTCCGCTTGTCTCATCGGAAAGGGATCCCGACTCTGCTGCTCAGCGGCCGCCTTTCTCCGCGGGCCTTTCGTCATTATGTCGCGCTGCGCGTCTTTTTCTCCCAAGTGGTGCGGCGGTTCACGGCCGTCGGGATGCAAACCCTGGATGATGCCGAGCGCATGGTCCGGCTCGGCGTGGCCCCCGAGAAGATACGGGTTACGGGGAGTCTCAAGCATGCCCCTTGGAACGGCAATGGCGTGAATCCCGAGCGTGCCGCGGAGGTGCTCAACGCCCTGGGGCAAAAAGAGGCGAGGCAGGTTCTGGTGGCCGGGAGTACGCACCCGGGGGAGGAGGAGATCCTCATCGAGGTTTTCCTGCATCTCAAGCCGCGCTTTCCCTCTTTGCTGATGATTCTGGCTCCTCGCCATCCCCATCGTTTCTCTGAAGTCGAAAAGTTGCTCAAGAGCAAGAGCGTACGGTACGAAAAGCGAAGCCAAATGAACGGCCGAGGGATGGCTTCTGCCGACGTAGTCTTCTTGGATACTCTGGGAGAACTGCCCGATTTTTACTCGGTCGCGGATATCGCCTTCATCGGGGGGAGTCTGGTGGATGCAGGCGGGCACAACCTGATGGAGCCGGCGCGCTTTCGCAAGCCGATTCTCTTCGGACCCTACATGACGAACTTCGCCGATATTACCGAGGAGATCAAGCGTGGAGGAGGTGGGGTTGAGGTTCAGGGAAAAGAAGACCTGCTGCGCGAAATCACGGCTCTCCTGAGCGACCGGGCCAGGGCCGAAAAGATGGGGGATCTCGCCTACGCCGTGGTGGAGAAAGATCGCAGGGTGGTGGCTCGAACAATGGAATTGGTCCATCGCTACCTGCAATGAGGCCTGTGCCGGGTCGGCTCTGCTGATCTAGTCCAAGTCAGTGCGCGGTGCGGGCATGGAAGATCGATGAATCCCTCATGGCCCCGACGAGTTTGGGAACGGCAGGGTCTTTTGGGGCGTCTCCTCTGGACCCTGGCTCTGCCGTCCTCTTTTCTGTACCTTCTAGCAGTGGAGGTACGCAACCTGCTCTATTCCCGCGAGTGGCTTCCGGTTAAGAGCCTGCCCTGCGCGGTGATCAGTGTCGGAAACCTGACGGTAGGAGGGACGGGCAAGACGCCGACAGCCTTATGGCTCGGACACGAATTGAGTCGAAGAGGGTTCCGGGTCGCGATCTTGAGCCGAGGATACAAGCGGCGCCAGCGGGCGCCTCACCTGCTGGAGCCAGGCCAGGACCAACGGCTTGTGTTGAGAGCAGGAGAGGACCCTTCGGAGGCGGGAGACGAGCCGATGATGATGGCTAAGGTTCTCGGCCAGCGAGTTGGGGTGGGGGAAAATCGGTATGAAGTGGGCATGCAGCTGCTGGGCCGGTCCGAGGTGGATGTGTTCGTTCTCGACGACGGCTTTCAGCATCGCCAACTGAAGCGGGACTTGGACCTTCTGCTCCTGGGTTCGAACGGAGGGGGGTGGCTTCTTCCCGCGGGTCCCTTTCGCGAGCCGAGCAGGGCGCTCGGGCGAGCGGATCTCTATCTGGTCACTGGCTCCTTGGCCGAGTGGCAACCGCTGTTGGCCGGCCACCCTAAAGACGCGGTTTTTGTTGGTGCCCTTAAGCCCACAGGTTTGCTCACCTTGGAGCGCGGCCAGTGGAAAGAATATCCCTTGGGCCTTTTAGATCGAAGCAAGATCCTCGCGGTCTCCGCCATCGCCGATCCGAGCGCCTTTTATCGGATGATCCACGAGTGGGAGGGAGAACTCGTGGATACCATGGAGTTTCCAGACCACCACAGCTACTCGGCTCGAGACTGGCAGAGGATCAACCGTGCGGCCCGTAACGTGGACCTGATTGTCACGACCGAAAAGGATATCCTGAAACTGGTCCGCTTCCCCTTCGCCAAAGAAAAGCTGTTTGCCTTGCGCGTGGAGATGGTGGTGGAAAATGGCGCCGCCCTGGTGCAGTCCGTCGAGGAGGCGATTCGTTCGAAACGAGAGGGAGTTTAGAATCGCCATGGAGGTGTCGTCGAGCGGCAGACCCGGGGTTTTTCTTGATCGCGATGGGACTGTGATTCGAGACCCTGGTTACTTGACTCGTTCGGAGCAAATCGAGGTTCTCCCCCGGGTTCCTGAGGCACTGCGCTTGTTCCGGCAACACCGGCTGACCGTGGCGGTCATCACCAACCAGTCCGCCGTGGCGCGGGGTCTCTTGAGCGAGCGCCAACTCGAGGAGATCCACCGAGAGCTCAAGCGGAGGTTGGCTGAATCCGGCGCGTTTCTCGATGGGATTTATTACTGCCCGCATCATCCAACGGAGGGTCATGCGCCCTACCGGATCTCTTGCGAGTGCCGCAAGCCGAATACGGGTTTGGCCACGCGCGCAGCAGCAGAGCTGGATCTAGAGCTCGGCCGGTCTTACGTGGTGGGAGATCAATGGACCGATATGGAGTTGGCGTTTCGAATTGGCGCCAAGGGATTTCTGATCGGCGGGCGTAGGGAGAAGGGCGGTGGGCAAAAAGGGGAAGCTTGCGTCGTCGTGGATATTCTCGAGGCGGCTCAACGGATCATCGCGGACGTTCACAATAGGAGATGACAGGGTCAGGCGTCGATCCGCGAATCCAAAAACTGTTACGGAGGAATGGCGATGCCAATTAGTCAGGATTTGTTGGAAATTTTAGCATGTCCCAAGTGCAAGGGGGACATTCACCTGAACCCGTCGGGAGACGGGCTTATCTGCGAGGCCTGCCGCTTGATGTACCCTATTAAAGACGACATCCCCATCATGTTGATTGACGAGGCGATAAAAATATAGCGGCAATAGCGTCGGCTTAAACTTATCGGGTCTATTTGGTTTCTTTGGTCGTTTACTTTGTTTCGTCGACTAGATGACTAGATAGACGAAATAGACGAAACAGACGAAACAGACGAGGTCCCCGCATTCATGGATAGTGCTGAGAAGATTCTGGTTCTGCAGACCAGCTTTCTCGGGGATGTGGTGTTGACGACGCCCCTGCTTTCGGCGCTCAAGCGCCGTTTCCCTTCAGCCCGGCTGAGCGTCCTTTGCACCCCGCAGGCTAAGCCCTTGCTGGAGGGAAACCCGGATATCCACGAAATCCTGACCGACGACAAAAAGGGTGATGGGAGAGGGTGGCTGGGGATATGGCGCAAGGCCAAAGAGCTGCGCCAAAAGGGATTCACGATGGCACTCTCTCCCCACAAGTCTTTTCGCAGCGGCCTTCTCCTTTTCCTGGCGCGGATTCCCCGTCGCGTCGGCTTTCGCAAGAGCGCCGGGTGGTTTTTCTATCATCACCGGGTCCAACGGGACCCTTCCCGTCATGATGCGGAGCGGATGCTTTCGCTTCTGCAGCCCTTCGTGAGCGAGCATGGGAGGGATCGTGGAGAACTCCAGGTGTTTGCGGATGCCGGCGCCGAAGAGACGGTGGAGCGGCTTTTTCGCTCTCTCGGCATCAGCGGCAACGGCGTGACCTTCGGCATCAATCCGGGATCGGTCTGGGCGACGAAAAGGTGGACTGCAGAGGGCTATGCGGAGCTGATGGTGCGGCTCAACGAGAGATATCGGTGCGAAATCCTCCTCTTCGGTGGCCCCGAGGACGTTAAAGTCGTGGAGCGCATCCAGCGACTATCCGGCCAACTGGGGATCTCTCTGGCTGGCAAAATCGCTCTGCGAGAGCTCGTCAGCGCCATCGGTCGCTGCGATCTTTTTATCACGAATGACAGCGCACCGATGCATATTGCGGTGGCACGCGGGATCCCGGTCGTCGCCATCTTCTGCGCCACCACACGCGCTCTTGGGTTTTACCCGTATTCCTCACGCGCCGTGGTCGTCGAGAAGGATCTTCCGTGCCGCCCGTGCAGCTCCCACGGCGGGCGGCGCTGTCCCCTGGGCACGGAGGACTGCATGCGTTTGATCAGATCCGATGATATCTTGCGAGCAGTCGAGCGTCTGGTGGAGCCGAAGGAAGAACGGCGGTCTCCAGTGTCCGATTCGCGCCTGCCCGAGGTTATCACCCTCTAGTCTTTTCCATGTCCACTCTTGGTGTCATGGTTTTGAGCCTGCCGGGAATGAGGCATCTGGCCGAATGTTTAAAGAGCGTGCAGTGGGCCGATGCGATCGTGGTACTCCACGCAGGCGAGGATGAGCCGCGGATACCGGAACGGCGGCCTTCGGTCTTGACCGTGCGAAAACTGGTCCCGGGCGAGGAGCTGAAATCGTTGAGGGGCGAAACTCGCACCGATTGGGTTTTACATCTCCTGGGTGAAGAACGCGTCGAGCCGGAACTCAGCGATGAGCTGCACGAGCTTTGCCGATCGGATTTCGCCAAGACTTCGCCGGGCTATCGGGTTTCCATCCGGACGTATCTTCTGGGGCGTTGGGTTGAGGGAAGCCTTTGGGGCCCGAGCCCGAGCCTGCGACTTACCCGAGGGTTGGTGCAGCTCCCTTACGGATGGTGGAATGCAAAAGAGCGCCCCTACGAGGAACCGCCAGGCCGGCTTTGGGGGTGGATCGGAGATTATTCAGCGCTCGACCTCAGCGACGCCGTGGCCCTGGTTAATGGTGTGACCAGCCTCTGGGCCGAGGGGCTGCAGCACAGTCCCAGCCATGGCCCAGCCGCGTTGGCGCTCCATCCCTTTCGCGTCTTTCTGCGGCTCCTGTGGAGAAACCGTGTCTTGGCCAAAGGTTTAGCGGGCCTGACCTTGTCGACATTGGCCGCGTACGCTACGCTGTTGAGCGGTGCCAAATTATGGGAAAGCCAGAATGTGCCGCGACGAAGATCTCCGGCGTAGCGGTGGAACATTCGATGAGCGGCTATTGAGGTCCGGGGGGATGATTCGGGAGTGGGCCTGGGGTGAGACACCGGTCGGATTCAAAAAGCTCCACCCCCGGCTGGCGCAAATGATTGTGGTGCGTGAAGGGCTTGAGCCGTATCTCGACGTAGAGAGATTTTTTGACGAGGCCAAATCCATGCGGCAGGCGAGCCCTTTTCACGGAAGAGGCCAGATCTGCTTTTACCGGTTCGATAACGGCGACGCGGCCCTGGTCCGGGCCTACCGCCATGGCGGCATGCTGCGCCATGTGACGGGGCAATTTTTTTTCACTTGGCCGCCACGGCCGTTCAGAGAACTGGCGGTCACCGAAGAGGTGAGGCGTCGAGGGGTCCCCACGCCGGAGGTTTTAGGGGCATGTGTGGAGAGGATTTGGGGGCCATTTTACCGGGGTTGGCTGCTGAGCCGTGAGCTCACGGGCGGTCATGATTTTTGGGCGGCTTTACGAAACGAACTCTTTAGCGGCCCGGTGGCTACGCCTCTGCTTGAGGCCGTCGCGCGGAGCCTCCGGACGATGCATCGCCGCGGGGTTTACCATGCCGATCTGAACCTCAAGAATATTCTCGTTCGCCAGGAGAGAAGCGAGATTAAAAGTTATATCATCGACTTCGATGGGGCCAGGCTCTTTGCCGGGGCCGTCCCGCCGGATCGTGCAGAGAAAAATCTGCGCCGCCTTTATCGCTCCGTCCGCAAATTAGATCCCGACAGGCGTTGGCTTCCCGAAAAGGATTGGCGCCTGCTCGTCCGTTGTTATCGGGAGGCGGAAGACCCATGAGGGTTCATCCCCGGAGAGTCCTCATTATCCTGCACGGTTCCATCGGGGATGTGACCCGCGCCCTACCGCTCGCCAATAGCGTGCGGCACGGCTATCCGGAGGCGAAGATTGCCTGGGCGGTCGAGCCTCAGGCCTTCCCGCTGGTCGAGCACCATCCGGCGGTGGACGAAGTTATTCTGTTCGAGCGTGAGCGGTGGTGGAAGAGCTTGCTGCCTTTCCTGCGCCGGATCCGCTCCCAACGATTCGACCTGGTCTTGGACCTGCAAAGGCACTTCAAAAGCGGGCTCATTAGTTGGTGGTCAGGCGCTCCTGTCCGTTTGGGGTTTCACCCGCGGGATGCCAAGGAGTTCAACTGGGTCTTTAATACGCATTATATCGCAGCAACGGGAGACGGAATATCGAAGCTGTCTCAGTACTTGAAGTTTGTCGAGCTACTGGAATTGGAGCCGCGTCCTATCGAGTGTCAGATACGCCTGACGCGGGAAGAGGAGGCCGGTGTCCAGCAGCGGCTCAGAGGCGTGGGGGGCGCATTTGCCGTTTTCTTCATCGGCGGCAGTTGGGAGAGCAAGCGATGGTTTCCCGTGGAGACGTCGCGGTGCGCCGCGGAAGTCCACCGGCGCTACGGGCTTGAGATCGTAGTGTTGGGCGGGAGGGAAGACATCCCCTTTGCCCAGATGATGGAAAACGTCGCGGAGGTCCGATTCATAAATTGCGTCGGCCAGACTTCGCTGCGCGAGTCGATCGGCATCCTTCGCCGGGCCAAGGTTGCCGTGGGACCTGATACGGGGCTCATGCATCTCGCGGCCGCTGTGGAGACGCCGGTGATCTCCCTCTGGGGGGCCACGAGTCCGCAACGGACCGGACCGCACGGCTTCGAGGATTTGGTTGTCCTCGGCGAGGCCGCCTGCTCGCCCTGTTATTTGAGGCGCTGCCCGATCGGGCGTGTCTGCATGAGATCGATCGAGATCGAGGAGGTCATAGTCAAGGTCGGCAAGGCGTTAACTCGAATAGATGGGCGTAGAAACTAAATACCGGTTTTGTCGCGCGGGCCGTTGGAGCCTCTGGGTCCTTCCTGAGCATTGGGGGCCAGAGCTGTGGCAGGAGATTCTCGCTCGGATCGGTGATCAGTCTCCTGCGGATCATCCTCTGGTTCAACGCTTTTCGTTTCCCACCGGAGCGGGGGGCACCCAATTCTATCTGAAGATCTATGGGAGGTCCGGTCGGTTGGGAGGACTTAAGGACCTGGCGCGCGATTCCAAAGCCTTCAGGG
>MGSI01000077.1 GCA_001798455.1 Deltaproteobacteria bacterium RIFCSPLOWO2_02_FULL_57_26 | reverse complement strand
GAATCTTGCGCATTTCCTCCATGAGTTCCTCCGCAGAGCAACACAGCTCCAGCGACCCCTCCAACCTGAAGCGTGTGGCTTTCCGCCCGCCGCGTTCAAAGGCCCGCGCCTTCTTTGACAGCTCCTGATATTCCTGTGTGCCAATGAGAGTTGCACGTTCTTTGCCATGCTGAGTAATCATGACCCTGGAGCCACCTCGGCTCACACCAGCAATCAAGCGGCTAAACTGCTTTCTGGCTTCACTCACACTGAGTCTCTTCTCTGCCACCAACTCCTCCTTAGCTATTTTGTACAAAAATTATGTAACAATTGTCTAATGATGTCAAGAATATGTCAAGATAGCTGGTATCTGCAGACGGGACGCTCCGTGAAAGAGCCGATGAGGCGCGGTGCCTTACGGCAACTTGTAGGCGGTGTAATCGATGAGTTTCTTGATGTCGCGGCCGAGCTCCCCTTCCCATTTTTGCACGATGATGTCGGCCGGGCACCAGCCCTGATGGATCATATCCCGAAGCGCCTTTAGATAGATCGTCTCATCCTCTCCATTGCCGTTCAGGACCGCCTGCCGCTTGAGCCCCTCCCACGCGATCTCCACCAGCTCCTTGGCCAGTTCGAGCAGGGAAAAACGGCGGATGCGCGCCTGGAGGGCGTAACGGTGGGAGGCATGGTAAAGCTCCATCCGCTCATCCCAGCTCCACCCCTTGACCAGATCCCATGCTGCCTGAAGACAGTCGGAGTCATAGAAAACCCCTTTGGTGAGAGCGGGCATCGCCAGCATCAGCTCCGGCGGCTGACTGTCGGCCGCGCGAATCTCAAGGTAGCTCTTGATACGCGCTTCCGGAAAAAGCGTGGTTAGGTGGAGCACCCAGTCCTCCATCATCGGATAGTGACCTTTATGCCCGTGGGTAAGGAAGCGGCGAAACGGGATCCCCGTAAAATCGACGTACTCCCCGTTCCGCATAATGAAATACATCGGCACATCCAGCGCATATTCCACATAATGGGCGAAGGACACATTGGGCGAGAAGGCGAAGGGCAGCATGCCGCAGCGGTCCTTATCGGTTCCGGTCCAGATGTGACCGCGAAAACTCTTGTAGCCGTTCAGCTGGCCCCCGCAGATGGGGGAGTTGGCAAAGATCGCATACATTAGGGGCGAGAGCCCCATCGCGGTACGGAATTTCGCCATCGCGTCCTGCTCATCGCTGAAGTCAATGTTGGCCTGTACCGTGGCGGTCTGCTTCATCATTCGGTGGCCCATCGTTCCCACCTTCTGCATGTACGGCCCCATGATCCGGTAGCGCCTTTTCGGCACCCACTCGATCTCCTCCAGCTCGCTCACGGGCTGCATCCCCAGGCCGAGAAAGACCACGTCCATCCCCTGGGCCACGTCCAGCATCTCGCGAATGTGCTGGGTAAACTCCGCGTTCGTGCAATGAATGCTCTCGCAGGGCTCGCCGGCAAGCTCGATTTGACCGCCAGGTTCCAGGTGAATCTGGGCCTTCTCTCGGACAAGGGCGATCACGTATCCGTCCTCCTCCAGGGGCTCCCAGTGGTACTCTTCGATCAGCGCCTTGAGGATCGCTGCAACCCCCGCGGGACCATGGTAGGGAATCGCCTTCCCGCTCTGGCGCATGATCGCCACTTTTTCATACTCGGTCCCCACCCGCCACGCTTGGCGCGGCTTTCCCGAGCTATGAAAAAACTCCTCGAGCTCTTCCGTCTTACTGATGATGGACATGGCTCCGAAGGTTCTGTTGCAAGGGCGGCGTGATCACGCCGCCCTCGGTGATAATAGCCGAAACCAAGTCGTGATGGGTAATGTCGAAAGCCGGATTCAGGACGCGCACTCCCCGAGGTGCGATCGGCCGGTTAAAGATATGCGAGACTTCGCGAGGGTTTCTTTGCTCAATGGGGATTTCCGCGCCCGAAGGACATTTGAGATCGATCGAGGAGGTCGGAGCCGCCACATAAAAAGGGACATGGTGTCGCTGGGCCAACACGGCGATCCCGTAGGTCCCGATCTTATTAGCGATATCCCCATTGGCCGCGACGCGGTCGCATCCCACGACGACCGCATCGACCTTGTCTTTCTGCATGAGGTAACCGACCATGCTGTCTGTGAGGAGCGTCACGGGGATTTTGTCCTTCTTAAGTTCCCAGGCGGTGAGGCGCGCCCCTTGAAGAAACGGACGGGTTTCGTTAACGAACACCTCGACGTTTTTCCCAGCTTCTTTCATCGCGCGGATTACACCGAGGGCCGTGCCGTACCCCGCGGTCGCCAGGGCTCCCGCATTGCAATGGGTAAGCACCCGGGAGGCGTTTCCCAGCAGGCGGGCGCCGATCTTACCGAGCTGACGGTTGGTCGAAATATCTTCGTCATAGATCTTGACTGCCTCTTCTTTGAGGAGCCGCTTCACGGTTTCGATCCCCTCGCCACGATGCTCCGAGTACACCTTCCGCATCCGCTCCAGAGCCCAGAAGAGGTTGACCGCTGTGGGGCGGGTCTTTCCCAGGTTCGCGAAGACCCGCTCGATTTCCCGGTCAAAGTTCTTCCCCTTCACCCACAGGGCCCCGAGGGCAACTCCCATCGCGGCCGCCACGCCAATAGCAGGCGCGCCCCGGATCACCATGTCGCGAATGGCCTGGGCCACCTGAGAATACTCCCGATAGACCCGGTAGATCTCCTTTGCGGGGAGAAGCCGCTGGTCCAGCATGACAACACGGTTATTCTTCCACTGGATCGTCCTGACCGCCATCGACAGATTTCCCAATTCACAAAACGTCACGTATATTAGGGGGAAGTAGGAAGGGCGTCAAGGGCTTTGGACTTTTCAACTATCCTCGGCTATCTCTCCGGCCTCTACTGGATCAAGCCGGATCTAGACACCTCCACACTTTTGCGCACGGCGCTGCTCGTCCATGCGCTTGATGCGGTCCTGTGCCGCGTCATCGCAGGCCACCGCGGGCACAATAAGATCCTCTGGACCGTGGCCGGGTTTTTTCTGGGGATTTGGGCCCTGGGTACGCTTTTTTTCCTTCCCGCAAGAAGGGACACCCAAACGTAAGGGCCGCCGAGCCCCTGCCCTCAGCCCTGCGCGGCTACCACGGTGGCCATCGCATAGCTTTCCGTGTGAGTAATCGAGAGGGCACATTGCGTGATTCCGAGCTGATCAGCAAAGGCGGATGTCTTGTTGCTCAGCCGGACCTCCGGCTTCCCTCCCGGACCGGGGAGAATCTCGATGCCCAGCCAGGCGACCTGGGACCCCCAACCTCTCCCCAAGGCTTTCATGACCGCTTCCTTAGCGGCGAAGCGGCCCGCGTAGCTCTGGTATTTTCCCTGGTGTTTTCCCTCGCAGTATTGAATCTCTTTTTCCGTGAAGATGCGATTCCGCAACCTCAGGCCGGTTTTCGAGTTCTCCAACGCGCGCTGGATCCGCGCCACCTCAACCAAATCTATCCCGACACCTACAATCACAGCCCAAAATTAGCCCTCCGCCTAGGCTGGTGTCAACGCTTGGCCCCGAACTTCCTCGGGGCTTGCCGCCCGGTAAATCTGCGTAGCGTCGAAATGAAGGATCTGCTAACATGAGGGGCGCAGATGAAGGAGGTTACAGTGAGACGATCGATTGGCTCGACCCTGGTTCTTTTTTTGACGCTGCTCTTCGGGTCCCTTCCGATTGCCCGAACCGCGGCGGCACAGAAGGGGGTTATCAAAATTGCCACGCAGACGCCCCTCTCGGGAGAACAAGCTGCCATCGGCGAACACCCCAAGCTGGGGGCACAGCTCGCGGTCGAGGAAATGGCCAAAAGCTTCCGCCAGCTCGGATTCGAGCTTGTCTTCGTGCCCTACGATGATCAGGCCAAGCCGGAAGTGGGCGTCGCCAATGCCAGAAATATTGTGGCCGATGCCGACATCCTGCTCGTGGTAGGCCACTTCAACTCCGGCGTGGCCCTGCCCGCATCGGAAGTCTACAAGGATTCCATGCTGGCGATGATCTCCCCTGCCAATACCGCCATGGAGATTACCGACCGAGGGTATCCCAACGTCAATCGGGTGTGTGGCCGGGACGATATTCAGGGCCCGGTCGGAGCACGATTCGTCGCGCAGGACCTCAAGCTCAAATCCGTCTATATTGTCAATGACAAGACCCTTTACGGCCAGGGAGTCGCAGAGACCTTCCGGGATGAAGCGAAAAGGCTGGGGCTCAAAATGCTCGGTTTCGAAGGAACCGAGGAACGCGCCAACTTCGCACCGATGATCATACCGATAAAGGCCAAAAATCCGGACCTCGTTTACTTCGGCGGGATTTACCACCAGGGAGCGCTGCTGCTCAAACAGTTGCGGGAGAAAGGAGTCAAAGCGACCTACATGGGGCCGGACGGTCTTGACTCCTCTGAGATGGTTAAAATCGCCGGAACCCAGGTCATCGGAAGCTATTATACGACCGTGGCGGGTCCGATCGATGCCTATCCGGAATCAGCCGCCTTTGCGCAGAAATTCAAGCGGCGCTTTGGCAAAGAGGTTGAATCATTCGGCATGTACGGCTATGACGCAGCGGCGGTGGGGCTTAAGGCGATAGAGCAGGCAATCCAGGAGCTCGGAGGCAAAAAACCCACCCGCGCTCAAGTCTCTGCCGCCATCAGAAAATTAAAGAACTATAAGGGTATCACCGGCACCATCACGTTTGATGACAAAGGGGATCCCGTAAAGTCCAAGTACTTCGTCCTCAAGTTTGAAAAGAGGCAATATCCCGGGAAAGTGATCAGAGTGATCGAGCAAGAAGCCCCCCGCCTTAAGAAATCTTAGCCGCCTTGCAGAGGACACCGACGGCCTCCACCCCCCGAAAGAGCTCGCTCCATTGTCCACTCCCTTCTTCACGCCTTCGCCTCGTAGGAACGCATAACGGATGAGGAGTAAGCTCAAGATAGCCATCCTCTTCGGCGGGAAATCCGCCGAACATGAAATTTCCCTTCTCTCCGCCAAAAATATTGTTGAGGCGATGGACAAGGATAAATACGACATCCTCCTCATCGGCATCAGCAAAGCCGGCCAGTGGATTCTACAAGAAGGCCCTCAGACAAAGTGGCCCAAGTCGATCCCGGCAAAAAGGGCGGGGAAAAAAGTGGTGATCGTCCCGGGGAAAAAAGGCGCGGAGCTCGTCGAACTATCGGGGGGCAGGCGCCTCGGCTCCGTCGATGTTGTCTTTCCTGTGCTTCACGGTCCCTTCGGCGAGGATGGCACCATACAAGGCCTGCTAAAACTGGCCAATGTGCCCTTCGTAGGAGCGGGTGTCGTGGGCTCCGCGTTGGGCATGGACAAGGATGTCACGAAGCGGCTATTGCGCGA
The DNA here is from genome assembly GCA_001798455.1 of Deltaproteobacteria bacterium RIFCSPLOWO2_02_FULL_57_26. Taxonomy (GTDB): domain Bacteria; phylum Desulfobacterota; class Binatia; order UBA9968; family UBA9968; genus 2-12-FULL-57-22. The sequence continues at coordinate 598 of MGSI01000077.1, read as the reverse complement.
CGCCGGGATCCGCAGCGCCAAGTTCCTCGTCTCTAGCCGCTTTTCATCGAGCCCGATCGACTTTGCTGAAGTGGTGCGCCAGCTGGGGCTTCCCTTTTTTGTCAAGCCAGCCAACCTCGGCTCCTCCGTCGGTATCTCCAAGGTCACAGACCGTGAGCAGTTTGGCCGGGCCATCCGCGAGGCTTTTCGCTACGACCACAAGATCCTGGCTGAGGAGTGCATTCGGGGAAGGGAAATCGAGTGCTCCGTCTTGGGCAACGACAAGCCGATCGCATCCGTGCCTGGAGAAATCATCCCGCAGCACGAGTTCTACTCCTACGAGGCCAAGTATCTGGACGAACACGGAGCGCTTCTCAAGATCCCCGCCGAGCTTCCCGAAGCCGTCGCGAGAGAGGTTCGGGAGACCGCGATCAAAACTTTCCAGGCGCTCTGCTGCGAAGGTATGGCCCGAGTTGACTTCTTTTTGCGCGACAACAAAGAGGTGATCGTGAACGAGATCAACACGATCCCAGGCTTCACCAAGATCAGCATGTATCCCAAGATGTGGGAAGCCAGCGGCATTTCCTACAAGGACCTCATCGATCGTCTGATCAAGCTC
>MGSI01000076.1 GCA_001798455.1 Deltaproteobacteria bacterium RIFCSPLOWO2_02_FULL_57_26 | reverse complement strand
GTTTCGGCAGCCCCGAAGTAGAAGCCTCCGCCGCCGGTTGCTCGCTGCGACTTATCACCTTGAGTCTGGAGTCAGTTAGATTTCTTACCTTGCCATTCTCCATGGAGACCTCCCTGCCAGATTGGAGTCCGGAAAAAGAAAAGAGCCCGATTCCCTCTACAGACGAACCAGTCCATCTGATAGAGAATCGGGCTCCCGTCCTCAGTCCGATCTATACTCGGGCAGATCCTTCACCCCTTTAAAGGAGTAACTTCCATGTTCCCTTCTGCCCTACCTATCGGCTGACTCCTTAGACGAAAGTGACGGCAATTTGCTTCAATAGAATTGTGAAGACTGGTGCTTTGGTCGCGCCGCCGACCTTTACGGCATCCTCGTGGATGACGTCTTTGTAGGGCTCGGCATAGCCCTGCTTGTTGGCGACGTCCCATCCCAGGGTCTCGAAGAAGGGGTTGATGAATTCCAGCCGGACTTGAGTCTCGTTATACGCTTGGCTCTGGTAGGAGTCGATATTCTGGTCAAATCGATCTACTAGCGCTTTTACTTGGGGTGGGGGATCGGGCATCGGACGTAAGTGTAACTGAGGGAGCGATTATCCGACAAGGGTGGGTTGTTCTCTGCCGAACAGGGGCTTTTATTCTTTGGCCGCCTCTTTCTTCTCCTGAAGCTGCCGCTTCCAACCCAGGGTCCTCGCCTTCGCGCCGATGTGCTCGGCTTCTTCGATCATGCCTTTGCGTTGATAAAATATGGAGAGGCTAGTGTAGGCGAGTTCGTCTTCCGGGCTCACTTCGATCAACTTCTTGCCGACTTCGATGGCGTCGTCCAGCAGATCCTTGGCCGCGTAAGTCATTGCCAGGGCGTGTAAGGCATCGGCGTAGTTCGGATCTTCCTTCAGGGCTTTTTGATACGACTGGATGGCCTCATCGACCTTCTCCTCGGCAAAATATTCCATCCCCTGCTGGTAGTATTCCTCCTTGGTCACAACCGGTCGCCTTCCTTGCTTGGCTCAGTTGAGAGGGACCTATGGCACTGCTCAAGAATGATCTTTCTTAGCTTGGAGGGGTCGATGGGCTTTTTGAAGATCACGCCTTTCAGGCCATCGAGACAACTCCGTTTGATCACGTGGTCCTTATCGTAATAAAAAGCCGTCATGAGCACGACCGGTAAATCCGGCGCTTTGCTTTTGACCGCGGCGTAAAGCTCATAACCGTCCATATCCGGCATCACTACGTCGCTCAGAACCAGGTCGAACTCCTTTGTTTGCATCAATTCCATCGCCTCTCTTCCCGAGCAGGCGGTTTCCACGGCGCATTCCTCTTCCCGCAGGAGATCGCGTAGCGATTGACAAACCCCCAAGTCATCGTCGACCACCATCAAACGGAGCCCTCGCAAGGACAACCGGGCCTCTTTCTCCCCGTCCTTTTCAGCGCTCACCTCTCTCTTGACACCGAGGTCGGCCATCCTCTTTCCACCGTGGTACTCTTTGGTCCCGTATTCCCCTTCCTCAGCCATCTCTCCGATCCGGAGGGTAATCTTCTGGATCTTCCTGAGCTGCTGCTCGACCGACTCGAGCCGCTCGGATTCCACGATATAGTCCTCGTCCGTCGCAACCCGACCCACGTATTGCTGGAGCAAGTTCAGATGGTTCACGAGGACCTCAAGGGAATTGTTGATTTCGTGGGATAGGCCAACGGCGATCTCGCCGAGAGTGGCCAACTTGTCCCGATGTCGGATCTCTCGGATGTCCTTGGCAAAGCCGATCGAACCGATCTCTCTGCCGGCGTCATCGTAAATGATCGAGGCGGAAATGGCGACGGGGATCTCTTCTCCTCTCTTGGTTTTGAAGATGGTCTCGAAGTTGCGTATCCTCCCCCGCTCGCCGCCTTCCCCCTCGCGCATGGCCGCCATGACTCTCTTAGCCTCTTCGCAGGTAGGATAGACCTCCAGGACGCTCTTTCCCAAAATCTCAGCCTGGCTGAAACCGAGGTTTTGCCTGGCCCCATCATTGTAAAAAATGATGGTCCCATGCCGGTCCACGGCAATGATGATGTCAGGACAGTTCTCGACCAATTTCTGGATGTACTGAGGAGAAAGAAGCATATTGGAATTCGGTCTGACTTTTTATCACCCATCCGGGTAAGGATTGCAAGGGCCCTCAACGAGGCTGAAAAACTCCCGCTGGAGACACTGAGGCACCGATGTCGGGCCAATCCATTAGTTGATTGTCGGCAAATCCCCTGTTATGAGACTGGGCAAAGGGCAGTCTCATGTATCATTCATTGATTTCATTTCCGGACCAAGCAGGGGAAAACCATGGCCGAGAAAGCTTTCACCCTTAACGAACTCTACGAGGCCTGGCCGGTGCTCTCGACCGCTGAACGGGTGGAGGGTTTTGAACTTCTCCAACGGCAAGAGGCGGAAGAGTTTTTTCTCCAACTTAACGCGCAGGACAAGGCTCAGGTGCTCCAAGGGCTTCGAGCGGGAGAGCGCCGCTTGTGGATCAGGCTGCTTCCCCCGGACGAGGCCGCGGATGTCATCCAGGAGAGCGCCGCACCCGAGCACGAAAGCCTTCTCTCGCTACTCGATGACCAGACCCGAAGCGAGGTCAAAGGCCTTCTCGACTATGCGGAAGATGAGGCCGGAGGGCTTATGAACCCTCGCTACGCGCGGCTCCGACCCGATATGAGCGTGAACGAGGCGGTCAGTTACCTTCGCAGAGACGCGCGCTCACGGGCGAAAGCTGTCTATTATGCCTATGTAGTCGACCCCCAAGAGCGGCTGCTTGGAGTGACCTCGTTCCGGGATCTGCTTACCACCCCGGGCGAGCGGCTCATCCAGGAGGTGATGCGGACTGACGTGGTGACGGCTCCGGAGAATCTAGATCAGGAGGCCCTAAGCCACCTCTTCGCCCGCCATAATCTCATGATGATCCCGATTGTCGATGAGGAAAGGCACATCAAAGGTATCGTCACGGTGGACGATATCATCGACGTCGTCCAGGAGGAGGCCACCGAGGACATTCAGAAGATCGGTGGTACGGAGGCCCTGGACGGACCTTATCTTCAAATTCCGCTTCTTCGCATGATTCGAAAGCGAGGCGGCTGGTTGTCCGCTCTATTTCTGGGCGAGACGCTTACCGCCACAGCCATGGGCTATTTTGAGGCGGAGATCGCCCGCGCAGTGGTTCTTGCTTTGTTTGTCCCTCTAATCATTAGCAGCGGCGGCAACTCAGGCTCGCAGGCGTCCACCCTTGTGGTCCGGGCCATGGCCCTGGGTGAAGTCAGGCTACAGGACTGGTGGCGGGTGATCAGACGCGAGCTCGTTACCGGGCTCGCCTTGGGTTCCATACTGGCCGCCATTGGCTTCGGCCGAATCCTTCTCTGGCAGACCCTTTTTCAGCTATACGGCGAGCATTGGCTGCTGGTTGGGCTCACGGTCGCCTTAAGCCTCGTTGGCGTTGTCCTGTGGGGGACGATTACCGGCTCGCTTCTCCCGTTGCTCCTGCGCCTGTTTAAATTCGACCCGGCCAGCGCGTCCGCCCCCTTCGTCGCCACCCTGGTCGACGTCACCGGCCTGGTCATCTATTTTAGCGTCGCGGCCATGATTCTTCGCGGGACATTATTATGAGGTCTGCGTGGCAATCCCGAGCCAAAGGATCAAGGAGTCGACCCCCGGTTTCTGCTGAATGACCTTGACTCCCGGCTGACGGCAACCCTATCATCGAAATTCGAACCTTCCCCTATGCAACCGACAAGGGATACAAGACAGCTCAACTGGCTATTGGCGTGGGCGGTCGTCTTCTGTGATATCGGCACTTCCGTTTATTACGTCCCCGGCATACTCTACGGCCACGTCAAGGACGCCACGCCTTTCTTCGTGCTGCTTACGACCGGCGGATTCATCCTGCTCGCCTTAAAATACATCGAAATTTCATGGCGGAATCCCGAAGGCGGCGGTGTCGTCACGATCACGACCAAAGCCTTCGGACCGATGTGGGGCTGCTTGGGGGGAATGCTCATCACCGTCGATTATTTTCTGACCACGGCAATCTCTGCAGTCTCGGGCTTTCAGTACGTCGGTAGCGTGTTCCCCACGCTCGACCATTACGTCGTCCTTTTAGCCTGCGGCGGCGTGATCATGCTGGCCGTGCTGAACATCATCGGCATCCGCGAAAGCGCCACCGTCGCCCTGGTTATGGCGAGCGGCGCTCTCATCGTAGACTTCGTCGTGATCGGGTCGAGTCTTTACTCCATGGACGGGAGCCAATGGCAGGCGACCTTAAATCATCTTGGCACTGGCAAGAATCTTGGAGGATACGATTTGCTTGTGGGCTTTGGGAGCGCATGGCTGGCCTTTTCCGGCTTAGAAAGTATCAGTCAGATTAGCCCGGCCATTCGCTTGCCCCTTCGGCGCACGACTCGCATCGCCATGGCCGCAGTTATTATCACCATAGTCCTTACCTCCCCTATTCTCTCAACGCTTTCAATTTCGCTCCTTTCGGACGAGGTGAAGGCCACACAAAGCGAGCGCTTCATCTCCGAACTTGGCTGGCTGACCGGCGGGTTCGGCATAAAGCTGGCGGTCGTATTCACCGCCTCGACTTTGCTCCTCTTCGCCTCCAACACCGCAATCATCGGCTCCTACCATGTCTTTCTGGCGCTAACAAACCAAGGATTCCTCCCGAAGATTCTTTCGGCGCGCAGCGCCGCGTTCAATACTCCGCACATTGCGATCTTGATTGCCACCTCCATCCCGATTCTGGTGATTCTGATGACTCAAGGCAAAATGGCAGTGCTCGGCGACATGTATGCCTTTGGACTTCTCGGCGCGTTTGTCTTTTCCTCGCTCAGCCTCGACGTGATCCGGTGGAGACTTGGGCGAAGAGACCTCGGCTTCCTAATCGGAACCTTGACAACCGGGATCGTCATCGTCGCGTGGGGGGTCAATCTGGTCGAGAAAGAGCTAGCGACGCTTTTCGGCGGAACGTTAACCGTGATCGGGATGCTAACGGCGGTCGGAGTGCGGCGAGGATGGTTTATTGAAATGCTGCACCAAATCCCCGTGATCCAACGTCTCCAGGCCCGAGCGTACCGCGCCTCTGAACATCTGGTCGAGGAGGAATTAAAAGGACTCGTAACTCTTGGCGAAGCGGTGGACCTCAAAGCCCTTTACCCGTCCTCCACGCTCCTGGCGCTGCGCGGCGAAACCCCGCGCCTAATTCTGGAGGGGATTACCCGCGCCAAAGGCAAGGGGGAGTCGGCCGTCTACTGTATTTACGTGGAAGAGTGGCCCGGCCTCTTCAATGGGGAAACCCCGCACCTGCCGAACGATGAGGGGATCAGGACTTTACGGCACGCACTGCAGGAGGTACGGGACAAGGACATCCAGATGATTCCCATATGGACGATCTCCCACAACGCGGCTGAGGCGATCGCCAATGCCGCGAAAGAGCTCGGCGTGGACACGGTTTTGGTCGGGGCAACGAGGCGGTCTGCTTTCTATCACATGCTTCGGGGACACGTCGTTAAAGGGCTGATGAATCGCTTACCACATAACTGCCATTTGATGATTTGCAACTAAAAAGAAGGCAACAGGCGTGAGCCGTAAGGCATGAGGCAGTGGCGAAAGACCTCTTTCCTTCCGCCTACCGCCTTCCGCCTACCGCCTGTTGGTAGAGCTTTTCATATCCATCCACCATCCGCTCCAGCGAGAACTTTTCTCGCACCCACTCACGGCACCGCCTCCGGCTGATCTTCCCCACGGAGCCCATGGCCTGTACCATTTCATCTTCGCTGCGCGCCAGATAACCGGTCTCTCCGTCTTTAATCAGCTCGGGCATCGAGCCCCTGGGGTA
>MGSI01000075.1 GCA_001798455.1 Deltaproteobacteria bacterium RIFCSPLOWO2_02_FULL_57_26 | reverse complement strand
AGTGTATGTTAGTCTTCCACCGGCGAAGGCAAAAAAGGACAAAAGAAGACAAGAGAGCGGTTAGTAAGAGGAAAATTTAGCGTGCGCGGGTCATCTTTAGTTGCGTCCGACGGGTGAAATGTTTCCTCTTGTGGGTTTTTTTCTGGTCGTTTTTGTTGCTCTTGCGATCGTCTATGACTTAAGCGAGAGTAGAATTCCGAACTGGCTGGTTCTCGTTGGAGTTTTGGGCGGAACAATATTTAATACGACGAAAGGTTTTGACCAGCTCTTGCACAGTTTGCTCGGCCTTGGATTCGGCGTAGGCATCCTGATTCTGCCTTTTGCCCTCGGTTGGCTGGGAGCCGGTGACGTCAAGCTCCTAGGCGCTGTGGGAAGTATTTTAGGCGCGTCCTTGGTGCCTCGCGTCTTCTTCTATTCGGTCCTGTTAGGAGGGGTGTGTGCCTTGGGCCTGGTGATTTGTAGACACAAGCGGCTCGAGGCTTTTACGCAGCTTTGGCTTGATTTGAAACTCTTTTTTATGAGCCGAGGTGCAGTCTTACCCCAAGTGGTTGGCGAAAGGCACTCTAACTTCCCACTCGGTGTTGCTATTGGGCTAGGTACACTTACCGCCGTTTACGTTGACCCGGATGGGAAGTGGGCCGGATTTTAGGGATGCACGAAAAACTTGGCAATAAAGTTGCTTCTATTGATTAGTTGACGAGGGGCCTTAGGAGACAAATCTTATGGTTAACCGGCTAAGGATTGCAATCATAGCGGCTATCTTTTTCGGATTGATAGCAGCCTACGGCGTTTATAGTTTCTTGCGCCAGCAGAGGGAAGCCACCGAGGCGCTGAAGAGCGCCACCCAAAATGTGGTTGTAGCCGCTAAGGAGATTCCAGCGGGGACCAATGTTACGGAAAAAATAATCAAGGAAGGGTTGGTCAAGGAAACTTCCTGGCCTAAAGCATCAGTTCCTCCCGGCTCTTTTTATTCAACAAACCAGGTGGTAGGCAAAACTGTCAAGACCAAGGTAGTTGCTGGCGAGCCGATTCTGGAATCGAAGCTGGTGGGGGAAGGAGTGGGCCTTGCGAGTCGTCTAGCTGCGGGTTATCGGGCGGTAGCGGTTAAAGTAGATGAGGTCATCGGGGTGAGCGGTTTTATTGCCCCGGATGACCGCGTGGATGTGATTGCAACACTCACCCCTCCTGGAAGAGGTTCCCAGGATGAGAAACTGTCCAAAATCGTACTTCAAAACAGGCGAGTTCTCTCAGTAGCGCAATCTGTAGAGCAGAAAGAAGGGAAGCCTCAGGTGGTCCGGTCGATTACTTTGGAAGTGACGCCCGAAGAGGCAGAAAAACTTTCTCTCGCTGTTTTTGAAGGGCATGTTATTTTAGCGCTTCGGGCGATCGGGGATGAGGCTGCAAAGGTAACTCGAGGCAGCACAAAGCGCGATCTTTTAGCCCTGGCTGCGCCCTCGGTCCCGCGAAGAAAAGCGGAACGCCCTCCGGCTGCGCCTCCGGTTTCTACTGAGGCTCCTCCGCAGAAGTATCGGGTTGAAGTATACCGAGGCAGCCAGAAATCTGTCGTGGAATTCTAAGGAAGGAGTGGATGATGGATTGGGGTCATTTAAATCAGTTGAGCAGGAAGCTAATTTTAACGGTAGCTGTGATGATTCTTTTTCATGTTGATCGGGCAACCCTGATTGCTCAGGATATTGTTCCGCCCTCTGTGACCGTCACGGTTAACAAGTCTATTATCTACCGTTTAGGCCAGAGGGTAAAGAGCATATCTGTAACTCAGCCGGAGATTGCTGAGGTCGTGGTTCTCACGCCTCAACAGGTCCTGATTCACGGTAAATCCGTCGGCTCAACCTCGCTTGTAATCTTTGACGAGAAACAGGTTGCGACGAATTACGACCTCATTGTCACTCCGGATCTTGCTTCGTTGCGCTCGCAACTCAGGTCCCTTTTTCCTGAGGAGAAAGTCGAAGTTTCCGCCTCCGGGTCCGCAATAGTGCTCAGGGGGGAGGTTTCCAACGAAGTGGTCTATGACAAGGTGTTAGAAATCGCCCAAACCTATCTCCCGCCAAGGCCGAAGGAGGAAGTGGCACCTCCGGCTGCGACGCAGACGGTAACGGTCAGGGCGCCTGAACCGCGCCTTCCCACTACCGGCACTGCGTTTGCCGGGGGGGGGCAGCTAGCCTTTGTCGAGGAAGGGTCCCTGACCGATCCGGAACGGTGGGGGATCAGACGATCCATGCCTGGAATCATCGATCTCCTCGTCATTAAAGAGGTACGCCAGATTCAGCTAAATGTGATTGTAGCAGAAGTCTCGCTGACCAAACTTCGGGAGCTCGGTTTGGATTTTACGGTCTTTGGCAGAACAACCTCTTTTCGAAGTAATGCGGGGTCTCAATCCGGGTTTCAAAGCGGGACGCTTTTAAATAATATTTCACCGGCCACCCCAGGCGGTGGTGTTGACATCCCGACATTGACTTTTGGCGGGGCAACTTCTGCGATCTTAACCCACGTATCCAATAACGTTCAAATTTCAACGATCTACCGGTTGTTCCAAAATAGGGACATAACCGAGATCCTTGCCCAGCCTAACCTGGTGATCAAAAATGGCCGCTCTGGCGGGTTCCTTGCCGGCGGCGAGTTCCCGTTTCCTGTCCCCCAGAGTGCCGGCGCGGGAGGCGCGGCAACCATTACTATCGAATTTAAACCCTTTGGTGTGCGACTCGACTTCGTTCCAACGATCACGTGGTCCGGAAGCATTGACCTCAGGGTTTTTCCTGAGGTGAGCGAGATCGATACCTCTGTACAGATCTTGACCTCCGGTATCCAGGTTCCGGGTCTTCGGGTGCGCAGAAGCGTGAGCCGCTTGGAGATGAAGGAAGGAGAGTCTCTGGTCATGAGTGGCTTGGTGGATCGGCGGATCATTAAAGACCTTACCAAATTCCCGATATTAGGAGATATCCCGATCCTTGGAGCATTATTTCGCGGCACCCGTTTCAGAAATCAAGAGTCAGAACTGGTCATAGTTGTCACCCCGACAATTGTAAGGGCATTGAAGCCCGGAGAAAAGCCGCCGTTACCGTCACTTGAAAGGTATGACGACCCAGATATGCGCCAGATACCTCTCCCAAGTTATCCTCCCACTGAAGCAGCTCCAGGTGGGCCTCCGCGTGGGCCAGCGCCGCAGGGCCCCACGATTCCTTGAGGAGAGATGATGAAGCTGCCTATTGTCCTCGTCAGTCAGGATAACCTTGCCCTGCTCTCCTTGCGGCAACAGCTAGAAAAGGAAAACAGTTTCGCCGTGGAAAGCAAGGTCAGGAGCTTTGAAGAGGCCTTTGAGTTTCTCCGGTTAAAAACAGGTCCTACCCTTGTCGTCGTGGATTTGAGCCGAGACTCGGAGAAAGCTTTCCGCGTAGCGCAGGAGATAAAGCTTAAGCTTTCCGGCGTGCATCTGGTAATGAGTTCCCCCAATAACGAACCCGGAACTATATTGAGGGCCATGCGGGCGGGAGCCGAAGAGTTTCTGACGCAGCCTTTTAACTGGCCGGAGGTAGTGCCAGCCCTGGAGAGGATCCGGACCAAAATCTCCCTTCAATCTGCAAGGACGTTAGAGCTGGGCCGGATCATTACAGTTTTTTCCAACAAGGGCGGAGTAGGAGTGACCACAGTTGCCACCAATCTTGCGGTGGCCCTCGCGACCACGAAGAAGTCCGTCTGCATGATGGACCTTGTGCTGCAATTCGGGTCTGTGACTACTTTTTTAAACCTGGAGCCTTATTATACTATCCTGGACCTCATCCAAAATCTAAAAAGGATAGACCCTCTTCTGCTGGACGGGTCCCTGGTCAAACATGCTTCGGGGTTGAGGGTCCTTGCAGAGCCATTCTACGCGGAGGACGCTCGGACGATCGAGCCCAAGGACATTGACCAGATTCTTATTACTCTTCGTCAGTCTTTTGACTTTGTGGTTGTGGATACTCGCAAAGAAGTTGACAGGATTGTTTCCATTGCTTTGGACAGCGCGGACCTTATTCTTTTCGTCACGGAAATGGACGTCCCTTCTCTACGGAGCGCTACCAAGGCGCTAGAGTTGTTTGAGAGGATGGGTGTGCAGCAGAAAAAGATTCGGCTGGTTTTAAATCGTCACATCAAGAGCAAACTGATTAACCTGGAGTCCGTGGAGAAAACCCTGGGAGTCAAAGTATTCTGGGCGTTACCTAACGATTACCCTACGGCTATTGCCGCCTTAAATCAGGGGTTGACGATTCACGAGACCGATCCGAAATCGGAGCTTGCAAAGAGTTATCGTGGGATGGCTACCGCGGTGTTGGAGACCATTACGGTTTCCTCTGACCGAAGGCTAGACGGAGGAAGGAAGAAATCCGGCATCCTCAGTCGGTGGATTCCAATGCTTAAAACGAAGTAGGAGACTAAATGGAAAACAAATCTTCCGAGCGTGACGTACCACAATTTGTAAAAGCCGGGGCCGAAGAAGAATGGAGGCGTCAGGGTCGTGTGGGTCAGATCCCAAATCCCGAGCTGTATTTTCAGGATCTTAAGATCAGGATTCACCGGAATCTGATTGACACTATTGATCTCACCAAGCTTTCCAGCCTTGAGATGGGGATGGTCCAGGTGGAGATTCGCCGTATTCTGGAAGAGATGGTGATGGCGGAATCGCTTCCTCTTAGTCGACCTGATCGGGAGAGGCTTGTGATAGAGGTCCTAAACGAGGTCTTTGGTTTAGGCCCTCTGGAGTCGCTAATGAAGGATTCCGAAATCACGGACATTTTGGTCAACACGTATGAGAAGGTTTATGTGGAGCGGCACGGTAAGCTTCAGCTTACTGAGGTTCGTTTCCGCGATGATGCCCATCTCATGCAGATTATTGAGCGGATTGTAGCCCGTGTAGGTCGCAGGATAGACGAGGCATCTCCTATGGTTGATGCCCGTCTTCCGGACGGGTCGCGTGTCAATGCGATTATTCCTCCTCTCGCCTTGGATGGTCCTATTTTGTCTGTTCGACGTTTTGGCGCCGAGCCATTAACCATGAAGGATCTTATCCGGTTTAATTCGATACCGGAGCAGATCGCGGAGGTGGTGGCGGCCTGCGTGAAATCCAAATTGAACATTTTGATATCCGGGGGTACCGGAGCTGGGAAGACAACTCTACTTAACTGTCTTTCTAATTTCATTCCGGAGGATGAGCGTATTGTAACAATCGAAGATTCTGCGGAGTTAAAGCTTCAGCAGCCGCATGTGGTTCGTCTGGAGACACGTCCTGCGAACATTGAGGGGAGGGGTGAGGTAACCCAGAGAGATTTGGTTCGCAACGCCTTGAGAATGAGGCCGGAACGTATCGTCGTGGGCGAGGTGAGAGGTGGTGAAGCCCTGGATATGATGCAGGCCATGAATACCGGTCATGATGGTTCCATCAGCACCATCCATGCGAATAGCTGCCGGGATGCGATTGCACGGTTAGAAACTATGATGCTGATGGCCGGGATTAACCTGCCCGAGAGAGCCCTTAGGGAACAGATTGCCTCGGCGCTGGATATCATTGTTCATTTGTCGCGTCTGACCGATGGCAATCGCAAACTTATTGAGTTCTCGGAGGTCACGGGAATGGAGGGAAATGTTGTCACCACGCAGTTGATTTTTGAGTTTGACCAGAAAGGAGTTGAAGATGGGAAGGTGAGCGGGGAATTTGTCGCGACCGGCGTGAGACCTCATTTTCTTGATCGTCTTGAGCGGTATGGATTTAAGATGCCCAATACCCATTTCATGCCCCTTGCTCTTATGACCAGGAAAAAGGCGCTATGACTTTATTCCTTATCGGTCTTTTTGCTTTCTTGGCGGTTACCAGCTTTGGCATCATGATTGCCATATTGATTACGGCTGTCGAGACATCCCCTCAGAGCCGTATTCGCAAGAGGCTTATCGCCATAGGGCGTCATCCTTATGCCTCAAAAGCCGAAATCCAGGGCCTTCTCAAGGGCCAGACGTACAGCGACATACCGTGGTTAAATGCTTTTCTTGCTCAGTTGAACTTTGTTCGTAGGATCGGCATTCTCTTGGAAAGGGCCAATCTCGATATTAGCGTAAGCCTTCTGCTTCTCTTCTCCTTGTTTTCGGGAGGAATCACTCTCCTCCTCGTATCAGTTTTTTTTAAACAACATTTTTCTCTAGCCCTCCTTGCCGGGCTGATCGGGTCCTTTGGCCCTTACTCGTATGTCAAGTACCTGGGCTGGCGCAGGCTGAGAAGGTTCTTAGAGCAGATGCCGGATGGTTTGGATATGGTCACCCAGGGGTTGCAGGCAGGGTTGGGTCTTACCCAGGCGCTCGTGTTCACCGCCAAAGAAATGCCCGATCCCATGGGGACCGAGTTTTCTGTTTTTATGGAGGAGCTGAATCTCGGACTTCCTTTGACGGATGCCCTCAAGAATCTTCAGGAGCGCGTCTCCCTCCAGGAGATGCGGCTTTTTGGTACGGCGATGCTGGTACAACGAGAAATTGGAGGGAGCCTGGCAGAATTGCTGACCAAGCTAGCAGACGTGATCCGCGATCGTTTTAAGATTGAGCGACAGATTAAAAGCCTCACTGCTCAGAATCGCATGACTGCCTGGGTCGTTTGTTTGATCCCCCCGTTGCTAGCCGCCTTCATGTTTGTGACAGCCCCGGTCATGATGAATGAAATGTTGGCCGAACCCACTGGGCGGACGATGCTCACTGCGGCTTTAATCCTGGAGATAGTCGGCATCCTGGCTTTTCGCAGGCTGATTCGTATTTATATCTGAAAAAATATGGAACTTATTCTCATAGCCGTTGGGGTTTTTGGGGTGGTTGCAGGTTCGGCTTTCTATGTCCTGGCTTCTAAGTCCGGCATCCAGGAGGAAGCCATTCTGAGACGGCTTGAAAGCATCAGCTCCAAACCCGTACGGGCGCGTTCGCCGGTACGACTGCTTAGCACGGACCGGGAAACCCTCTGGGAGAGTATTACAACGTTTTTTTTGGGCGAGAGGCAGTTGCCGGGAACCTATACGGCAGTTAGGCGTCTCCTTCACCGGGCCGGCTATCCCGGA
>MGSI01000074.1 GCA_001798455.1 Deltaproteobacteria bacterium RIFCSPLOWO2_02_FULL_57_26 | reverse complement strand
GTACTGATGATAAGCAAACGTGCCATGCTAACACCTCCCTTGTTTTTTTTCGGTCACTCGCGGCTTCCGTGGCCTAACTAATAAGTCGATTGGTTAGCCCATCTCCATTAACTATTTTTGTAGTCAGGGCGGATTCTATTGTGTTCTTCAGCATTTAGCAAGAAACTTCTTAACTGCCCAGATGGGACAAACGCTGCACCTATTGTCAGCCTTTGCTGCCCCCTACGATCGGTCCGAATCAATCCCGAGTTGATCCGCTGGGCTGTGGACTCCCCTGCCACCGCGGTTCAACACGTGGGTGTAAATCATGGTCGTACTGACATCCTTGTGCCCGGCAATTCCTGAACCGTGCGGATGTCGTAGCCATCTTCCAGCAGGTGAGTGGCAAACGAATGCGCAGGGCGTGGCAGCTTGCAGGTTTGGCGATAACTGTTTTATCGGACAATTCCATTTTGCCAGGGGATTGAGGTATAAAGAGGAGTCGGCCAAAGATAAGAGGCGAGCGGAATTGCCTATCACGTTTATTCCTTGATCTGGGGTCAAAAAAGAGGATGAGCGATGGTTTCGGTCGATTCGGAGCGGCTTTCTCGTTTCTTGAGTTTTCTCCTGCGCCACCGGCCGCCGGATTACCCCCTGCGCTTCGATCGAAATGGTTTTGTCACATGGAGCGAGCTGCTCGAACAGGTGGAAAAACGGTTTCCCGCGGTCGCCGAAAAAGAGGTGCTGAGCGTAATTGAGGGGTCCGAGAAGAGGCGCTTCGAGCTGCGGGAGGGGAAGGTGCGTGCGACCTACGGTCACTCTTTCCCGGTGGATCTCGGCCTGGAGAGCGTGGAACCGCCGCCCCGTCTCTATCACGGGACCGCCCGCGACCTGGCCCAAACGATCCTGCGCGACGGGCTCAAGCCGCGCGGCAGGCAGTATGTTCATCTCAGCCCGACCGCTGAGGAGGCGCTCGCGGTGGGAAAAAGGCGAGATCCCTCGCCCGCCATCCTGGCGATCCATTCTCGGGAGGCCCATGCCAGCGGGATTCCGTTTTATTGTTCGGGCCCACTCTTTTTGGCAAAGGAAATCCCGGCGAAATTTTTGTCCCTGTGGCGGGAAGAGTAAGAGAGAGGGAGGCCTGCCCCTCAGCGGGAGCCGATAGGCCTCTGCTTGTCTGCTCCCAAGCACTCGACCGCTAAGGTTCACTTCCCTGAGGCAACTTCAGTATCGGACGTCTCCCGTGCTTCGGGACAAACCTCCCTCTCTCGGAAGAAGAGGGGTAAGGTTGTCGAAGGGTGGGCGGGGTGTCGAATGGGTTGACTTCGGCGCTCTAAAATCGCTATAAATATTTATTTTTAAGAGCTTTTTTAAGCAGACCGTCCACTTCCTCAGAGGATGGCTTCGCCCCGGCTGATGGGAGGACAAGGGGATGGTTAAAGCCAGAGATGAAAAGTCACCTTAGGGATCTGTTAGCCCGAGCCCTTGAAAAGGCGGCGAAGGGGGGAGAGCTGAAAATGACAGACCTCCCCCCTTTGCTTCTTGAGCCTCCCAAGCAGAAAGAATTCGGCGACCTGTCAACCAATGTGGCTCTGATTTGCGCAAAGCAGCAGAAAAAATCTCCGCGGGCCATCGCTGAGGCCATTCTCAAAAATTTGGAGGACCGGGACGGGATTCTCGCCCGGGCGGAAATCGCTGGTCCGGGCTTTCTGAATTTCTCCTTCTCGGCGAAGTTTTACTACGACTGCCTTAGACAGATCGAGGCCGGCAAGGAGTTGGATTTGGACCTGGGCCGGGGCGAGAAAGTTCAGGTGGAGTTCGCGAGCGCCAATCCTACCGGCCCTCTCCATGTCGGCCATGGGCGCGTGGCGGTCATCGGCGACGTCCTGGCACGCTTGCTTGAGGCCGCGGGGTTCGCCGTGGAGCGCGAATACTATGTGAACGATACCGGAAGGCAGATTGAGCAGTTGGGGCTTTCGGTTTATCTCCGCTACCGTGAGCTTTACGGGGAAAAGATCGAGTTCCCCGCAGAGGGTTATCCCGGAGACTATGTCCGGGAGGTCGCCGCGGAGGTAAGGCGCCGATGGGGGGAGAAGTTCTTAAAGGAAAAGCGGGAGACAGCAACCGAGTTTCTGAGCCGGTTCGGTGGCGAGATCCTGCTCGAAGCGATCCGGGTCGACCTGGCTCAATTCGGGATTACCTTTGATTCCTTTGTCAGCGAGAGGGAGCTGAGAGAGCAAAAAGAGGTCGAGCAGACGATCGAGCTGCTGCGGTCTCGCGGGCTCCTGTACCGCGAGGAAGGGGCGGAGTGGTTCCGGGCCACGGCTTACGGGGATGATAAAGACCGAACCGTGGTGAAGAGCGATGGGGATCTCACTTACTTCGCCAGTGACATGGCCTATCACCGCAACAAGTTCGAGCGGGGCTTCAAGCGACTCGTTAATGTTTGGGGCGCGGATCATCATGGCTATGTGAATCGAATCAAGGCGGCCATCAAGGCCCTGGGATACGATCCTGAAGGCCTGCAAGTCGTTCTGGTCCAGATGGTGCACCTCACTCGCGGCGGAGAACCGGTGCGCATGGGAAAGCGGCTGGGAGAGTTCGTTACTCTCCGAGAGGTGGTGGAAGAGGTGGGAAGAGACGCCGCGCGATTTTTTTTCCTCATGCGCAAGGCCGACAGCCATCTTGATTTTGATCTCGAGCTGGCTAAAAAAGAGTCGAGCGAGAACCCGGTCTTTTACGTTCAGTACGCCCATGCCCGCATCGCGAGCATCTTCGAGCAGGCGTGCCAAAGCGGAATGGAAGGGGAAGTTTCCCGGTTGCGGGATGCGAGACTCGAACGCCTGGAGCAGGCGGAAGAGATGGAGCTGATCAAGCGGGTGGTCCAGTTCTCCGAGGTGGTCGAAGAGAGCGTAAAGGAGCTGGAGCCGCACCGGCTAGCGTTCTATTTGCTCGAGCTGGCGGGCGAATTCCACCGCTACTACAATCGATTCCGGGTGATTTCGGACGATCGGGAGCTCACCCGAGCTCGCCTCTTGTTGGTCCGGAACGTGCAAAAGATCATTCGCAAAGGCCTGGAGCTTTTGGGGGTGGAAGCTCCTCTGAGGATGGCCGCCCGCGCTGAACCGACGCCGGGGAGCATTTAGCTGGAGGCCGGAAGTTCCTCGAGGAGCCGATAGAAAGGGTCCATAGGATGAGGCGAAATTCATGGTGTCGGTGGTGAACGAGATGACGAATCATCGCAGAGGCAAAGGGCAGGGTTCTTACTACTTGAGTCGCGTTCAACTGATCATCTTGGCAGTGGGATTTACCGCCACCTCTCTCGTGGTCTTTTTTCTCGGCGTATTCATCGGGCAGGGGATCGAAGAGAGGAAGCTGATGGAAAAGGAAGAACCCGTGGTGAAGATCCCTGTGGAACCTTTGCTCAAGGGATCCGGTCAGGCTCCCGCCGCTAAGGAGGAGATCACTTTTTACGATACGCTTGCCAAGGGAGCCGAAGGCGGGGGACCGGCACGCGGGGGGGTTAAGCAGAAGGTAAAACCGATTGAGGAAAGCACCAGGCAGGCGGCGGTCGAGGCGAAGGCTCCGGCGCGCGAAAAGGCGGTTGCACAGGTTGCGGAAAAAGCGGTTCAAAAACCGGCAAATGGCGTCTGGACGGTCCAGCTCAATGCTTTCCCCCAAGAACGGGACGCCGACCGCTTGGCCAAGAGGCTTAAGGACAAAGGTTACGATGCCTATGTGGCCTCGACGGACATCAAGGGAAAGACCTGGTATCGCGTGCGCGTGGGCCATTTCGCCACGCGGGAAGAAGCCAGAGCGCTCCAGGAAAAGCTCAGGGTAAAAGAAAAGTTTACTAAATCCATGACCGTGAGTCGTTAGGGTCTTAGGAGGTTGGAAGCATGGATATCAAGGAAGCCATCGGCAAACTGGTCAACCGGACGGATTTGACGGAGGGCGAAACCGAAGACGTAATGAACCAAATCATGTCCGGCGACGCGACCGTTTCGCAAGTGGCAGCCTTTCTTACAGCCCTGCGGATGAAGGGGGAGACCGTCCAGGAGATCACGGGGGCCGCGCGGGTCATGAGGGAAAAAGTGCACCGCGTCAGAACCAAAGCCGATCTTGTGCTCGATATTGTTGGAACAGGAGGGGATCAGAAAGGAACCATCAACATCTCAACGGCATCGGCGTTTGTTGTGGCGGGCGCGGGGATCACCGTGGCCAAGCATGGAAACCGCTCAGTCTCCAGCCAGTCGGGGAGCGCCGATGTGCTGGCTGCTTTGGGAGTCAAGATTGATGCTTCTAAAGAGAGGGTCGAGGAGTGCTTGGAGAAAATCGGCATCGGTTTTCTCTTTGCGCCGCTCCTGCACGAGGCGATGAAGTATGCCGTCCAGCCGCGCCGCGAGATAGGCATCCGCACGATCTTTAATCTCCTGGGTCCCCTGACCAATCCTGCGGGAGCGACCCATCAGCTCACCGGTCTCTATGACGGGGGGCTCACCGAGCCGATTGCTCACGTGCTCAAGAATCTGGGTACGGCCAGGGCCATGATTGTGCACGGGCTTGAAGGGATGGACGAGGTCTCGCTTTGCGGGCCGACCCGGGTCTCGGAGCTTCGCGATGGGAAGATCAAGACCTACACCGTCTCCCCCGAAGAGTTCGGGCTTAAGCCATGCCGGTTGGAGGATCTCCACGGCGGCACTCCGGAGCAGTGCGCGGCACTTTTGCGCGGTGTCCTCGGCGGTGAAAAAGGGCCCAAGCGGGACGTGGTGCTGCTCAACAGCGGCGCCGCGCTTTATGTAAGCGGCAAGGCACAGTCCATCGAGGCGGGCATGCGGCTTGCGGGAGAGTCGATCGATTCCGGAAAGGCGCAGGGCAAACTCGATCAGCTGGTGCGGATGACCAACGCCAGCTAATACCAGTTTTCAGTTTTGAATTTTGAGTTTTTAGTTTTGGCCGGAAAGCTCAAAACTGAGAACTAAGAACTCAAAACTTGAACAAAGATATGTTTTTAGATTCGATTGCGGAGCATATCCGCGAGGTGGTGGAGCTTAGAAAGCGGCAGCTTCCTCTGGCCCTGCTGTGTGACCGCCCGCTTTTCCATCAACCTCGCAGGGGATTTGCCGAGAGGCTTAAGGGAGGCACGCTCCGCATCATCGCCGAGGTCAAGCGGGCCTCGCCTTCTCAAGGGCTCATTCGGGCGCAGTTCGATCCAGTCGCGATTGCCAGGGACTTTGCCGCCAACGGGGCGAGCGCGCTTTCCGTCTTAACCGAAGAACGCTATTTTCACGGTAGTCTGCAGCATCTAGAGCGGGTTCGCAGTGAAGTTTCACTTCCCCTGGTGCGCAAGGACTTCGTTCTGGACGGATATCAAATCGCGGAGTCGAAGAGCTTCGGCGCCGATGCGGTGCTTTTGATCGGCGCGCTGCTCAACGGTGGCCAGCTCCGGGAGCTCAAAGAACAGGCGTCTTCACTCGCCCTCGACGCCTTGGTCGAGGTCCATACCGAAGAGGATCTCGAGAGGGCGCTTGCGGCCGGCGCCGATTTGATCGGGATCAATAACCGGGACTTGAAGACCTTCGAGGTCAAGCTCGAAACTGCCGAGCGGTTGGCACCAAAGGTGCCTCCGGGCATTACGGTGGTTTGCGAGAGCGGCATCGATAGCCCAGAACAGATCAAGCGCTTCGAGAAACTAGGGGTTCATGTCTTTTTGGTGGGCGAGGCGCTCATGCGCGCGCCCGATCCGGGGGCCAAGCTGAGGGAGCTGCTAGGGAATAGCGAATAGCAAATGGCGAATGGCGAAAAGTAAATGCTAATAGCGAATGGGTAAATAGATTTGAAATCCGATATTCGCTATTCGCAATCCGCTATTTACGAAAATGGTGAAGGTTAAAGTTTGCGGCATAACCAATCTCGAAGATGCCCTGAAGGCCGTGGATTACGGGGCAGATGCCTTGGGATTTAATTTTTATCCGCCGAGCCCGCGCTCTATCAAGCCGGAAAAAGCCCGGGCGATCCTAAGAGAAGTCCCCCAGGAGATTTGTAACATTGCGCTCTTCGTCAACGAACCGAAAGAGAGAGTGGAAGAGGTGTTGGGCTGCGGCCTTCTTCCCGACGGCAGGCAGGCCTTTCGGGGTCTACAATTTCACGGGGACGAAAGCCCCGACTATTGCCGGGGCTGGGGGCTAAAAGTCATCAAGGCTTTTCGGATCAAGGATCAGGTCTCCGTGGCCCGCCTTCGGGGCTTTCCCGCAGACTTCTATCTCGTGGATGCCTGGGTCCCGGGGTACGGTGGCTCAGGCTCTTCTTTTCCCTGGAGCTGGCTCACCGGATTGAGCACGGAAAAGTTGATTCTCGCGGGTGGGTTAGACGCCGGGAATGTTGAGGAGGCGATACGGCTCCTGCGGCCCTACGGGGTGGACGTCTGCACCGGGGTCGAGGCAAAGCCGGGCATCAAGGATCATGCGAAACTCAAGGAATTCATCCGCGCTGCCAAGAGTGCCTGATAAACTGGGTCATTTCGGCGTCTATGGAGGCCGGTACGTCTCCGAGACGCTCATGCCGGCCCTGATCGAGCTGGAGAAGGCCTACGTCGAGGCTCGCCGGGACCCCAGCTTCCGCCGTGAGTTCCACCGTCATCTGCGCGAGTATGCGGGTAGACAGACGCCGCTCTATTTTGCCGAAAGCCTTACGGCCAGGTTGAGAGGGGCGCGGATCTACCTCAAGCGGGAAGACCTCTGTCATACCGGCGCTCACAAGATCAACAACACCATCGGCCAGGCCTTGCTGGCGTTAAAGATGGGCAAGCGGCGGGTCATCGCAGAAACCGGCGCAGGCCAGCATGGTGTAGCCACGGCCACGGTCGCCGCAAAGTTCGGGATGGAGTGTGAGATCTTCATGGGCAAGGAGGATGTCGAGCGGCAGTCCTTGAATGTTTTTCGGATGAAGCTGCTCGGCGCCAAAGTGAGGGTGGTGGAATCCGGCAGCCAGACGCTAAAAGACGCGATGAATGAAGCGCTTAGAGATTGGGTGACCTATGTCCGCCATACCTATTATCTCATCGGCTCCGTGGCCGGACCCCACCCGTATCCCATGATCGTGCGCGACTTCCAATCCGTCATCGGGCAGGAGGCACGCCGGCAAATTCTCGCCCGAGAGGGGCGGCTTCCCGACTACCTGATCGCCTGCGTAGGAGGAGGGAGCAACTCTATGGGGCTCTTCTACCCGTTTCTCGGCGACCGGAAGGTGAAGATGGTGGGCGTAGAGGCCGGTGGGTTGGGGCTAAAGAGTGGTCGCCACGCGGCCTCCATCCTGGCGGGAAAGGTGGGCGTGCTTCACGGCAGCAAGAGCTATCTCCTCCAAGATCGCTTAGGACAGATCCGCCATACCCATTCGATCGCCGCCGGTCTCGATTATCCGGGTGTCGGACCCGAGCTGAGTTATCTGCGCGATCAGGGCAGGATTCGATTCGCCTCAGCCACCGATCGGGAAGCCGTGGAGGCCCTGAAACGGCTCGCCGAAGTCGAGGGGATCATATCGGCGTTGGAGAGCGCCCACGCCCTGGCCGAGGCGATGCGGCTCGCCCCCCGCTTGGCGAAAAACCGCTTGATCATCGTCAACCTCTCCGGCAGAGGTGACAAGGACATGAACGTGGTGGCTGAATACCTGAAGGCAAGTGACGAATGGCAAATAGTGAATAGCGAATAGCAAATAGCGAATAGCAAGACGACCGAGCTATTCACCATTCACCTTTCGCTATTCGCAATGTAAATGAGCCGCATCGACGAAAAATTCTCCTTCCTGGGCGGCCGCGGCGAGACCGCCCTGATCCCTTTTGTGACCGCTGGCGACCCGGATCTCGGCGCCACTCTCCGTATCCTTGGCGCCTTGCAACGCTCGGGCGCGGACCTGATCGAACTGGGCGTGCCGTTTTCCGACCCGATGGCCGATGGGCCGACGATTCAGCGCGCCTCAGAGCGCGCCCTGAGAAGCGGTACGACTCTACCGCAGATTCTGGAAATGGTTCGCCAATTTCGCCGCGATTCAGATATCCCGCTCATCCTTTTTGGTTACTACAACCCTTTTTTTCGTTACGGGCTTAAGCGCTTCGCGCGCGAGGTCGAGGCTGCGGGCATCGATGGGATCCTGTGTGTGGACCTCCCTCCGGAGGAAAGCGGTGAGCTGAAGCGCTGGACCGACGCTCATGGGTTGGATACGATTTTTCTCTTGGCGCCGACGAGCGATGCTCAGCGCATCAGACTGGTCACGGAGCAGGGGCAGGGATTTGTCTATTATGTCTCGGTCACGGGGGTGACGGGGGCGCGCAAGCGCTTCGAGGATCATCTGCGAGCCCAGGTGGACCGAGTGAGGCGGGTTACGCGGCTTCCGGTGGGCGTCGGATTTGGCGTGTCGACGCCAGAGCAAGCGGCTTGGATCGCCTCTTTTGCCGATGCCGTGGTGGTGGGGAGCGCGCTGGTGCAGGTTATCGAAAAGGCCCCGGGGTGGCGCAAGAAGGCAGAGGGGGCGGGAGCGTTTGTAGCGCGGCTCAAGCGCGCAATGAAGCGAGTTTCAAAGAAGGCGGGAGGCGAGAGGCTTGAGTAAAACTGTTGCCTAGTGCCTGCTGCCTAATCTGATGGCATCTTACTCAGACACGTTGAATTACATCTTCAATCTGCGCGGCGGGGAGATTGACTTGAGACTCCATCGCGTGGAGCAAGCCCTCTCCCTCTTTGGCCATCCGGAGCGACGCTACCCTGCCTTTCATATTGCCGGGACGAATGGAAAGGGGTCGACGGCGGCGATGCTGCAGCGCATCCTTTCAGCTCAGGGCTATCGCGCGGCCCTTTACACCTCGCCCCACATCGCCTCCTTCACCGAGCGGATCCGGATCGGAGACCGGGAAATCTCGCCCGAGCAGGTGGTGGAGCTCGCCGAGCTGGTCCGGGACCGATCGGCCATTGCGGGGATCGGGTTGACCTTTTTCGAGTTCGTGACCGTGGTGGCCTTCCTATACTTTGCCTGGAGCGGGGTCGATGTGGCTGTGGTTGAAGTGGGACTCGGAGGGAGATTGGATGCCACCAATGTCCTGCTTCCCGAGGTCGCAGTCATCACGACCGTCTCTATGGACCACGAGGCCTATCTTGGTTCGGATGTCCTATCCATCGCCCGTGAGAAGGGCGGGATCATCAAGGAAGGGGTGCCCGTGGTGGGGGGAGCGTTCCTCCCCCAGGTTGAAAACGTTCTCAGGGAGATAGCCGCGGCCAAGCGAGCGACACCTTTCTTCTTGGGGCGGGACTTCTCCGTTGACCTAAAAGACTCGGATCGTTTCGACTATAGCGGGCTTGAGTGGAAGCTTGCGGACCTTTCCCTGGCGCTCCGGGGCAGGTATCAGCGGGGAAATGCAGCGATTGCTTTGGGCGCGTTAGAGGTGGCCCGCGTAGCCTTTCCGGTGAGCGAGACGGCCATCCGCGAAGGGCTCGAGACGGTCATTTGGCCCGGTCGCCTTGAGGTGATTTCCAACCATCCCACCGTAATCCTGGACGGGGCACATAACGGCGAAGGTGTTCGGGCGCTGGTAAGCGAGATCCGCCATTTTCAGGGGGAGAAGAAGGTCAGGCTCCTCTTTGCTTCGATGGGAGACAAAGACTGGCCTTTCATGCTAAAAGAGCTGTCGGGTGTGGCGAGCGAGGTGGTTTTGACGCGCGTGGCGATGGAGCGGTGCGCGGACCCGCACCGGGTTGCGGAGACGCTTCCGCAAGAGATGCCGGTCAGGATCATCGAGAAACCGGTGGAAGCCGCCGAGTATCTGTTCGGCAGCGCCGTGATGAGCGAGACTATTCTTGTGGCTGGCTCGCTCTATCTATTAGGAGAGGTCAGGCCCTGTCTTGTCGCGGCGGCGCGGGCAGGCATGGCAGGGAGAAAGCCGGTGGAGGTTTGAGGCCCGTGTGATGGCTTTGAGAGGAAGATACGGCGCGTTTGCTTTGAGCATGGTCCTGTGGCTGCAGTCTCTTCCCTCGCTAGGTCAAGCCGCCGAGGCGACGGCTCCGAGAGAAGAGGGAGAGATCAACATCACGGCGGAGTCTCTCTCGGTTGGGGATGGCGGGACGCAGGTCGAGGCCAAGGGAAACGTGGAGATCCGCAGGGGAGAGACGACCTTGAGGGCCGATGAGGTCCGGGTGAATCGGACAACTCAGGATGTGGAGGCCAAGGGGAAGGTTTCGGTCGATGATCCTTACGGCACCCTCAAGGCGGAGGCGGCGCGTTTTAATCTGCAGCAGGAGACCGGCGAGATCGAAAACGGAGATCTGTTCTTCGGCCAGAGCCATCTCAGCCTGAGCGGGAAACGTATACAGAAATTCGCCGGGCAAACCTATCATATCAGCGAGGGGCTCTTTACCACCTGTCTCTGCGAGTCCGGTCCTCCCACCTGGAGAATAGGGGCCGAGCAGATCGATCTCACCAGCGAGGGGACGGGGATCGTCAGGGGAGGGACATTTTACCTCTTGGATGTCCCCATCTTTTATTTGCCCTATGGCTTTTTTCCGGTCAGGACCGAGAGGCAAAGCGGTTTTCTTTTTCCGCGCATCGGCTCTTCGAGCAAGGAAGGCTTCACCTTCGAACAGCCGTTTTTCTGGGCTATCTCCAAGAGCAGCGACGCCACCTTCGGGATCGATGTGGAAACCCGCGCGCGCGTAGGGCTGTTGGGAGAGCTGAGGACGATCGTGAGCCGGGACGCGCAGGCGCAAATCGACCTATCCTATCTCAATGAAGGGCTCAGGAAGAACGAGGAGCAATCGATCGGGGACCGCACCATTGCCGATCCGAAGATCGCCCAGGATCGGTGGAGCGTGTTGGCGACCCATCGCCATACGAGCCCTGCGACCTGGAAGACCTATAGCGATATCGCCGCCTACAGCGATGACCTGTTCCTCAGAGAGATCGACCTGAAAGATTTTCACAGCTTCAATCTGGATGCCTATGGCCGGGAAAGGGACCACAGGAGCAGCCGCTACGCACGTTCGCGCTTCGGCTTTCTCAGGGACTGGGGCGATGTCAGGCTTCAGGGCCAGTGGGGCTTTTACCAGGACTTTATTCAGGACGATGATGGCACGCTGCACAAAACTCCTCAGCTCCTCGCCAGGGGAAGGCACATTTTGGGAGATTCCCCTCTGGAGCTTCGCTGGCGCGCGGAAGGGGTGAATTATCTGCGCCGGGAGGGCGCCGACGGGCTCCGTTTGGACCTCCGACCCGAGCTTTTTCTGCCCGTTCGTGTCACCCCATATCTCGCCGGCGGTTTCGGCATCGGCTTGCGTGAGACCGCGTATCATCTTTACCAAAGGGAAGGGTCCTTCGACCGGAATAATTCGCGTGAATTAATCGAGGTCAGGGGAAACGTTGGCACTTCACTGGCGCGCGTTTTTGATCCGGATGGGTCTTATCTTAAGAAGGTGAAGCACGTCATCGAGCCGGAGATAAGCTATCTCTTTATCCCGAGCGCCAACCATCGCGATATCCCCATTTTTGACGGCACGGACCGAATCAATCGGAGAAATCTCTTGACCTTTTCTCTTACGAACCGCCTTTGGGGAAAGTTCGGGCAGCAACCGGTAGAGCTTCCCGAGGACAGGGACGTGGAACTTGTCACCGTTTCAACCGCGGGTGATACCAGGGAGATGGGTCAGTTAAGGCTCGCGCTCGGCTACGATATCGACAAGGAGAGGAAAGGCGGGGATAGCCTGTCCGATCTGGATATGAACCTAAGGCTCACCCCTCTCGACTATTTGACTCTCGGCTTCGATACCGGGCTCAACCCCGGTCCCTGGCAGATGACGCAGGCAGCCGCTCTGCTTTCGTTGCGGGATCCGCGCCCCATAACTCACCGTGTTCTCGACCGGGATTTTATGAAGCCAAACCAGTTAGCTCTCAGCTACCGCTTCATCCGCCGGAACTCTCTGGCCGAATTGGCGGAGAACGCGAACCTCACGACCCTCAAGGATGAAAGGCTCATTACCCGTAACGTCTTGGGGGAATTGGGGGTTCGTATCCTGCTTCACCTGACCGAGCATCTGCTCCTTACCAACGACACCAACTACAACGTACGGGACGGGCGCTTCGCCGGCAATCGGGGCGGGCTTAAGATCCTCTCTCAGTGTGAATGCTGGACGCTCAGTCTTACCGTCAACCGCAGGACAAATCCCGGCAAAACCAGCTTTAAGTTCGATTTCAACCTTCTGGGCTTGGGATCTCAGACGAAGGAGATGTTTCAATAACTCCGCTTTTTGCCTGACCTCAATCGGAGGTTTTTGGTCATGGAGAGCTATCAACCCAGAAGAGTCGACAAACCTTGGGGTTACGAACTGATCTGGGCCCACACAGACCGCTATGTGGGGAAGATTCTCCACATCAACAAGGGTGAATCCCTGAGCTACCAGTACCACCGCATCAAGGATGAATCGATCCAGCTTCTGCGTGGCGCGATGGAATTGGAAATCGAGGCGGGAGGAAAGAGAAAGAAGATCCGCTTCCTGCCCGGGGATTGCTTCCACATTACTCCTGGGATGAGGCACCGCATGACCGCGCTCGAAGACTGCGACGTCCTGGAGGTCTCTACACCAGAACTCGACGACGTCGTCCGAGTGGAAGACCGCTACGGCCGGACAGGGAAACAACCCTAGGATTTCGCGGATCTATCTTTCGCGATAAAGCCATATCCCGAACCGGATAGCGGATCCTTACCCCTCTCTGTCAACCTCCGTGGTATGCCCGCCTTCGACCTGATCGGA
>MGSI01000073.1 GCA_001798455.1 Deltaproteobacteria bacterium RIFCSPLOWO2_02_FULL_57_26 | reverse complement strand
CTCAAAACGCCGCTTTGTGATGTCCTCGGCATACAGTATCCCGTCATTCAGGCTGGAATGGGTTGGGACAAACAAGGCTCTACTACGCCATCCAAACTCGTGGCGGCGGTCTCTAACGCAGGTGGGCTCGGCGTCATAGGGGGAAGCCCCATGCAGCCAGAGCTGATCCGCGAGCGTATCAGACAGATCCGAGATCTCACTGATCGCCCCTTCGGGGTGGACATCACGCTGCCGAGGCTCAGCGAGGTACCGTCCGAGGTGCCGCCTTCGGATATACCGAAGGTGCGGCAGTTCATCGAAGACTCTCACCCAGAGCACGCAGCATTTGTTAGGAAGTTGATTCAAGATTTGGGACTAAAACCACAGGAGCCTGACGTCCGGTCCTGGATCAAAACGCCTGAGTTAGTTCGGCGCCAGTTAGATGTCATTCTCGAAGCGCGCGTGCCAGTGCTCGCTATCGGACTTGGCGATACCAAAGAGGTGGTTCCTCTTGCCCACGGTCAAGGCATAAAGGTCCTAGCTCTGGCAGGGGCCGTCCGCCATGCCGTTAGACACGCGCGCAACGGCGTGGATGTAATCGTGGCTCAGGGTTATGAGGCCGGGGGTCACACCGGCAACATTGCCAATTTTGCTCTGATTCCACAGGTGGTCGACGCAGTGCGCCCTACCCCAGTCGTGGCGGCCGGCGGGATTGCCGATGGCCGAGGTCTGGCTGCTGCGCTATCGTTGGGCGCGGTAGGGGTGTGGTGTGGGACGGTCTTTCTTATTAGCCAGGAAAGTGCCATTCATTCAGACTACCGGAACCAGATCGTTAAAGGCAGCACTGAAGATTTCGTCCTCGGCCGGTACTGCAGCGGCAAGCCATCTCGCCACTATCGAAGCGAATATGTCCAGGGTTGGGAAAAGTCCGGCCTGCGGGCCCTGGATATGCCATATCAGGGCGTGTTGACCGACGAGGTTCGGCTCGCGGCTGAGGCGGCAGACAGGGTGGGTGTCATGAGCGTCCCTGGAGGACAAATTGCCGGCCTCTTAGGCGAAAGGGACGTGAGACCGGCCAGGGAGATCCTGGAAGGTATGATGTCTCAGGCCGCTGAGATCCTCAAGGACATGGCGAGCAGATACGTCTTATAGGCTTTGGAGCATTTTGAGTTGCTCCGAGATGGGACATGGAACACCGGGTTGCTCACAGAAATTCACGAGGCGAGGAGGGATACAAAATGAGTAGTGACTTTGCGACTGTAATTCTGGAGAAGTTTACCGAGAAGGGGGTGGCCAGAATCAACCTGAACCGCCCGGAAAAGCGCAACGCAATCAACCAACAAATGGTTGACGACGTCGTGGCCGCGCTGGAAGAAATCAGAGCGGACCAGGAAATCCGCGTCGTCATCATCAAGGGTAACGGCCCCTCGTTTTGTGCGGGTCTGGATCTCTACTATTTGCGTTCCTTGCACCGGGGATCTCCGGGCGACTGGGACCGGTCCAGTCCTCCACGGGCCCTCTTTGACGCTGTCAGGAACTTCCCGAAAGTGACGATCGCTCAGATTCATGGTTACTGTTTAGGCGGCGGCCTGGCGCTGATGAACTCTCACGATCTCGTGATCGCAGCTACGAACGCTCAGATCGGAATGCCGGAGATCCTGCGCGGAAGTTTTGGTCAGATGGCCACCAGCACTCTGTTTCACTCCGGAGTTTCGATGAAGAAAGCGGCGTTGATTCAGCTGACCGGTAAAAACGTATCCGGCGCCGAAGCCGATCGAATCGGGCTCGTATCAACGGCGGTAGAAGAGTCCCAACTGGAAGGCGTCACACTAACGCTTGCGGAAGAGATCGCGACGCGCCACCCTGCGGCGCTTGCATCCGCCAAAATCGCAGTTCAGATGGGAGGAAATCTCGCGCTTCCGGAAGCGATGAAGATGGATCAACTTGTCGGTGCTTGGCAGAATCTCATGGTGGACCCGTTGGCCCATGTGGAGGAGTATCTCGCGTCGCAGGAAGGGGGCACCAAAGGCGGCTACCGGCGGCCGGATGTGTAGAGCGTTACTCGAGCACGCCCTGGCGCTCGAGCTCGGCGACTCGCTCGGGGGTCATGCCTAGAAGCTCTTCCAACACCGCGGAGTTGTCCCGGCCGAGAGTGGGAAACTCCCAGCTTGGTTCGATCCTGGAATTGGCAAAGTGGATGGGAAACCCCGGCAGAATGATGCGCCCTAGCCTGGGATTCTTCTCGTCGACGATGAAATTTCTCGCTCGAAGCTGCTCGTCCGCGACCAGATCCGCTCCATTCTGGACCACACCGCACGGGACGCCGCTCTGCTGCATGACGTTCATCACCTCGTAGCATTCCCGCTCTTGGGTCCAGGTGCCAATCAGGACATCCAGCTCCTCCTGGTGCTCCAGCCGCGTCCGCAAGGTCATGAAGCGTTCGTCGTCTTCTCGTCCGATGACAGCGGCCAAGGCCTGCCACTGCTCGTCGCTCTCCACCGAGATGACGCACCAGCGATCCTCTCCCCGGCATGGATAACAACCCTGCGGCGCCGCGTCGAAGGAGGCGTTTCCCATGGGCTGGAGTTCTTCGGCCGAGAGCTGCGCCTGCATCAGTCGCGCCCCGATCAAGTATGCGGCCGCTTCGGCCTGCGAGAGATCCACAAAGGCTCCTTTAGCCGTTCGCATCTGATAGAGTGTGGCGCCGACGAGAAGAACCGCTGCCATAAGGCCAGAAACGTAATCTGGGAAAACGGTTTGGGACCCGACCGGCGGATCAATGACACCTCGGTGGTTCCAGAGGTAGGTAAAACCGGTCAGCGCCGTGATGTTCGTTCCCAAGGTCGCGTAAGAGCTTTTGGGACCCGTGCAGCCGAGCCCGGGCATTCGCAAAGTCGCGATTTCCGGCTTGACCCGGGCGAGGCTCGCATGGTCCAGTCCTAACGACGGCATCACGTGCACGCTGAAGTTATCCATGACGGCGTCGCAATGCCGGACCAGACTTTTGATGAGACCGGGTCCCTCATCGCTCTTCAGGTTGACCGTCACCGATCGCTTGTTGCGATTAAACTCCAGGAAGCGCGGGGAGAGGTTTGGGTCCTGGCTCGTGCCGAAAAAGCGGAAAAGATCGAGACCGCCACGCCGGGATTCGATTTTGATGACCTCCGCTCCCAGCTCGGCGAGCATGGTCATTCCATAGGGCCCGGCGAGGACCTGATCGAAGCTCAGGATGCGAAGGCCGCTCAGCGGGACCCGTGGGTCACCGGGAGCCCGTTGGGCCGGGGGCTCCTTCAGGACCGGCCTGTAAGCTCTTCTTTCGAGTTCGTCCTGATGTTCGCCTAACTCCGGAGCACGGCGGACGGAGGGCCGGAGACCGTTGATCAAAAATGGCGCGCCTACCAGACGCATTTCGCCGATGTCCGCCCGGTCGACCGGAGCCAGTAGACCGCGGGTCCGCAGGTGCTCGTCCGCTAGAAACTCCTTCGGTCGGTTCACCGGCACGCACGGAATTCCGTGCGACTGGAGCAAGACCGTGAGCTCCTCTTTTCCGTAGCGCCGGGTGAAGCGCTCGACCCGCTCGTTGACGAAGCCGGCTTTTCCGCGGCGGACGGGGTCGGCGATGAGCGCCGGGGCGTCCAGCTCCTCGGGGTGATCCGCCCAAACTTCAAGAAACTTTTTCCAGTGGCGTCGGCTGATGTAGAGATATACGTAGCCATCCCGGCAGGGAAATATCTTTGCCGGGGCGACGTGGGCATGCTGGCTTCCCTCGCGCGTGAGGATCACTCCCTCGTTAGCGTAAAGGCGGATCAGGTGTTCTTGAGTTGCCAAAGCCTCCTGCATGGAGACATCGATCCAGTCACCTGTCCCGGTCGCCTCGCGCTTGTAGAGCGCTGCGACGACTCCAAGCGCCGCCATGAGACTGCCAAAGTAGTACGCTTGCGTCTCCGGAGGCTGGCAGGGCGGCAAGGCGGGATCCCCTGCGATATACATGAGCCCGCTCATCGCGTAGGCGACGATATCCGTGCACGCAAAATGTCGCCTGGGCCCGGTCTGGCCGAAGCCCGTAATGGAAGCGACGACCACGCCGGGATTCACTTTACACAGATCGTGATACCCCAAGCCAAGGGAATCCAGATATCCGGGCGCGAGACTTTCGAGCACGACATCCGCTCGCTCGACGAGAGAGAGGAGACGGGCGCGGTTCTCTCCCGTGAGATCGTCGAGCACGATGCTTTTCTTGCCGGCGTTCAGATGGGCAAAGCGGAGGCTCGATCGCTTTTTTTCGGGGCCTTCCCGGAAAGGCTCCAGGCAGCGCACGGGGTCTCCTTCGGGCGGTTCAATCTTGATGACCTCCATGCCGAGGTCAGCGAGGAAACGCCCGCAAAGCTGGCCTTTGAGATCAGTAAGATCGATGGCGGTATAGCCGCCCAGGAGGGCGGGAGGGGCCGTCGAAGTCGGTTCCACGTTGCGCACTCCCCTTCTATTTCACGTGCGCTTCAACCGTCGGCTTCACCTTTTCAAACGCATCGTAGATATTGTTCACCCACTGCTGCACTTTCTCCGGGGGGACATAGGAAAGAGTAAACCCGACTTTTTCAAGCTGGGACCGGTACATGGGATCATCAACGGCCTTCTTGTGCGCCGACGCCAGGATGTCGCGAATCTCGCGACTTGTGCCGGGCGGTGCCACGAGCGCAAAGACCACCGGTCCGAGATAGCCTGAAGAGGGTGACAGCCCCGCGTGCTCGAGAGTTGGCGCGTCCGGCACCTGCGGGTCGGGCTCGGACTGGATCAGAAGGATGGCCTTGGCGTCTCCGCTCTTGTAAAAAGCAGAGCCGGAGCCCAGCGTGGTGCCGATAATATCAACCTCGCCGCGGATGAGTGAGGTCATGGCGGGCGCTGCCCCTTTGAAGCCGGTGACAAAGGCATACGGAATTTTCTTTTCCTCAAGGATGACAATCGTAGCGACCGTCGTGGATGAGTAAATGCTGAAAGCCCCGATCTTGACTGGGCGCTGGGCCGCAACCTTGCGCAAGTCGTCAAATGTCTGAATCGGCCCTTTGGCATTGGAAAAGATCACCCCCGGCGTGGAGGCGTTCGTGGCGATCCACGCGAACTCTCTTCCCCGGAAGCGGACCTTGAAAAATGTTTCATCGCTGGCGACGGCCGCGCCAGCCATAACGCCGATCGTGTAGCCGTCCGGCTTGCTCCGGCTGAAGATGTCTTCACCCGTGCGCGGCGGCGCTACGTTCTTGACCACAACCGGGACACCCAAATATTTGGACAGATAGGGAGCCAGAGATCTGCCCGCAGAATCTGCCGCACCACCCGGCGCAAAAGTTACGACCAGCTCAACCGGGCCCGTGGGATACTTGACCTGCGCGATAGCAGGTGCGTGCGCTATGAGAACCGGCGCAAGGGCGATTGTCAAAGAGCGGACGAAAGCAGGGAAGATTCCGACGGGAAAGTTTTTCATGGAGACGCACCTCCTCTTTTGGTTCGTCGTCTGTTAAGGTGAGCGGATGGCTTAACCTCAGCGCCGGAAACTATCACCGGGTAGGTTGGTCGTCAAGCCGCTTGTCTTTCGCTTGACAGACGACGCTTCATTGGGTAGTGATCCACCCGATCGCTCGTTGGGTTAAACGGCTCCCTGTAGCTTTTTAGAATCCGGAGGACCACAAGAATGTTTGAGGGGCTTCTTGCAGGTCTCGAACCTCTGGCAAGGGTCGATGTCATTGGCTACGTGATCCTGGGAAATCTCATTGGAGTCATCT
This sequence comes from Deltaproteobacteria bacterium RIFCSPLOWO2_02_FULL_57_26, assembly GCA_001798455.1. Lineage (GTDB taxonomy): Bacteria > Desulfobacterota > Binatia > UBA9968 > UBA9968 > 2-12-FULL-57-22. The sequence continues at coordinate 351 of MGSI01000073.1, read as the reverse complement.
TCGGCATCATCCCGGGTCTCGGAGGGGTACAGGGCCTAACCGTCGTGCTCCCGTTCACCTTCATGCTGCCTCCCGCACACGCGATGTACTTGTATGCCGGTATCATGGGCTCGGTCGGCGGAGCCGGGGCGGTCACGGCGATTCTCATCAATACTCCCGGCACAGCTCCCAATGTTACCGCCACGCTGGATGGCTACCCCATGAGTCTGCGGGGCGAGGCGGTGCGCGCTATTAGTATGTCAACGATCGCCGGAATTGCTGGCGTATGCTTCGGGCTTGTGGTTCTCATCCTTCTGCTTCCGTTGGTTCGCGCCATCGTTCTCGCCTTTGGTCCACCGGAGGTCTTCTGGA
>MGSI01000072.1 GCA_001798455.1 Deltaproteobacteria bacterium RIFCSPLOWO2_02_FULL_57_26 | reverse complement strand
CAAAAGCTAGAATTGTTTCTTTCACGGCTAAGGCACTCCTTTGAATCCCTCGTCCCATCACCGCTTTGCTATTTTGGGCCGGAGAGTATCTGATGAGGTCTTGGGATGTCAACTCAAGGTGAGCGTTCAAACAGAACTAGACATTTCCCCCGGCTTGGAGTAAGAGGCGGCTTGAACTATAGTGACGGAATTAAATAAGTTGACATCAAATCCCCCCTCACCCCCCTAATTCCCCCTCGATCCCCCTTTACCAAAGGGGGAGAAAGGGGGATTTGAGAGGGGATGGAGGAATTATGGTAATTTTCTTTTTTCCTTCACTATAATTGGCAGTTGGGGGGTTATTCCGATGAAATCGTCACCTTGGTTGTTTGCCGTGGTGATTGGCCTTGCATGGAGTGCACCTGCTCCGGCGCAAGATCAATTTTTTAAGGGAAAAATGGTCCGTGTGATCGTGGGCTTTAGCCCGGGTGGCGGCTTCGATGTCTACAGCAGGACTATCGCCCGGCACATAGGCAGGCACATCCCGGGGAATCCGACCGTCATCGTGGAGAACATGACAGGAGCCGGGAGCCTGATCGCGGCCAACCACGTCTCTAAAGTGGCAATTCCCGATGGCCTTACGATCGGAAACATAAACGGGGGACTCTTCATCCAGCAGCTCCTGGGTTGGCCGGGCATCGAGTTCGACGCTCTTAATTTCAACTACCTCGGGGTGCCGGTAAGAGATAAAACTGTTTGCGTCCTGACCAAGGCGAGCGGCATAACGACCCTGGAGAAATGGATGGCCTCCAAGGCGCCTATCAAATTGGGCGCAACCGGGCCTGGCTCCCTCACGCACAACGTTCCCAGGATCCTTAAAGAGTCGCTGGGTCTCCCTATCCAGCTTGTCACGGGATATAAAGGCATAGCCGATATTCGTCTGGCGGCCGAAAGCGGGGAGCTAGCAGGAGCCTGTGGTTGGACCTGGGATTCGCTTAAAGCGACATGGACTAAAGCCTTGGACTCGGGAGATGCGGTGGTGGTGCTCCAGACAGTGCCGCAACCTCATCCGGAGATCTCAAAAGTTCCCTTGGCGATCAACTCTGCTAAGACCGCGGAGGCGCGTCAATTGATTCAGTCGGGCATCCATGATGTATCCGACGTGACCTATGCGTATATTGTCCCCCCTGGCACACCGAAAGAACGGGTGCAGATTCTTCGTCGGGCTTTCATTGATACCATGAAGGATCAGGAGTTCCTGGCGGACGCCAAGAAATCCAGGCTGGGCATCGATCCTTTGACCGGTGAAGAGTTGGAAAGGACCGTGGCCGGGCTCTTCAAGACGGCTCCAACCACGGTAGCCAGGCTGAGGGAGGTTCTCAAATAGACCGGCGGCGAGCCAATCAAGCCGCCAGCAGATCAACCGACAGAAAGGAAACGAAATGGTGATGAAGCTGTCCAGCGAGATTTTAGCCGCTGCCAATGCCAAGAGCCGGACGCTGCGGGAGCTCGTCCGCGCCCCGAAGACCCTCGTTATGCCTGGCGCCTACGATGTCCTGAGCGCTTTGCTGTTCGAGCAGCTCGGCTTTCAGGCGATCCAGGGTACCAGCGGTGGGATCGCCGCTGTCCTGGGTTATCCGGATGGGGAAGTGATCAGCCGGGAGCGCACCGTGGAGATCACCGGTCAAATCGCCGCAGCCGTTTCCGTGCCGGTGAATGCCGACGGCGAAAGAGGCTATGGAGATGCCAATCAAGTCGGTGATACGGTTAGGGCGCTGATAGCTGTGGGGAGCGCGGGCATGAACGTGGAAGATGGCGCTGCGGCGAAAAAGAATGAGCCCCGCCGCCTGGTCGACATCTCCGAGCAACTGGAAAAAATCGCCGCGATCATGGCAGCGAAGCGCGATCTGGCGAGCGAATTTTTTCTCAACGCACGGGTAGACGCTTTCCTGGTCATGACCGATGATCCGAAACGAATCTTGGATGAGTCGATCCGGCGCGGGAACCTCTACGCGGAGGCCGGGGCTGATTGCATTTTTTTCCTGCATGTGTCCGCCCGCGAGACTATCCGCCAACTGGTTCGTGAGATCAAGGCGCCGGTAAGTATTCTGGCGGGGCCGGAGTGCCCGGGGCTGAGCGAGTTGCAGGATCTCGGAGTGGCGCGAGTGAGTTACGGCGCCGCCTTTACCAGAGCTGCCATCGGCGCGGTAAGGCGTCTCGCGCTCGAGATACGCGATTCAGGAACCATCTCGGCTCTTAAAGACGCGATCTCTTCCCAGGATATGAGGGCGTTGGTTAGCCGCGGGCGATAACTTTTCTGCGAAGGCTATGACACGCCGCTGCTCGCGCGCATAGGCCGCTTACGCGCCTCCTTTCTCGTACGCGATCTTCCCGTCCACAACGGTGGCGAGCACCTGAATCTCCTTGATCTTTTCGTCCGGCACCGCCAGCGGGTCGTCCGACAGAACCACCAGATCGGCCAGCTTGCCGACCTCGATGGTACCTTTGATCTTCTCCTCAAAGGTGCTGTACGCGCCGTCGATGGTGTAGGCTTTGAGCGCCGCCTCGCGGCTGATCGCCTGTTCCGGGCCGAGCGCCTCGCCGAAGAAGTTCTTCCGAGTCACGTACATATACATGCCGATCATGGGCGACATGCCGACATCGGTGCTGCCGTTAATCCTCACGCCGCCCTCCAGCCAGGTCCGGTTCGCGAACAGGTTGGCAACCCGCTTCTCTCCCCAGAATTGCTTGTAGTAGTGAGACTGGGTCCACAAAACCGGCTGCTGGGTTGAGACGATGACGCCCAGGTTCCGCGCCCTTTCCACCGACCGGGGAGTGGGGAAGATCCCCCCATGAGTGATAAGCCAGCGCCGGTCCCGAATCGGTATCCGCTGGTTTACGCTCTCGTAGACGTCCAGCACCAGCTCCATGGCGGCGTCGCCGGAGGCGTGAACCTCCATCTGATAGCCCACGTCGGCCGCGCCATGGCAAATGGCCAGGAGCGTTTCGCGATCATGACGCAGGAGTCCCTTCCAGTTCGGGCCGAACTTGTCGCCGGCGTAGGGTTCGTGCATCCACGGCGCTTCAATGAGACCGTCGGAATGGAGTTCGCCGATAGAGCCCACGCGAAGCCAGGCATCGCCTTCTCCGGTGATCGCGCCCAGATCGCGCACCGCCTTGGCGATATCGGTTACCTGATGAAAATAGTTCGAGCTGCCCACGAGATTTGCCTGCCAACGGACCGGAAGTCCCTCGGTGCCCCGAAGCTCCTTAAGAAACCGCAGCACCTCACCGGACTGGTTCACGATGCTGGTGATGCCCTCGCGAAGCAGGCGGCGGTTCATCGCCTTGATAGCGTTGAGCCAATCATCGGCCGTCGCCCGCGGGAGTTGAGGCAAAACCAGGTGGTATACGGCGTTGTCCAGGAGCCAACCATTCAACTTGCCGGTATCCGGATCTTTAAAGATATAGCCGCCGCTCGGCGGGAGGGTTTCCTCCGTTATTCGGAATGCCTCCAGCCCCTTGCTGTTCGTTACGCCGAGGTGACCCCGGATACGCAGGAAAAAGGGGTGGTTGGGGACAACGCGATCAAGCTCCCAGCGGTTAGGGAAGCGCTTTTCCTTGATCAGGTCGTAATCAAAATGCGCCGATCCTAAAACCCATTCTCCTAGAGGCGTCGCTTCGGCCTTTGCCGCAATGGCGGTCAGCATGTCGTCGATGCTGCGGGAGTCATCAAACTGGACGAATTTGGGTAAAAGGTACATCCCCCCGTGAGCGGCATGGACATGGGCGTCGATGATTCCCGGTATGACAGTTTTACCCTTTAGGTCGATCTGGCGGCTCTTGGGACCCGCGAGGCGTCGCACCTCCTCACTCCTGCCCACTGCGGCGAACTTGTTTCCCTGGATCGCCAACGCCTCGGCCCGGCGGAACTGGGAATCCACGGTGATGACATTCCCGTTGTAGTAGATGAGATCCGGCGCGTCACCTGATTGAGTTGTCATTTGCCTATCCTTCTTGAAGATTCAGCTTTCGCTTTGTTTGAGTGGATGGGTATGTCTTCATTTGTTCGGTACATACGCGCCTTTCAGCAGGCTGCCGTATCCTGAAACGGGGTTGCTGATGGCCAGTTTGTGATAGGTGAGCCACATGTCGGCTGCCATAGCCCAGACTACCTTGATGCCGAGGTCGCGCTCCAGAAGCTCCACTGCCGGCGCCGCGTCCCATCCGCTGCCGTTGATGTAAATTGCGTCAACAGCGCGTCCGAGCCGCTCGAGGCCGCGCTTGCAGTAGCGGTAGACGTGCATGAAGGAGACCTCGTCCAGCGCCATCATCGGCGTGGAGTAGAGGGCCTCGCCTTCACCGGCGAGGCTGAAGCCGCCCATCATGAGGGCCTCGATCCCGAATCGGGCGAGATAATCGACGATGGCCTGGTTAAGCTCATCGTGGTAGTAGGTGGCGACCGCGACCTTGCGGACGCCCAGCGCCTCGAGCGCAATGGCGTGGGGCTCCATCGGGGTTATGACCGGTAACCCGGTCCGGGACGAAAGCTCCTCACCCCATTGGCGTTCGAAGTCCAGCCCCTTGAGCAGAAAGGGAGGGGTGCCACAGACGGTAATGATCTGGCAACCGACCGCCTTGAGGTCCATGGCCAGCTCCTCGGCGCGGGTGAGTCCCTGGATGAATCCTTGGGCTTCGCCTTTGCGGAAGCCGACAAACGTGGGCACGATCTCCACGCCCGGCGGAGCGTTCTTATACCAGAAGGCGAAGGTCTTCCCGCGATGAGTCGGTTCGATCAAACCAATCCGAGCGCGCCACGCGTACATTCTCTCCTCCTCTGTCTACCGCTTGATGGTCACCTGACCGCTTTCGAAGCAACCTCTACGATCACCGCAAATCTTTTTCTCCGAGTGCTTCACGCGCGATGACGAGTCGCTGGATCTCTGAGGTCCCTTCATAAATGGTGGTAATCCGGGCATCCCGGTAGAAGCGCTCCACCGGAAAATCTTTGATATATCCGTAACCGCCGAAAATCTGCCCTGCCTTGTACGCGGCCCGGTTGGCGGTCTCCGAAGCAAAGAGCTTGGCCTGCGCAGCCTCCTTGGTTACCCTCATCCCCAGGTCTTTCTTCCTGGCAGCCCGGCGGGTGAGAAGCCTCGCTGCCTCGATCTCAGTAGCCATATCGGCGATCATCCACTGGATGGCCTGGAATTCGGCAATCGGTCTGCCAAACTGTCGCCGCTCTTTGGCATAGCGAACCGCCTCCTCGAGACAGCCTTGGGCGATCCCCACGGCCTGGGCAGCGATTCCGATTCTTCCCCCTTCCAGAGCTGAGAGTGCAATTCCGTAGCCTCCGTTCTCATCACCCAAAAGATTTTCGCGAGCTACCTTACAGTCCTGAAAGATCAGCTCCGCCGTGTCAGAAGCCCTGAGACCCATCTTGTCTTCCACCTTGCCGACCTCAAAGCCGGCCGTCCCCTTTTCCACCAGAAATGCCGAGATGCCATGCTTGCCCCGCTCCGGCGCCGTTACAGCAAAGACAACGGCGAAATCAGCCTCTCTCCCGTTGGTGATAAAGATCTTGGTCCCGTTCAGGATGTAATCCGCGCCAACTTTCTCCGCGCGGGTCTTAATGCTTGCGGCATCGGATCCGGCCCCCGGCTCGCTCAAGGCATAACAGCCCAGAAGCTCCGCTTTGACCAGTCGCGGTAAATATCTCTTCTTCTGTTCTTCGGTTCCGAAGCGAGCTAAAGGATCACAGAGCATGGAATTATTGAGGCCGACGATAACGCTCAGCGAGGCCCAGGCCTTAGCGATCTCCTCCATAGCGACGATGTACGAAAGCAGATCCATCTTCGCCCCGCCATACTCGGCCGGAGCCAGGGCTCCCATGAGTCCGATCTCAGCCAGTTTTTTCAAATGATCACGAGGGTAGATCCCCTCGCGGTCCAGGCGAGAGGCCACGGGCTTTACCTCCTTCTCGACAAAGCCCCGCACCATCTCCTGGATCATTTGCTGTTCTTCGGTAAGCTCAAAAATCATAGCTGCCCTTACACCCGCTCCCCTATCATTGCCA
>MGSI01000071.1 GCA_001798455.1 Deltaproteobacteria bacterium RIFCSPLOWO2_02_FULL_57_26 | reverse complement strand
GTTGCCGTGTCACAAAGTCCTGCAGATCCTTCTCCCGTCTTTGTTTGAAATCCGTCAGCTCTTTTTCCCTTCGGGTTTGAAACTCGACCAGCTCGCGCTCCCACTGGTCGTAAAAATCTTTCAAAGCGGTTCGGATTTGAAAATTCAGATCATCTTTGACCACCATGGACTTATGGCAATGCGGGCACCATAGCACGTTGCCGATCATGAAGTGTCTGGGGCGCCCCGTGTAGGTTCCCTCGCACTTAAAGCAGCGCACAGGAATCTCCCATGAATCGAGATCCGGCAGTTGCAAGAATACCGGGCAAGGCTCTTCGACTTCCGCACCGACTTCGGGTTGGGCCGCCTGTGGGGGAGGGCTTGGGGGCGCCGCGGTGATTGTAGGGGTGGGGGCTGGCTTAGGCGGTTCCACTTTCTTCGGTGCCGGGGCGGGGCCGGTCGGCATTTCCGCGCCTTTACGGAAGCGAGATTCGAAGTTTTCAGCGAAATCGACATCCTGATGTAGCGTGCGGGCGCGGGCGATTAAGGCAGCTTCCGTTTCAACATTGTTCGGGTCGGGCACACAGCAATCGACCGGGCAGACCGCGGCGCACGCCTCGTGGTCGTGGAATCCCACGCATTCCGTGCAGAGCAAGGGATCGATGACATAGAGTTCTTCTCCCTGGGAAATGGCGTTGTTGGGGCACTCTGGCTCACAGGCCCCGCAATTGATGCATTCGCTAGTGATCATGGTCGCCATAGAAAAGCTTCCTCCTCATTCGCTCGGCATGGGTTGGTTCATGCTTCGCGGCATTCTAGACAAAATCGCCGAAAGATGTAAATAGTTGAGACTAGTTGGAGTCCGAAACGGGATTGTGATAATCTCGACTTTACGGAGATGTTAAGCTTAGCTTTTCCGCCGCAGCTCGATGAGTTCTATCTTATAGCCGTTCGGGTCTTCAATAAAAGCAATCTCGGAGCCGCCATGCTTCATCGGACCGGGTTCGCGGACAATCTTGGCTCCCTTACGCCGAAGGGCCTCACAAGTTTGGTAGATATTCTCAACTCCGATCGCGATGTGTCCGAAGGCATTCCCCAGATCATACTGATGCGTGTCCCAGTTATAGGTGAGTTCAATGACTGCCTGTTCGGCTTCGGAGCCGTAGCCAACAAATGCCAGGGTGAAGCGGCCCGAGGAGAATTCTTTTTTTCTTAGGAGCTCCATCCCAAGGACGTCGCAGTAGAATGTGATGGATTCATCAAGGTCGTTGACCCGAATCATGGTGTGGAGAAGCCGCATATCCTTCCTCCTGTCTTGTCGTTCAGGCCCATGGGGCAGTTCTGTGCTCGAGGTGTTTAACTTATAATGAGAACCGTTTTGGGGCAAGCCGCGGAGGCTTTCATGGGTGATACAAACGACCGAAACGAACTGAGGCCCAGGACAAAAGCTCCCCTCGTCTAAGTTATAGTTAAACCTGAAAGGATGTATAACTTATGCGCGAATTAGTACGGAACCGCAGGCTGGCGACCCTTATCGTAGGAAGCTTCTTTTGCGCCTTCTTTCTTATGGTACCCTCCTTAAGGGCGTCGGAACACTCGAAAAAGTTGAGGCTGGCATACGCCGGCTGGGGCTTGGAAACGGCTATCGCGTGGGTAGGGATCGAGGCTGGCCTGTTCAAGAAATATGACTTGGACGTAGAGGAGGTTATTATCCGGGACCCACCCTCTGGCGGGGTTCAAGCGCTGATCGGGGTCGATATCTTTTTGGGTTTTGGCAATCCCCTCAATGTCCTACAGACGATTCTTACGGGCGGAGACATTGTCTTTCTCGGCTCCCACGTGAGCGTTGAGCAGTTTGGCTTTGGTGTATCTTCCGATATCTCAACCATGCAAGCCCTAAAAGGGAAAAAGATCGGCGTCTCGGCGGTGGGCGGGATATCGGACCTTGTAGCTCGCGTCATCCTGCGGCGGGCCGGGCTCGATCCAACGAAAGATGTGGAGATGGCTTTCATCGGATTTTCTCCGCAGCGCATGATCGCGCTGTCACAGAACTTGATTCAGGGCACACCTTTGAGTTCCGACGTCGCCTCCGAGGCCAAGAGGAGAGGGATAAAAGTGTTGGAAGTGAAAGACGTCCCGCGAATCACCGCGCTGTTGATGACCACCCGATCCTTCATTAAAAAAGACGAGGAAGCGGTGCGGCGCTTCATGAAGGGCTACCTGGCCGCTATCCATTATTACCTCACCCGTCGAACCGAGAGCATCGGCATCATGAAAAAGTTTTTGTCCCTTGGCGACCCCAATGCCTTTGACACGATGTACGAGGCCTTCGCCGCTCAGTTGGGGCCTTTTCCCGCGCCTAGCGGAGAGGCCACTCAGGCGATCATCGACGTGGTTACGGTGGCCGACCAGAAGGCAAAGAATCTTAAGCCTCAAGCCTTGTTCGAACTACGCTTCCTGGAGGAGCTAAAACAAAGCGGCTTCATCGATAATCTCTACAGCGAAAAGAAGAGCTTGTGAGGTAGACAAAAGACGACCGGGAGGTTTCGATGAGACTGGAAAACAAAGTCGCTATTGTTACTAGAGCTGGGCGCAACATCGGGGAGGAAATCTCCAAGGCTCTCGCGGTGAGGGATTAGACGCTCCCAGTTAACTGCGGGCGGACCTAATTCAATCCTGGTTCGTGGCGAAAAAAAAGGGGCAAACCGACCCGTTGCCCCCTTTTTCTTTGCTCTACGATGAGAAAACTACCAGCGGTTACGCCCGCCGCTTCTGTTTCCTCGACCTCCGCCTCCGCCTCCACCTCCAGCATCGCGGCTTCCCATAGGCTTGGCCTCATTGACCACCAGGGTACGCCCGTCCAGTTGGGTGCCGTTCAGGGCCTGCATGGCCTTTTGGGCCTCTCCCCCCGAACTCATCTCCACGAAGCCGAAACCCCGTGACTGACCGGTAAATTTATCCGTGATCACCTTGACCGATTCCACGGTCCCGTGCGCCGCGAATAGCTCCTGCAGTTGCCCCTCCGTTACCGAATAAGGCAATCCGCCAACATACAATTTGTTACTCATGTTCTCCTCCTTAAATAAGAGAATGTTAGTGTCTTTGACCCTGAGAACCTGACCACCAATCGGAGCAGAACATGGAGAACTAAAAAGGCTGGAACCACGCTCTGGTCGGTTTATCCTTTAGGTATCGCTTCGCAAGGAGAGACTACTTAGGCCTTCAACCTTTGCCTTTTCCTCTTTCAGAAGGCCCTGTACTGAAGTAGGAACCAATTTTAATATACGTTGTTTCCGTCCCTATGTCAACTCGACCTGCCTTTTTTCTGTACGGCTAGCCTCCTGGCCAGACGTTTTCGCTGCTTCAGGCAGGGAGACTGGTCCCTCATAGCCGTTTCCTCGCTTGTAGCCCGGCAGGCCAAGCAGGATGGGCAAATCCATCCGCCGCATTGACAGCGCCCCCCGGGTTTGTCTGCGAGGCCAGGCTTGCTCTGGAAAGAGGAGTGACAAACAGGGCAGACAACCTCTACCACCCCGTCCAGGATTTCTAAATCCTCGGCCGGCGCGATCCGCCGCAGGGACTCCCCCTTAACAACCACGCGATATTGGAATGTCTGTTTGTTGCTGCTCTTAACAAGCAACTCTCCCCCCGAGGTGAAGCAGATTTTAATCCCAGTGGTGCCCTCTATTCGTCCTTCGTATCCTGCCACTTTATGCCGAATCAGTGTTCCGTCTTGCAGTTTGACTTGATCTATTCTCTCTGGCATATGACCCTCCCTAAGTAAGAATCAAAAAGCCCCTGGCTCGTTTAAAGCTCAGAGGCTTTGATAAGTAAGTAGAAACTAAGCTCTAAAGAACGTCATAATCTTATCACTTCTAGCCTCGCTTGAGCAAACGGATGAATTATATTCTTCAACTCGCGCGATAGCGGCCAACTACCGTTTGGAAACATAGATGGATTAGACCCACTTTCCTCGTGAGCCCATTTAGGGCGCAAAGGTCCTCCGCCCTCTTGAAACTCCGCGCCCCGGCGCTATTCTACTCCTGCCATGGCCGACCGGGATTACTACCAGATTCTTGGAGTCGACCGAGGCGCCTCCCAGGAGCAGATTCGCAAGGCATACCGCAAACTCGCGCGCAAGTATCATCCGGATATCAACCCGGGCAACAAGGAAGCCGAGAATAAATTCAAGGATATCTCCAACGCCTACGACGTCCTCAGCGATCCGGAGAAGCGCAAGCTCTACGACGAGTTCGGCACGGCAGGGCTGGCTCCCGGATTCGACGCAGAAAAGGCGAGGACCTATCAGCAATGGCAGGAGCAAGCAGGCCGCTCCGGAGGTCCTTCCGGTTTCGATTTTGGAGATTTCTTTGGCGATCTGGGCGGCTTGTTTGGGACGGGCAGGCGAGCATCGGAGACGGGGCCCATTCCGGGCGGAGATATCGAAGCGCCCTTGGATATTGACTTCCTCGACACTGTGCGAGGCTTTCAGACAACGCTGACGTTGCAGCGACCGGTCTCCTGTGAGAGTTGCAGCGGATCTGGAAGCCGGCCTGGAAGCGTTCCGAGAACCTGTCCCGAATGCCGCGGCACCGGAAGAAAGTCAGTAGCCCAAGGACCGATACAGATCCGTCAGACCTGCCCCCGATGCATGGGAACTGGCCGCCTGCCGGGTGACCCGTGCGCAGTCTGTGGCGGAACAGGTCGGGTCGTGCGGCCTGATACGATCAAAGTAAACATCCCTCCAGGCGCTGAGCCTGGAAGGCGTATCCGAGTGCGTGGGAAGGGGGAGGCGGGTTTGCGAGGTGGACCTGCCGGGGACCTCTACATCTTGCCACGGATCCGACCCCATCCCATATTTACGCGATCGGGGAGGGATCTTACTATGGACCTGCCCATGACCCTAGGGGAGGCGGTTCGGGGCGCCACAGTCGAAGTGCCAACACCGTCGGGTGCGGTGAAGGTGAAAATTCCACCCGGCTCTCAAAGCGGCCAGCGCTTGCGAATTAAAGGGAAGGGTATTCCGGCCTACGGATCCAGGCCTGCCGGAGACCTATACCTGAGTCTGATGATCCGTGCGCCGAAAGGAAAAGTCTCGCAGGATCTTGTCGAGAAAATCGACGCGGCTTATACGGAAGATGTCCGCAAAAACCTGCGTCTGTAGTGGGATAGTGAAAAATGGCGAAGAAGTATCTTCGGATTAGCGAAGTGGTTGACATCTGTGGGGTCGACAAGGAGTTTGTTCTCCGGCTGGAAGAGGAACGTCTGATCCGTCCGGTCAGCCGGAGCAAGCAGAAGCTCTATCCCCTGGATCAGGTGGACCGCGTGAGAGTGGCCCGCACTCTGATCAAGGAGATGGGAGTGAACCTCGAAGGGGCTGAGGTGGCGCTCCACATGAGAGAGCAAATGATCGCCATGCAGCGCCAGTTTCAAAGGGCAATGCGCTCGTTGTTGAAAGGGCCGAGGAAGATATGAATAGGTCTGTAGCCTTTCTTATGTTTAGTAAGCGGGTTCTAGAATTTCCTATTTCTAGGAACCGTATTTAAGCGGCACCTTTCTTTGGTCCCTCATAAGCCGAGTTTTCGGAGACCTCCTCACCGCCAAGCTTCGAGAAAATAAAGGCTAATTTTACGGTTTTCTCCGTGCCCATAATCGATTCTGGGGAGAGGTTTATGGCATATATTTTGCGAGCGAACATTCGTTAGAAAGATTCTGCGCCTACAAGAATAACCTGTTGGCCAAAAGACGGAGGGGAGAAAGGATGATAGAGAAATTTAAAGAGTGGTACATAAACCGTCACACCTATGCCAAGCAGTGGAAGGACCGGACTGGCGGCAAGGTCATCGGTACGTTCTGTACCTATGTGCCTGAGGAAATCCTGGCAGCCGCAAATATGCTTCCTGTCCGCATTCTGGGGAGTCACGAACCTCAGGATGTCACCGAGCCGCATGTATTCGGGATGTTCTGCCCCTTCTGTCGAGATGCCTTGGCCCAGGGGTTAAAGGGCAGGTTCAATTATTTGGATGGGGTTGTGCTTGCGCATTCCTGTATCCATTTTCGCCAGACCTTTAACTCGTGGAGAATCCATCTTCCGGTAGAGTTCAGTTACTACATCCCGATGCCCAATACCGTGCAGACACCTCATGCACGGCCCTATCACACGGTGGAGGTGGAAAAGTTTAAAAAGGCTATCGAGGAATATATTGGTCACCCGATCACGGAGCAGGATCTCGACCGGGGGATTGAAACTTTAAATCGCAATCGGCGCCTGCTGCGCAAGGCCTACGAGTACCGCAAGCTCGACAACCTACCTCTGACCGGTGAAGAGGCCATGTACATGGCGGTCACAAGCCAGTTCATCGACAAGGAAGAGCACAGTCAAGTTCTGGAGGCCGTGCTCAAGGAACTCCCTGAACGGAAGCTCCCGCGCGATGCAGGGATTCGCCTCATGGCTGTAGGGAGCGAGAACGACGATGCCGAGTTCTTTAAGATGGTTGAGTCTGTTGGCAGCACAGTAGTCATAGACGAGCAGTGCGCAGGGAGCCGGTACTTCTGGAATGAGTCTGTTCCCAACGGGGACCGCCTGGCAACCATCGCGAATCGTTACCTCGATCGCCCCCCTTGCCCTGTCAAAGATTACCCGACCCACTCCCGCTTTCAGCACGTGCTGAACCTGGCCAAGGACTATCGGGCGCAAGGGGCAATCATCATGCAGGAAAAATTCTGCGACCCTCATGAAGGAGACAATCCCCGCCTGAAAAAGTTTCTGGAGGAGAACGGTATCCCCACCCTTTCGTTGGAGTTTGACTCGACCAATCCGTTAGGTCCTTTTCGCATCCGTGTAGAGGCATTTTTGGAAACCATTAGAGGTGAGGAACTCTTTTGAGGAGGATTTGATAATGGCAATCCCAACCAAATACCCGACTGAGCCCTTGAAATGTTGGCCGAAAGCCAAAGAGATCCGCCAGCAGTACTACAAGGACTACGCTACCGCCCACGACCGAGGGGGCGTCCGGTGGAGTGGAGGGGCCTGGGCCTTCGATGCCGTTCCCATGGGCCTAGGCGATGACGTCCATGTCATGACAGGTGAGCCTTACGCAGCCTCTATCGCCTTTGACCGCAAATTTGCCCAGGAGTGTCAGGATGCCACGGATGCCCGGGGCTGGGCCCGGGACCTCTGCTCCTATATGCGCATCTATTGGGGTTCTATGTACCTCAACCGCTTTTTCTTTGGCGGGGAGTTCCCCAAGCCGGATTTTTATTACCAGACCCAGATCTGCTGCAGCCACGCAAAGTGGGACCAGGAAGCTTCCCTGTATGAAAAGGTCCCTTTCTATTGCATCGACGTCTGCGTTGGTCCGTATGAGACCCTGACCGAGGAGCGACTTAACTACGTTGTGAAGCAGTTGCATGACAGTATTGAGGGGATGGAGAAGACCACTGGGAGAAAGTACGACGACGAGAAACTCATTGCCGC
>MGSI01000070.1 GCA_001798455.1 Deltaproteobacteria bacterium RIFCSPLOWO2_02_FULL_57_26 | reverse complement strand
GCTCAACCCCAGTTTCCTGGACTACAAGATATTTAGTTCGCTCGATGCGCCGAGAGTTGAGGTGTATCTGGTGGAGCATGCGGCCGAGGACGGGCCGTTCGGCGCAAAGGGGATCGGAGAACCATCCATCATCCCCGTGCCCGCCGCAGTTGCCAATGCGGTCCGCGACGCCGTCGGGGTGAGCATCTTCGATCTCCCTCTCACCGCGGAAAGAGTCCTGAAGGCGATACAGGAAAAAAACCAACGCCGGTAAAGCGTATCCGATTCCCTGCCTCAGCGGCCAATTCTGCGCGCTTTCCTCGGAAATCCCGAGTCGAAGCCGGATAAAACCTCGCTGGAGCCTTAAAAGGCCCTATAAAGCGGGCTCAACGGCCCCGCTCAGTAGGCTTCCGGAGCCTGTGCGTGGGTTGCTGATCGAAAGCCTGTGGTAGGTCAGCCACATCTCCGCCGCAATTGCCCAAACGACTTTCACTTTCAGATCACGCTCAAGTATCTCGACTGCCGGCGCTGCGTCCCAACCCCCACCGTTGATATAGATGGCATCAACGGAAGCGCCTAGTTGCTGCACGCCCCGCTTGCAATGGCGATACACGTCCATATAGGAGACGTCGTCCAGCGCGAGAAGCGGCGTGGTGTAGAGGTCTTCGGTCCGGCCACGAAAGTCAAAACCCTTTATGACTGCTGACTCCAAGCCAAAGCGGCTGAAGTAGTTGACGATAGCCTGGTTGAGTTCGTCACCAAAATAGGTTGCAACAGCAACCCTGCGCACGCCCATGCTCTTTAGCGCTATGGCGTGGGGTTCCATTGGGGTGACCACAGGCAGGCCGACGTTCTTGGAGACTTTTGCAGCCCACTCACGCTCAAAATCCAAGCCTTTGAGCAGAAAGGGTGGAGTGCCGCTTACCGAGATGATATCGCAGCCAACTTCTTTAAGATCCACGGCCAATTGCTCGGCCCGCTCGAAACCTTGGAGAAAGCCTTGCTTCTGGCCGCTACGGAATCCGATAAAGGTCGGAACTATCTCCACTCCCTCCGGAGCGTGTTTGTACCAGAACGCGAAGGTCTTCCCTCGGTGTGTAGGCTTGAGTACTCCAATGCGTGCACGCCAGGCGTACATAATTCCTCCTGTAAAAACGTAGTCTTCATCCTGCCACAGGCCAATCTTCCACACACATATCAAATGCGAATCGGCCGTGTCAAACGTGTAGAATATGCCGGTCGGCATATTCCGGCCATCACGGTTTCAACGAGTGCCGCGACTCTCGCTAGTTTTCAAGGGCTTGTCAACGTGATTTGGACCCCAACCTTCCCGGCTTCTTCGCGCTGGCTTAAGTCGCCGTTTTGCGCTATTGATTCTATCTGTCAGTGCTCAGGTACGAAACGTGTCGCTAGGAGGGCGTCTATGAAAGCCGAGATCATGGACCTAAAACCGTACCTCCCTCAGTTATCCGTAGCGGAGCGAGACCGCCGGTGGAGCGCAACGCGCGAGCGCATGGCGGCCAAGGGACTCGACTGCCTCGTCGTTTGGGGCAACACGATTTCTCAGGGACTTGGCATGACCAATGTCAGATATCTCACCCAGGTCGGGAGTTGGCACGGTGGGGTCGCGCTCTTCCCGCTCGCTGGAGAGGTCACTCTGTTCAGCGCGCCGCGCCACATGAGCCTTCCTTACAACGGTTATCTTGCGGCTCAAGACTGGATCCAAGATATCCGTCCCTTCTCGATGAAGGCGATCGTCGAAGAGATCAAGGCGCGCGGCTTCGAGCGCGGCAGGATCGGTGTTGTCTCATACGGCAACGTTGTGGCAGGAAACAACCTCACGTATCACGATTATTTAGCTCTCCAAGCGGGTCTTCCGCAAGCCGCGTTCACGGACGAAAGCGAGATGGTCGAGGAGCTGAGACGGACCAAGAGCCCCGAAGAGATCGCCATGCTGGAAAAATCGGGCGCCATCGCCCGGAAGGTCGTTGACACCATGATTCAAACGGCGGCGCCCGGAGTGAGGGAAAATGAACTCTATGCCGCCATGATTCGTACCCAGCTCGTGGAGGGCGCAGAGCCCAATATTTTCATCCTGATGAGCTCCGGGCCCCTCGGAACAAACGGAGACCTTAAACGGCGGCTCCTTCACGGCAACGACCAGCCTCTCTGTCCGAGCCAGCGCCCGTTGGAGCGCGGCGACCTTGTGATTTGCGAGTTTCATGTGAGCTACGGGGGCTATCTCTCCGCCGTAGAGTTCACGGTAGCCGTGGGTAAACCGCCCCAGGAGCTTAGAGACTTGCACGCTGCGGCCGTTGAGTGCCTCCAGGCAGCCGTCGAGAAGTGCTGCCCGGGAACCACCGTGCACCAACTGGCGGCCGCTATGCGCGCCCCCGTCGCGCGCCGGGGCTTGGACTATATCGAGCTGGGTTTTCACAACCACGGCCTTTCTTCCGCCGACTTTCCAACCATCGTCTACAAACCGGGCTGGGGCCGCATGGCGGGTGACGGGATGCCCGATTTTGCCTTGGAAGAACACATGGTCCTCGGAACCAACATCGATATCTACAACCCGCACTGGCGCGGGGACGTGGGGGTGATGCTGGGAGACACGCTCCACGTTACTTCGTCCGGAGGGCGACGATTGGTTGGAATACCGCTCGAACTTCCCGTAAAAAATTGATCAAGGAGGAATAGACGTTGAATACCATCGAGTCTGTGAAGGAAAAAATGGTCCTCGTCTGTAAGGTGTTCCAGCAACAGAGGCTGGTGGACGGTTACGGCCACGTAACGGCTCGCCTGCCCGATAACCGAATCTTGAGCACCCCGCTGATGCCACCGGGCAAGGTCGCGTTGCGCGACCTCATCATCCTCGACATGCAGGGGAACAAGGTGGAGGGCCCGGGCGAACCCAACGGCGAGACTCCCATGCACACCTCGATCTACAAAGCGCGGCCGGACGTCCAATCCATCCTTCACTATCATCCCGACGAACTCGTCGCCGTGAGCGTGGCCGGCGTAGGCGTCAAGGTCGTTGCCAACTGCGGAGTCCACTTCTACCGCGGCATCCCCATCTTCGACTCCCCCACCCTCATCCGGACCGAGGCCCTCGGCGACAGAGTCGCCGAGACCCTCGGGGATCGAAACGCCGTGCTCTTGCGCGGCCACGGCGGCACGGCCGTGGCGGACAACCTGGACAATCTGATGCGCCTCGGAATCAATCTGGTGCGGACGGCTCGGATTCAAATCATGGCCGCATCGCTGGGACCAGTGAAAACCCATAGCCACGCCGAGGCCGAGGATCTCCTTCAACTCGAGAGGTCCGGAAAGGCCATCCGCCGCTTTCTCGACTACTACATCTCCGAGGTCCTCGACTGACCTACCCTGGCCGGCTAGTAATCACCCACTCTATAAGGCCTGCCCGAGCGTCGAAGCTTCCGGATGCGGCGAACCGGACTTGGGAAAAGGCAACGCCGCACAGGAGCGCACCGGTCAAGGCGGGACTCTTAAGGCATATGAACATCTTATGGCATGCCGACTTACCCATCGGGTCGCAAAGGACTATCATTCGTGCGCCAGATATGCTACCGGGAAGCTATGGCGCGCGCCATCGTTGTTACTGGAGGAGCCGGAGGAATCGGATCTTTTATCTGCCGGGGTCTTGCCGCCGACGGGCTCCAAGTCATTATCGCTGACTTCGCCACGGAGGCCGCCCGATCCCTAACCGAGGAGATTCGTAAGAGCGGAGCAGCAGCGACGGCGGTCCATGTGGATGTGGGTGACAAAGCCAGCGTCGAGCGCATGATGCGTGAGATTCTAGACAACTACCAGCAGATCGAATTTTTGATCAACGGAGCGGGCGTGATGTCCCGTATCCCGGTTCAGGACCTGCCCGAAGAAGAATGGGATAGGGTGCTGAGGATCAACCTTAAAGGAACCTTCCTCTGCTCCCAAGCCTTGGGCCGCCACATGGTGCAGAAAAAAGCGGGGCGAATCATCAATATCGCCTCAGGGAGGGGAGTGGCCGGCCAGGCGCGCGCCGCCCACTATGCAGCCTCCAAGGCCGGGGTGATCGCCTTCACCAAGTCCCTGGCCATGGAACTTGCCCCTTATAATGTTACTGTCAATGCGATCGCGCCCGGGCCCACCGATACCCCGATGTCCAGGGCGGGCTCGACGGAAGAGGAATGGAAAAAACGGGAGGCTGTTCCACCTCTCATGGGCGGGTTAACTCAGAAAGACGAGATCGTCGGTCTGATCCGCTATCTCCTCTCAGAACCCGCAAGATACCTGACCGGCCAGACATTTCTGCTCCGCACACCCACGTAGAGTCCCAATACCGAGCCATCCTGTCTCCCGGATGCGAAGCCTCGTTCTTCCCGGAAGGTGTCTTACTGGATTAAACCGGTGGTGCTGTTAAACAAATAACTCGGCTTGGTGCCGTTGGGCTTGCTAGCTATCATGCTATAAGAGGTTGCCGACAGAACCGTGATGGTCAAGCTTACGCCGGGAGTCTGTCGGAACCCGATCGTGACGAGATCAGTTACGGAAGTCGTATAAACGCGTTTGTCGGCGAAATAGGCCTCCATGGCAATAGTGGCATTCTTTATATCCCTGATCATGTGTTCATCGATGGCTCTCTGCTGA
Source organism: Deltaproteobacteria bacterium RIFCSPLOWO2_02_FULL_57_26 (assembly GCA_001798455.1). Classification (GTDB taxonomy): domain Bacteria; phylum Desulfobacterota; class Binatia; order UBA9968; family UBA9968; genus 2-12-FULL-57-22. The sequence goes on along the minus strand of MGSI01000070.1, from coordinate 1,484 downwards.
TATGAATTGTATGCTGGAATCGCCAGCGCAGTGAGAATCGCAATGATGGCGATCGAGACCATTAATTCGATAAGCGTAAACCCTCCGGCTTTGCGGTGCCGGGAGCCTGGTGCAACTCTCCTCGCCTTCATGCCATGAACCTCGCTACGGAGAATTCCTCTGCCCCCTCACCTACGCCGTCTGTGATGAGGCTTGCCGCCAAGGCGCCAACAGAATAGCTGGTGGTAACCCCGTGCCCGCCAAGGCCGGCCACCCAGAAAAAACCCTCGATCTTTGGATCCCAGCCGATCACGAAGCGGCCATCCGCTGACAGGGTCCTGATCCCCGCCCAGCTTTTCTTAATGGAAATATCGATCATCTGAGGTAGAAAGCGCCTGATCTTTTCAGCCAAATGCTCAGCCATCGAGTCGTCGACCGGCGGATCGCCTGGAGCCACTTCATCTTGATCGCATGGGCACAAGAGCAGCCCGCCGGACTCCGGGCGAAAGTAGAGGTCGTGGCTGACATCCCAGACAAAAGGCCATGTCGGGTCGACCCACGTGAGGGATGCGCTGACGAAGAGGTGGCGCCGGCAAGGGCGAAGCGGCGCGTCGACCGCGCCTGCGAATTTTCCAATCACTCCAGCCCAGGGGCCGGCAGCATTAATGACGGCTTCGGCTCTGATCACTCCATCGGCGGTCTTAACCCCGCTGACCTGACCATCTCTTACTTCAATCCCCATGACAGAGCACCCATAACGAACCTCCACTCCGAGCGCCGCAGCCCCCTTAAGGTAACCCGTGAGAAGGGCGTGAATATCAACGACCCCGTCCGTAGGGCACCAAACAGCCCCATCGAAATTTGCTTCCTGAAGCACGCCGACGCGCTCCTTTGCCTTCTCCTCCGACCAACACTCCGCCTCGACCCCATCTTGCCTGGCCAGCCCGGCGTCTTCCATCAGCTTCTTCCAGCCATCGCCGCTGCCGAGGAGGAGGGACCCGTTCTGTCGGAACAGGACCGGCACCGGCCAATCCCCGGGAAGGCAACGCAAAAAACTCGCCCCTTGGCGAGCCAACCTGGCGATAGCCGGGTCTGAGACAACTTGCCGCACCATGGCCGCGTTGCGCCCGGAAGAATGCACGCCGGGGACACGTTCCTGCTCCAGTACCAGGATGTCGCTTACGCCCCGACGCGCCAAGTGATATGCCGTGGCCGCACCGGCAAAACCGGCTCCAATAATAACACAGAGAAGGTCGACCATGGTGAAATATGCCTCAGGATTGGGGAAAAATTCTCTGTCCCGAGTCTTCCTCCTCTAAAACGATCGCTTTGGTCGGGCACACCCTGGCGGCCAGGAGGATCTTCTGATCGCTATCACCTTTAGCATCGACGACCACCGAGATAAACTTCTCATCCAGTTTGAATACCTTCGGTGTGACCCCGACGCATTTGGCGTAGCCTTCACACTTAGACCGATCCACCGTCACCTTCATGCATCCCCCTTC
>MGSI01000069.1 GCA_001798455.1 Deltaproteobacteria bacterium RIFCSPLOWO2_02_FULL_57_26 | reverse complement strand
GGTCGCCGCCACCGGCGTGGTTCTGGGCGCGATCTATATGCTTTGGATGTTTCGTCGGGTGGTCTTCGGCCCGCTGGACCGGCCGGAGAATCAACGGCTCAAGGATGTGGATCTCAGAGAGATGGCCATCCTCGCGCCGATCCTGGCGTTGATCTTTTTCATGGGCGTCTACCCGAAGCCGTTTTTGAGCCGGATGAAGGCATCGGTGGAGCTTGTCATCCAGAGGGTTGAAAGCAAGCAGGAAGCGCTTCCCCTGGTGCTTGAGGGGCGGAACAACGGAGTGACCAGAGCTGATGGAAATTAACCTGACTCCGCTTCTGCCGGCGGCTGAGGTCGCGCTGACGGCCCTGACCGTGCTGCTGCTGGATCTCTTTCTCAAAGAGGGGGAGAAAGGGTTTCTCGCCTGGATCAGCGTTTTGGGATTAGGCCTTGCCTCAGCGCTGGCTTTCCTTCTCTGGGGCAGCAAAGAGAGCGCCTTTCAAAATACCCTGCTGCTGGATCATTTCACTCTCTTTTTTACTCAGCTTTTCCTCGGCAGCGCCTTCGTCACGGTCCTCTGCTCGGTGGATTACGTTAGGCAGACTGCGATCCGGGAAGGGGAGTATTATGCCCTGATCCTCTTTAGCACCTTCGGTATGATTTTGATGGCAGCGGCCAACGATCTGATCCTTTTTTTCCTCGGTCTCGAAACCATGTCGATCGCCGTTTATGTGTTGACCGGGATGTGGCGGGAGAGAAGCCGGGCCGGCGAGGCGGCCATGAAATATTTTATCATTGGGGCCTTCGCTACTGGCTTCCTCCTTTACGGCATAGCCCTCATTTTTGGCGCCACCGGCACCACTCAGCTAAGCCGCATCGCCGCATTCTTGACTCAGCCCGCGGAGCATTGGTCGCTTGTGCTCCTGGCGGGAGTCTTTCTTCTCCTCATCGGTTTGGCCTTCAAAATAGCGGCCTTTCCATTCCATTTCTGGGTACCGGACGTTTATGAGGGGGCCCCAACCCCGGTGGCCGGCTTTATGGCTGTGGCGGTGAAGGCGGCCGCCTTTGCCGGCTGGGCGCGCATCTTTCTCAGCCGTATGGCCCCGCTGCAGGGCGAGTGGAGCTCCGTGTTATGGGCCATGGCGATTTTGACGATGACAGTGGGGAATCTGCTCGCCATTTCGCAGTCGAGTGTGAAGCGCATGCTGGCCTACTCCAGCATTGCGCATGCCGGTTACCTGCTTATCGGTGTGGTGGCGGGAGGCGAGGCCGGCAGCTCGGCGCTGCTGTTCTATCTGCTCGCTTACGCGCCCATGACGCTGGGGGCCTTCGCCGTGGTCGTGGCCCTGAAGCAGGGGGAGGCGGACAACGAGGAGTATGGAGACTACGCGGGCTTGGGCTGGAAGCGGCCTTTTTTAGGGATGGCGATGTCGATCTTCATGCTTTCGCTGGCCGGCTTTCCGCCTCTCGGGGGATTTGCCGGCAAGTTTTATCTTTTCCGCTCGGCGGTCGTAGCCGGCTATACCGAGCTCGCCGTCATCGGCGCGCTGAACAGCGTTCTCTCGGTCATTTACTACCTCAGGGTCGTCGTGATGATGTATATGGAGGAGCCGGGGGTGGATGGGAAGCCGACGGCCAGTCCCCCCACGCTCTCTCTCGCCATTGCCATAGCTGCCATCGCGACAGTTTATCTGGGGCTCCTTCCGGCGGCGCCGCTGGGTTTGAGCCACCTCGCTTTTGTTTCGCTCCGCTAATCGCTAGAGCCAGTCAAATTATCGTCGTTTTCCGCCGGGGATTTACGCGAGCTCTTTAGAGCATCTTCAGAACCGCTAAGAAAGTCGGGCCCAACCCCCACAACCCGACTCCCGGTCCCATCCCGAACACGGTCGTCAAGCCCTCCAGCGCTGACCTGCCGGCAGGCAGGTGGTACTCTGTGGTCGCCGCATGGTGGTTCGACCCTTCGGTAAAACCCAGGGCCCTGAGCAAGTCGAAGGGCAAGCTCAGACTTCGAGTGAGCCTCAGTCGAACTCCCACCCTGTCTTCGACCCTGAGGCTCAGACCCGAAGGGAGCCTGCCGAAGGGGAGAATAGGTCCCCGCCGGATTTAAATTCAAAGGCCCGTGGGTCTCGCGCCCCAGGGCGTTTTTTGGCTGGCGAGTTGACAGGTCAGTATTTAGGTGTTACACGTAAACACGTGGAAAAACAAAACGTCACGCTTTCGATTCCCAAAGATGTTCTCCGCGAGGCCAAACATCTGGCCGTTGATCGAGGGACCTCATTATCGGGCCTTCTGGTGGAGGCGCTGGAAGAGCGAGTCAAGCGTCTTTCAGAAATGCGCCGGGCCGCTGAGAGGCAGCGCGCCCTTATGCGTCGTGGGTTACGGCTTGGAACTAAAGGCAAGGCCCGCTGGACGCGAGAGGATCTTCATGCCCGCTGAGTTCGTGGATACGAACATCATTGTCTATGCCTACGATCGGACCGCGGGAAACAAATTTGACCGTGCGGGAGATCTGATGGAGCGGATCTGGGATAGCGGGGAGGGGGTACTGAGCACTCAGGTGCTTGAAGAGTTCTATGTATCCGTCACTGGAAAAATTCCTCAGCCGCTCAAGCCCCAGAAAGCCCGCGAAATTGTTGCCGACCTCGGAACATGGAAAGTTGCTCTTTTGGAAGTTCCAGATGTCCTAAAGGCAAGCCTACTGAGTGAGCGCTACGGCCTTAGTTTCTGGGACGGCCTGATCCTTGCGGCTGCCCAGAAAGAAGACGCAAAGATTGTATGGTCTGAGGACTTCAACCATGGCCAGAACTACGACGGGGTCACGGTGCGAAATCCATTTGCCGCATGACAGAAAAGCAAAAAAAGAAGATCATTCTCCCGCTGAGAGAAAGAGCTAGGCGAGAAGAAAAGGGGGCATTCTGCTTTTTGCGTAAGTGAGCCAGCTTCAGGCGGTCGTTAAGCCTTCCAGCGCTGACAATTTCAGTTCTTAGTTTTGAATTCTTAGTTTTTGGTTTCAGCCTGGGGCTGATCCGTCCTTTGGCGGAAACTCAACACTCAAAACTCACAACTCAAAACTGGAGATGGGAGATAGGAATTTCTTTTACGCAGGTAGCTTATCCTGGGTCGTTCGATCCGGTCACATCGAGGATTCCGGACTGTCACAAAAGTTCCCGACGAAAACAAACGCTTGATAGATTCGTCAAAAAACCCGATAATATGGGATCTTAAGTTTGATAGCTTCCGCCGCTAGTTAGCGAGGGTAGACTATGGAGAGTAAAGAGCTGCAAGAGATCAAGGCTCGGGCTGAGCGAATCAAGAAGCTACTGGGAAATGGCTCGGACGCGCTGCATTTGATAGAAGACGACCTTCCAGAACTTGTGGCTGAAGTTGAGTGGTTGAAAACGGAACTCGGACAGGCTGGCAACTGTCCCCATGGAGGCCTTTATAAGGACCGTACCTGTGTTGAGTGTTTTGGCGACGGCACGGAGGAGATGCGGGAGTGCAGCGAATGCGGCATTCAGACATGGCATCGTGGCGGGAAATGCCTGCGCCATGATGCGTCAGCGCCCAAGCCCTATGAGCTTCTAGAGGTCGAGCTAAAGAAGCTGCAAGGCGAGATCCAGACAGTCCAGGAACAATCCTCAGCCCGCGTCGCACGGGCAGAAGAGCACGCGAGAGAGATCGAAGCCACTTGCGTTGTGATGCGGGAGGCGCTCGAATATGTCAAGGCAAGGATCGGTTCGACCAATATAGGCGAGTCGATGATCAAGATTGACCGGGCCCTTTCTTCCTCGGCTGGCGATCAGACGAGGGAGGACAAGCAGGAAAGGAAGTAGGTCGGGTATTTGATTCGTGTTACATTGCTGACAGTTTTGAAGGGGGGAAGAAGCTTATGGGGTTCCCGCGTCTGACGACTGCCTTTTTTGTTGTGTCGTTTGCGCTACTAACGAATGGACGAATCGTCCATGGTGCCGCGCCATACTACGAAGGGAAAACGATCCGGATTATTGTCGGGACTTCGCCAGGAGGTGGGTACGATACGTATACCCGCGTGCTCGCCCGCCACTTCGGCAAGCACATTCCCGGCAACCCCACCATCATTGTGGACAACATGCCCGGCGCAGGGGGATTGGTTTCGGCGAACTATCTCTTCAGGGTAGCTAAGCCCGACGGTCTTACCATCGGCCATTTCGTCGGCGGACAGTTTCTCCAACAGCTCCTGGGAAGGCCAGGCATTGAGTTCGACGCGCTCAAATTTGAATACGTCGGGGTGCCCGCTCAGGACAACTTTGTCTTTGGGGTCGCCAAGGCGACGGGCATCACGAGTATAGAGCAATGGTTGGCGTCCAAGACCACGGTTAAGTTTGGTGCCATAGCACCGGGTGATGGGACCTACGATACTTCCAAAGTCCTTGAGGTCACCCTCGGCCTGCCCATCCAGGTTGTAACCGGATACAAGGGGACCGCCCCGATCCGCCTGGCCTTCAACAGCGGCGAGGTCGCCGGCCTTAGCAACTCGTGGCAATCCTTCAAGTCAACTTGGAGGAAAGAACTTGAGACGGGGGAAGCGATCATTGTGGTTCAGATCAGCTCGAAACCTCATGCGGACCTGCCCAAAGTGCCTCTGGCCGTGAATCTGGCTAAAACGGAAGAGGCGCGAAAGCTCATTCAGGCAATAGCTCAAGCCCACGGCGCCGCGGTGCGACCCTATGTCTTGCCTCCTGGCACGCCCAAGGATCGGGTGGAAATCCTGCGCAGGGCGTTTATGGAGGCCATCAGGGATCCGGAACTCCTCCAGGAAGCCAGCAAGGCCAGGCTGGAGATCAATCCTGGATCGGGCGAAGAGCTGGAGCGAAACGTCCAAGAGCTTCTCCGGCTCGAGCCTCCTCTGGTGGCGCGGCTAAAGGAAATTCTTAAATGACCGATTCACGCTCAAGCGCGATTTCTCCCCGGGTGTTTGTTCTTGCTGCTCTCTCCCTGCTTCCGATCGCCTTGCCCATCCAGCCCCAGTGCGCCAGCGAACCACCCTTGAGGCTGCAGCTTGCTCAGGCGCCTGCGAGCACGGCCGGGAAGCCGGTTACGGTCCACGGAAAGATCAGCGTCTATGAAGGCCAGCGGCTGGGAGTGGCGACGGCCAGCGGTGAGGTCTCGGTCAGGCTGAACGAACCCCACAGCGTCGTAGGGGTGGAGGCGGCGAAGTTTTCCGACATCACGCCCGGAACCTATTTAGGGACGACTGCGGTAAAACAGGCCGATGGGACCTTGCGCGCCCTCGAAGTCCATATCTTTGCGTCGGCTGAACGAGGGTTGAGTGAGGGGCATAAACCGCACAGTCGCATTCCTAACGCCACTATGACCAACGCCAATGTTGACAATGTGGTCAAGAAGGTCGATGGGCCACTGATGACGCTCAAATACAAGGGTGGCGAGGTCAAAGTATTCGTGCCTCCGGATGCGCCTATCGTGAAGAGAGCGGCCGGGGACCGCGGATTCCTGAAGCCCGGGGCTTGGGTCACGATCCGGGCGATTAAAGCCCCTGACGGTTCAATCTCAAGTTCACAGGTTACCGTGGGTTTAGACGGGTTCACCCCGCCGATGTAGGTGGCGAGAAGCCCCTCATAACAGGGTGGTGAGCTTGCCCTTCGAGGGCCTCAGGGCCCTGAGTTTTAGGCATCGACTGAGCTCAGCCGAAGTCTCGAACGGTCGAACCACCGGATTTAAAATGAGAAGGGAGTCTCGGCAGTCAGGCTTCTATGGCTCAACAGATCCAAATCGCGTGTCAGAATTACCTCGTTTGACGACATCTGACTGACTACTAACATGGGAGCCTAAAAGTCCGGGGGAGCCCTTTTTGGAGAGAAAGCTTTTCTACGGCTGGTATGTTCTGGCTGCCTCTTTTTTGATCCTCGTGCTTGAAGGCGGCGTCAGGTTTTCTTTCGGTATTCTCATAAGCCCTCTCGCTTCCGAATTTTCCTGGAACCGAGGGGCTATCACGCTGGTCTTCACCGCGAACATGATCGTTTTCGGGTTTTCCCAACTGCTCGCCGGCAGGCTGCTGGATCGATTCGGTCCACGAGTTGTTTTCTCCACCTCGGCCCTGATCGTGACCATCGGCATGATCTTAACGGCACAAATGAATTCCCTGCTTGAATTCCACCTCTACTACGGTGTGATCACTGCCGTCGGGGTATCGGGCATCACCGTCGGAGTCGTATCCTCCACACTGTCCGGGTGGTTTCGAAGCATGCGAGGGTTTGTCTCCGGCGTCGCCATTTCGGGGACCGCACTGGGACAGTTCCTGATCATTCCCGGAATAGCCTTCCTGATGGGACGATTCGGATGGAGAATGGCCTGGGGCATCGCAGGGTTTTTTGTTTCACTCGTGATCGTACCCATCGCGCTGCTCGTCCTGAGAAAAGACCCATCGGAAACGGGCCCCCACCTGTCCCGCTCAGCAGGTGAACGAGCCCTGCGGGAAGCGGGAAGCGATCCAGACGTTCCCCAACTCGGGGTCTCCCGGATCCTCCGATCAAGGAATTTTATTGTTATCGGCCTGACCTACTTTATATGCGGCTTCCAGGATTTTCTTTACGTCACGCAGCTCATTCCGTTTGCGTTAGACCGGGGTTTTTCCAACCAGGAGGCGTCGAATTTACAGGGCCTAGCCGGCTTTCTGAGTATTGCCGGCCTCCTTTTTTTCTCCTTCCTCTCAGAAAAACTCGGAAGAAAAATTCCATTATCGTTGACGTTCGTTCCACGTTTCCTTTCCTTCGCCCTTCTCTTTTACTCAAGCGAAAAGCCCTTCATTTACGCCTATGCCCTTCTTTTCGGCTTCACGCTCATGGCCTCGGCCCCCCTGGCCTCGGCCATCGTGGGAGACCTCTACGGCTTCAAAAACATCGGAACGTTAACGGGAGCCATTTTCTGGATCCATCACCTGGGCGGATCGCTGGGGGCCTACGCGGGAGGTCTGGTCTACGACCTGATGGGGAGCTACCGGCTGGCCTTCGCCTTCGTTCTATTCCTGGCCGTCATGGCCGTGCTCACGAGCATCCTCATTCTCGAAAAGCGATCCCCCGTGCCGAAATCCGGAGTGGGCTAGTTTCCTAACCCGATGTCGCTTTGCGCCGTCCTTGATAGAGCTGGAGGAATAGATCGTAGAATGAAGCTAGACTACGCTCCTCGACCTTGGGGTGGCCGTC
>MGSI01000068.1 GCA_001798455.1 Deltaproteobacteria bacterium RIFCSPLOWO2_02_FULL_57_26 | reverse complement strand
GGAGGTCAGGCGTCAAATCATCGAGCTGGCGGCCGAATTGCTCGAGGCCAACGTGGCGGACCTGGACATCGATCGGCGCGTCGTCTTCGTCAAGGGCAGCCCGGAAAAGATGATGCCCTTCGAGACTGTTGCCAACGAGTTCTTCATTCGCAAGGGACCGTTGATGGGCAGAGGGAGTTACACCCCGCCAAAGCTTGGGGGCAAGTTCAAGGGAGCGGCTGTCGGCACATCCCCGGCCTACAGCTTTGCCGCCCAGATCAGCCAAGTGGAGGTCGACGAGGAAACCGGCCAGGTGATGGTCACCAACGTGTGGGACGTGCACGACTGCGGCACGGTGATCAATCCGGACCTCCTGCACGCGCAGGTCGAGGGCGCTCTGTTCATGGGCATGGGCGAGGCGATGTACGAGGAAGTCGTGTTCGACGACAAGGGCAAACCGCTCAACGCCAATCTGGGCGAGTACCGAGTGCCGACAGCGTTGGACGTGCCCCAGGTGATCTCAGAGCTGGTGGACAGCTATGAGCCCGCCGGTCCGTGGGGGGTCAAAGAAGTGGGGGAAGGGGCCACGCTTCCCACTATGGGCTGCTACGCGAACGCCATCTACGACGCCATCGGCGTCCGCATCTATGATCTGCCTCTCACGCCCGAGAAAGTTTGGAAAGCTATTCAGGGAAAAAAGAAGCAGTCTTAGGGGCAAGGCGCAAGAAAAATGAGCAAGGCTTGATCAGAAAACCGCTCGATCTGGAAAGCCTTTTTGCACCCAGCACGCTCGAGGAGTTCAAAATCTAGCGAGGAGTGAGCCGTGAGTCGACTGAGATTAGCGTCACTTGCTCACTGCTCACTGTCTCACTGCTCACCGGTGGGGTCATAGTTTTAGGTGGAAAGGAAGTCATGGCGGAGGAAAAAGACAGGCCGGTCGAAGAGGTCAAGTGGTGGATTGATCGGGGTCCGGTTAAGGAGCGGGAGAAGCACACCGGGCTCGGCGCCGGGATCATCGAAAAATGGGTCTATGGCTTATTGAAAGATTACCACCAGGAGCAGGCTTTACGAAACGTCGTCGATATCAATACGCGCCTATTGCGCGATGTCTCGCTAAAGCCAGGAGAATGGGTTTACCACTCGTTGGGTGTGGGGACCTATCCGGTCAAGCGGCTGAACAAGATCAAGGGCTCGCTTCAACTCCCGCCCAGCGCACGTGGCTTGCTGATCGATGCGGGATATTCGCTTAGGGTCTTGATTACAGGCGAACCGGCCGGGGAGAGGCTGCTGGATATCAACTTTACCGACGCCCCGTCGCTGGATTACTGGTTGGGAGGCGAGCTGATTGAGGAGAGGCTCTTTTCCAACGTCGACGAGGCGCTCAAGAGGCTTCGGGGAGCGCTTTCCCGCTACTTAAACCCGCCGCACACTCAAGAGTGAGGGCAAAAGGATGAAGGATGAACCTTTCTCATCCCTCATCCTTTATCCTTCATCGCTAAGCCTCTAGTGGCACGCGCAGGTGCCCGCCGTACAGCCACACCCGCCTCCAGCTGCTGCCTTCTCCCCACCGCTCCCAGGAGAACTAAAAACAGAAAGTTCCCTTTGCACTTCCGGGCTGGCGCACTCGGGACAGGCGACAACCTCTCCTGCCGAGCGGACGAGTTCTTCAAAACTGTGATGGCAACGGCGGCAACTAAATTCGTAAATGGGCATGGTCTCTTCCTTCGCTTAGGCCTTCAGCCTTCTTTTTTGCCTTTTTCCGGCTTCTTTACCATAGGGCAGCTCCAAGGGGAAAGGCACGTTGGCAGTGACCTCCAGGCCGTAACCCGATAGCCCCACGAGGTTCTTGCGGTTGTTGGTGATGAGGCGCATTTTTCTCACGCCCAAATCCCGCAGGATCTGCGCCCCGATCCCGTATTCTCTGAATTCTGACCGGTAGACGAAGGACGGGTTCATGTCCCGCTTTTTCTTGCCATCCACTCGGGGATAGGTGGGAAACCCGGGATTGAGCCCTTTGGTCTCGGTCTGCAGGTAAAGGATGACGCCTTTCCCTTCCTTAGCAATCATCTCCATGGAGCGATGAATCACAGCACCGGTGTTGAGAAACTCGAACCCGAAGACGTCCCCGGGGACATATTTGGAATGCACGCGAACCAAAGTCTCCTCGTGGGGAGAGACGTTCCCCTTGATGAGGGCCAAATGTTCGCTTTGATCGACATGGCTGTTGTAGACCACCGCCTGAAACTCCCCGCCATAGCGCGTGGGGAGGCGCGCCGACGCGACCCGGTAAACCAGGCAGTCATAGCGCAACCGGTACTCGACGAGATCGGCGATCGTGACGAGCTTCAGAGCGTGCTTGGCGGCGAATTTCTCCAGATCGGGGAGCCGTGCCATGGTGCCATCGTCTTTCATCACCTCGCAGATCACCCCGGCCGGCTTAAGCCCGGCCAGCCGCGCCAGATCCACAGAACCCTCGGTCTGACCCGTGCGGACCAGGACGCCCCCTTTTCTGGCGCGCAGGGGAAAGAGGTGTCCGGGGGTGACCAGGTCCTCGGCCACCGCGTCATCGGCGATCGCCACGAGGACCGTCTGCGCGCGATCGGCAGCCGAAATTCCCGTCGTGATATTTTCGGCCGCATCGATGGAAACGGTAAAGGCCGTGCCGAAAGGAGAGGTGTTCTCCGTGACCATCATGGAGAGGCCGAGTTGCTTCACCTTTTCCTCGGTCAACGTGAGGCAGATCAGGCCCCGACCGAAACGGGCCATAAAATTGATCGCCTCGGGGGTCACCTTTTCCGCCGCCATGCATAGGTCGCCCTCGTTCTCCCGGTTCTTGTCATCCATCAGGATGACCATCCGGCCCCGGCGGATATCCTCAATCGCCTCTTCGATCGTCGCGATCGTCATGCGGCTTTAATTTACCACCTTGACTCTCCAGGTCAACTCCCCTCATCCCTTGCCGAGGCGCGGGCCACGCACGCCCGCTAGCCTTCTCGCTGAAGCAAAATCAGGGACCATTTTTTCCCTCCCACCGCTCCCTCGGCCACGATCATTGCCCCTTCGACGAATTTGATCCGCTGCAAGTCCCTTTCCCGGATCAGCAAGTAAGCTCTCCCCACCCGCGACATCTTCGTTTCGATTTCGCCCGGGGAGGAGACGACGGGGATAACTTCCCACTCGCCATAGAAGTTAAAATCGTTCATGGTATCGGCATAGACGAACAGCGGCTCGAACGGCGGCACCCTCCTTTTGACCTCACGGGCAAAGGCCTTGGGGGATTTGTATTGATCCAGAAAGGGAAAGATCCATAGCGATGCGCAGAGCATCGTCAACAGAACCGTAAACGCAGTCGAGAAAAAGACCAGCGCGGGGCGCCGCCGTAACACCGCAACCAACCCGACCAACCCGCCTCCCACCATAGCCGCCGCGGGTAAAAGCGAGAGCCACAGCGCGCCTGGCTGAAAAACCCATACTCCGACGGGCAGGGAAAGACCTGCAATCCACAAAAGGTTGAAAAGGAGATGCGCTGCCCAGCGATAGAGAGCCCCCTCAACGCGGCTCCCCCGCTCAAGGCCGGCAAAGTAGCAGCCAACCCCAAGCGCGGCCGGAGGAAAGAGCGGGAGCAGATAGAGGGCGCGTTTGGTATCCGAAAGGCTAAAGAAGACAAAAATCACCCCAAACCACAGCGAGAGGAAGAGCGGGATCGGCTTCCTTACGACACTCCGCGCGCGCAGACTGGCCGCGACCGTGGGAACCAAAAAGAATGTCCAGGGCAAAAAATCTGCCGGGAAATTTAGCAGGTAATAATAAAAGGGCTGCTCATGACCGGCCCCAGCCGTATAGCGCTGGACATGGTGAACCAGGATGAACTCTTGAATCCACCTGCCCTCCGTCGCCCAGCTGACCTGAGCGAACCAAGGCAACACAACCAAAAGAAAAATCCCCACGCCGCTGGGTATGCGCCACTCCAGGATGGATCGCCACTGTCGCATCGAGGCCACAAAAGAAAGCAGGATCAATCCGGGCAGGACAACCCCAATCAAACCCTTGGTGAGGGTAGCCAATCCCATCAACGCATAGGCAACCCAGAGTTCTTTGGGACTTCCTATCTGAAAGATGACCCGCACCCAAAAGTACAGCGCCAGGGTAAAAAAGAAGGTGAATGGCATATCGGTATGCGCCCAGCGCCCTTCCCAGACAACGCGCGCCGCGGTGGCAAGGACAATGGCACCGAGAAATCCCTGCCTGGGTCCGAGCAGGTCTCGGCCAAGAGCGTAGGTTGTAAGCACCAAGCCAACAGCCGAAAGCGCCGAGGGCAAACGCACGCTCCACTCACTCACTCCGCCTAGAAGCTTGGAGACAAGGAGAACCCACCAGAAGTAAAGGATCGGTTTGTCCGTGTAGAGCTCTCCGTTAATCGTCGGGACCAGCCACTCACCACGCACCAACATAACGCGGGCGATCTCCGCATAGCGGGGCTCCACAGGCGCCCAGAAATCCCGCGCCCCGAGGCCGGGAAAATAGAGCACAATGGAAAGGAGAACGAGACAGAGGAGATGGCCCCGTCGGCTGGAGATCATCAGCGAAGGTTCCATAGCGCTATTGCCCAAGCAAGTACGAAAGCGGCCAACCCCAACAGCCAGCTAGCGGGGGGCGACAGCACTGTGCCGACGGTCTTAATCCGTCTTTTGAAGTAATCAGAAACGATGACCCCGATCAGAGCGGCGGCAGAGGAAAAAATAAGCGAGCGGGGCGGAGAGTATGTCGGGCTGTCGATATTGGATGTGCCCAACAGACCCCAAATCGCCACAAGCCATCCGGGGAACAGCCCGAAAAGTCCGATGAGCCAACAACGATCCGATTCGTCCCCGGGCGAGATCCTCCGATAGCGCCTCACCCCGAGCGCCGAGAGCACGACGCCCAGGACTCCCAGTGTGACCGACCACCCTGCCATTGCTCGACGCGAAAAAATCCAGCGCTCAGTGCTTCTTTCCTGTCAGCCCCAAGCCCGCTTGACTCGCCGCTTGGAAGACCCCCAACTCTAGGGAGCAATCATAACCTGAACGCGTTACAGGATTAAAGGGCTAGAGAGATGCCCCGAATCGCCGATTTGAAGCAGAGGCCTAAAAGAGTGAGACGAGTGAGGGGAAAGTCGATTCCACTCACTCGTTTCGGGCAGCGAGGACCTTCGGGCTAGCTTTAAAAGGTGTAGATGACCTGTAACGCCAGAGTCGTTTGGTTTTTATCGGATCGGGTGTTTCCCTTTTGGAAGACTCTTTCGTCAGCCCAATCTTGACGCAGCTCGACTCGGCCTAAAAGTTTTTCCGTGAGCTTGTAGGCGCCGGTCAGGGTTATCTCGCCAACCGTGACATCCTTGTGAGTCCCCGGGATATTGCCGCCGAGCCTGGCACCATCACTGTCTTTAAAAAACTCTCCCCTAAGGGCGGTGTTAAAACGGTCGGTCCAGTCGTACGAGGCAATGCCTGCGAAGCCATGCCATGTGCCATCTCTCAGGCTCGCGGTCACTTTATCTTCGTGCCCATGGGTATATTCAAGAAATAGAGTCAAGGCGGAGATGGGCTTGATCGTAGCAACTCCGCTAGTCGTGATCCTATTGCGTCCGCTATGATGCCTCTGCTCAGGCCCAATCATGGTGCTCGCTGTAAAGGAAAAAACCTCAGCCGGTGTCAAGGTAAAACCCCCATGGAAAGAAGGCTGCCTATTATTATCCCTAGGATTATCCCACCCCGTGACTGGCCCACCCATGAGGGTAAATATGCTGGTCACTGGATAACTGAATAGGACTCCAGTGTGGGTAAAAGGAATCGCGAAGCCAAAGAGATAGGAGCGGGAGATATTTGGGTTGGGTGAGCCTGGAGCGGAGATGATCTCAGTCCCCATAAGAGTGACAAACTTTCCACCCTTAACTTGGAGTCCAGCCCCGATAGGAACGGTAAAAGTAACAAATGCTTCTCTCAACTCAGCCGAAGGTTCTCCTCCACTGCCAGCACCCGGCACCTGCAGCTTGGACCCCCACAAGGTCGCCTCTCTGAGCAGCTCTGCCGTGCGGCCGAAATCGGCCACAAGCTTCAACCCCACCCCCCAGTCTTTCTCCGGCTTCTCCAGGGTCAAGTTCAAGTGGTTGAAGACGATTTCGTTGTGGTCCTTATCGAAGACGCGAAGACTGATGTCATCGTCATTGCCGAACCCCGGCCGGTTGGAGCTCCACGTATAGCTCGAATCGAGAAAGCCGCTGATACTGATCCCCAAGGCCTTTTCCAAAGGAGCTTTTGCATCCGCAAGCTTCTTGTCGATCAGCCCGACGCTACTATCCAGGCTTAGCCATCCAGGGGCTAGCCCTTTAGCCTCCTGGGCGTAAGCAGGCCGAAAGACCAAGAAAAATACGGCCAAAAATAGACCAACTCCCATCGCCCCTCTTCTCATCTCTAGACCCTCCGTAAATGTTATCGCGGTCGCCCACGTCGGTAACAATTGATGACTCTCATCTCGTAACCTCCTTTTGCAACCCTAAACATCGAATCGCAGAGCAAACTAAGACTCCTCACTCTCTGCCACTAGACCAGCGTGGGTCACTGGCATACTAGCCTGGCTACGGCCTACCACAGTGAGGCTCTCAGTAGGCGCCTGAAACTCCGGATAGGCTATGATCCCGTGCTCACCCACATCCAGCCCTTCAAGCTCCTCCTCAGAGGAGACGCGGAGACCGATGGTATTCTTAATGAGGCTCCAGAAGATTAAAGAGCTTCCGAAGACAAAGATCCCAACACTCACGACACCTGTAAGTTGGGCAATGAAGAGCTTAAGTCCCCCGCCGAAGAGGAGGCCGTTGCCGGTGGTTCCAGGCATAAACTGATCCTGAGCAAAGAGACCGAGGGCGAGAGTACCAAAGGCCCCACAGACAAGATGAACTGAGATAGCCCCGACAGGGTCATCCACTTTTACACGGTCAAAGAAGAGGACGGCGATAACTACTAGCACTCCAGCGACCAAGCCAATAACGAGTGAACTGGGGACACTGACAAAGGCACAAGGGTCCGTAATGGCCACCAGGCCAGCCAAGGAGCCGTTAAGGATGATGGTCAGGTCCGGCTTGCCCAAAAAGATCCAGGCCATAATGGAAGCGGCTACAGCACCGGCGGCGGCGGCGGTGTTCGTGGTAACCGCAATCCGGGCTATAGCGTTCCAGTCCGCGGCCATCGTGCTTCCAGGATTGAACCCGAACCAGCCAAACCAGAGAACAAAGGTCCCCAAAGTAGCCAACGCTATGCTGTGGCCGGGGATGGGGTTGATCTTCCCGTCCTTGGTGTACTTGCCGATTCGCGGTCCCAGCATCATAGCTCCAGCCAACGCAGCCCATCCGCCAATGGAGTGGACCTGGGTCGAACCCGCGAAGTCGAACATGCCGAGCTTGGCAAGCCACCCGCCACCCCAGATCCAGTGACCGACGATCGGGTAAATCAATCCAACCATTAAAAAGCTGAAGATATAAAAGGCGCCGAATTTGATTCGTTCGGCGACTGCCCCTGAGACAATCGTCGCCGCAGTTCCGGCAAAAACCAGTTGAAAGAAAAATTTGGCCCAGAGCGGCGTGCCCGTCCAATTCAGCGCGGAGTAAACCCCCTTGTAGGCTTGACCCATTGCGGGACTATTATCCGGTCCGCCCACAAACCAGAGCCCCTGAGTCCCAAAGAACAGATTTCCGTCTCCGAACATTAAACCATAACCCAAAATCAAAAAGGCCAAGGACGAGACCGCAAAGACAATAAAATTCTTAGCCAGAATCGTTACCGCATTCTTCGCTCGGCAGAAACCTGATTCGACCATGGCGAATCCCAGATTCATAAAAAAGACCAAGAATGCGGTCATCAGCGTCCAAATGGTATCCATGGCTATTTTCGCGCCGCCGAGCTGATCTAAAAGCTCCTGCGTGAAAGGCACGGGCGCCTTCCCCGGATCTGGCCTAGGAGCAATAGGAGCAGCCTGTTCTGCCGGCGATGTTTGAACGGAGCCCTCCTGAGCAGAAGAGACGCTCACCATAGAGAGCCACGCTAAGAGCGTAACTAGAGACATAAAAAGGCTAATCTTTTTTCCGCTATCCATTTCTTCCTCCTTCTGAGCTAAATTGCATCCGGGCCCTTTTCCCTGGTGCGGATGCGTATGACCTCCTCAACTGAAGTGACAAAGATCTTTCCATCACCGATCTTTCCCGTGTAAGCCGCCGATATGACGGTTTCGACTACCTGCTGCGCCTTCTCATCAGGAACCAGCACCTGAAT
>MGSI01000067.1 GCA_001798455.1 Deltaproteobacteria bacterium RIFCSPLOWO2_02_FULL_57_26 | reverse complement strand
GTGAAAGTTCTCGGCTCATGGTTATCTTTTCCCTGCCGGCCTTGGAGGTTTGAGGGCGGAAAGATGGCGCAGGATCTTTTCGGGTGTCAGGGGCAGCTCGCGGATTCTGACGCCGGTCGCATCCTCAACGGCGTTGGCGATCGCTGCAGACACCGTGAGCGCCCCGGTCTCGCCTACCCCCTTGGCTCCGAACGGGCCGCTTTCGTGCGGGACTTCGACCACGATGGAACGAAAATCCTCGGGCATATCCTTGACCGAAGCAATTTGATAGTCGAGTAGAGAGCCATTCAGAAGACGGCCCTCATCGAAGACCATCTCCTCGAACAACGTAAGGCCGAGGTGGGTAATGGCCGAACCCAGCAGTTGCTGCTCGCAATGCTTGGGGTTGATCGCTGTCCCGGCATCGCCCACGGCGAAGAACTTGAGGATGCTGACCTGCCCGGTTTCCGTATCGACCTCCAGCTCGACCGCGGTCGCGGAGGGGAACCAGTATTCCGTGCATTTCTCCGACTGCCCGGTCTCGGGATCCATGGGCATGGCCATGGTTTGGCAGATCGCCTCTCCGGTCAGGGTCGTTCCGAGACTGCCGAACTTGGCGAGAAATGCCTCGCTGATCCGCATGCCGCGCTCCGGGCTGCCCCTGACGTATATGCGAGCGCCGCGGGCGACCAGGTCTTCCGGATTGACCTCCAGCTTGGAGGCCACGATCGCGAACAGCTCGGTTTTGATCTTCGCGGCCGCCATGCGGACGGCGTTTCCCATGTGGTACGTCGAGCGGCTCCCCGCCGTGATCGTGTCGTAGGGCGTGATATCCGTGTCCGGTTGAACGATGTGCACCTGCTCGAAGGCGACCCCAAGCTCTTCGGCGACGATCTGGGCCATCATGGTTTCCGCCCCCTGGCCCATCTCGACCGTGCTGCTGAGAATGTTGACGCTGCCGTCGGCGCTCAGGGTCACGATGGCGCCGGAGATAGAAGGAGTCAGGACAGCCTTCACCCCGGCCGCGATCCCTTTGCCGCGGGCTTTCGTGCCGCGTTTTGCCGGCCTCGGCTTCGACCACTCGATCGCCTCGGCTGCCTGTTTGATCGATGGCTTGAGGCCGAAAGCCTGCACCGGCGTGCCGGTCGCGAACTCCTCGCCCTCATCCAGGGCGTGGCGCAGGCGGAACTCCACCGGATCGGCTCCGAGGGCGCGCGCGATGATGTCCATCTGGGAGTCATAGGCCCAAATGACCTGGGGCACACCGAAGCCCCGGAACGCCCCGGCCGGAGGCTTATTGGTGTAGACGCAGTAACCGTCGATCCACACGTTGGGCATTCGATAGGGACCTGCCGATGTGTAGCCGGATTTGTGCACGATCCTGGGACCGATCTCGGCATACGCGCCCGTGTCCCAGTACACCTCGCATTTTCGCCCCGTGATCGTGCCGTCCTTGACCGCCGTTTTCAGCTTCGCGACCACGCCGTGTTTCGTGATCGTGACGAACTCCTCCTCTCGGGTCAGAGCGTAACGCACGGGCCGGCGCGTGACCAGGGCGAGCGCGGTGACCAGAGGCTCCAGCTTGGCATACAGCTTCGCGCCGTAGCCACCACCGAGGTAGGGAACCCGGACTCTTATCCGGCTCATGGGCAGGCCGAAAATCGCCGAGAGCTCGGTGCGCACATAAGAGGGAGTCTGGGTCGCCGACCAGACATTGATTCGCTGGTTCTCGTCGAGGTAGGCAAGGGTCACATGGGGTTCCATGGGCACGTGTTGGGCCGGTGGCGAGCGGAAGGTGTCCTCGAAGACCCTGTCGGCTTCCGCAAAGGCCTTCTCCACGTCTCCTTTGCGTAGCTTGAAGTGGTAGCAGACGTTGGAGCTCTGTCCCGCTCGAACGTGAGCGAGATCGGCGAAGGTTCCAGCGGGCCTAAGCTTCGGATGCAGGACAGGGGCTTCGGGTTTTACCGCTTCGAGGACGTCCAGAATAGGTGGAAGAGGCTCGTAGTCGATGTCAACGAGCTGAAGGGCGTCTTCCGCCAGCCGCCGGTCTAATGCGGCGACGGCCACGACCGGATCGCCGATGTGAAGGACGCGGTCGATGGCGAGAATGGGCTGATCGCGAAATGCGGGGCCAAAGCAAGGGTCTACACCGGGCATGGCGGCGACGTCCGCCCCCGTGAGCACGGCCGCCACGCCCGCGAGCGCTTGCGCGCGCGCTTTATCGATGCCGGTTATACGAGCGTGCGGGTAGGGGCTTCGCAGAACGGCGACGTGAAGCATGCCAGGCATCTCGATGTTGCCCACGTGGAGGACCTGTCCGGTGGCTTTTTGCACCGCGTCTTTCCGATAAACCGAATGCCCAACTACGGCGTAATCCGACATCGCCTCTCCCGGTTTCTTTGCGCCTATCAGCCCTTTTCCAGCTCGCGAATCGCCCGTTTGACGAATACCCGTGCCATCTCGCGCTTGTACCATTCCGAGCCGCGTAGATCCGTGATCGGAGAGATCTGTTGGTCGACGATTCGCGTGATCTCATCGAGCAGACTGTCCGTGATCGCTTCGTTTCGGACAAATTCGAGCCCTTGGATCAGGAGCGGCTTCATGGCCAGCCCGCTCACGGCAAGCCTGAGCTCGTCGCATCGGTTACCGCTGAGCCTCAGGAGGGCGGCGACCCCCAGGCAGGGCCAGTCGTTGGCGGAAAGCGAGCTGAATTTCAGATACAGCGTCCGGCTGCCGGTGGGCGCGGTCGGGATTCTGACTTCGACCAGGATCTCTCCTGGCTCGAGCGCCGTTTCGTATAGGCCGCGGTAGAAGTCCTTGATCGGTACGGTGCGCGATTGACTCGGCCCTGCCAGAACTAGTTCGGCACGCAGAATCAGAAACACCGGAGGCGGATCGAGGCGATAGTCGGCGTGCGCCAGGTTCCCGCCCACGGTAGCCGTGGCTCTAATGCGCACGTTGCCGATCTTGCCGCAAGCATCGGCCAGAGCCGGAAAGCGGTTGCGAATGATCGGCGAGCATTCCACGGCCCGCGGTGTTGCCATGGCGCCGATCCGGATCCCGCCACCGTCAGCCGTAATGTGGTCGAGCCCGGCGATTGCCTGGAGGTCGATCAGGTGCGGGTAATAGGCGGTACGCTGCTTCATGAGGATCACCAGCGTCGTTCCGCCGGCGAGCAGCCGGGCCTCGTCGCCGTGCTTTAAGAGAAGCTCGCTTGCCTCGCCGAGGGTCCTGGGCCTCAGAAGCTCGAATTCCGGGATGGTCATCTACCCTCTTCAAATCGGCTCTGCTCTCTCTAAGCATAATGCCGCCGGCGAGTCAACGCCGACGGAGAAACCGTGTTCGTGGCTCGTGTTCGTGAGCGAGCACGAATACCGAGCACGAGGCACGCTTATTTAGCAAAGTGGGGCAAAAAGTCCTCCAGGCGAATCCGATTCATGACCTCATCGGGGACCCGGAGCGGCGGCGGGAAACCACCCAAGGGTTTGGTCGCATCGATACCCATTTTCGCGTTCACGCCGCCCGGGCCTGCTGTAGGATCCAGCTCGCTTCCCTGAGCGTTGGCAATCACCACGAGGCCGCGATCCGCCTGAAAACGGTTGGAGACGGCCCAGAGGACCGCTTCCTCGTCGAAGACGTCGATGTCGTCGTCCACGACGACCACGTGCTTGAGCAACATATCGGAAGCGATAGCGGCGCAGATGGCGTTTTTCGCCTGACCCGGCGTACGTTTCGTGATCGAGATATAGGCGTGAAAGCGACAGTTTCCCGAAACAGGCATGCAGACATCCTTCACTGTAGGGACGGCGTTGCGCACGGCCTTGAGGAGCGCGGCTTCTCTGGGGACCGCACCCATCAACTTGTGCTCGGTGTATCCCGCGTGGATGTCCTGAAAGATGTAGTTCTTTCGGTGCGTGACGGCGGTCACTTCGATGACCTGACGGTCGTCCTTCTCGACCGCATGGCCGGTGAACTCCCCAAACGGCCCCTCCTCGCGCCGGACGTGGGGTAGCATCCGCCCCTCCACGACGAGCTCCGCGTCGGCCGGCACCAGCAGGGGTACCGTTTTGGCTTTGACCAGGCGCAAAGGCTCGTTCATCATGCCCCCGATCACCGCGTACTCGTCTTCGTCCGCCGGCGTAAAGGCTTGAGCCCCTAAAGCAAAGAGGGGATGGACGCCGATCACGATGGCGACAGGGAGGGGTTGGTCCCGGCGCTCCATTTTGTTGTGAAGGGTCCACAGGTGCCTCCCGATGGCCATAAAGATCCTGAGCTCCCGCTTACCCGCCATCATGAGCCGGTTGTAGCTCGTGTTTCTCACGCCGGTATCGGGGTCCTGGGCGACGACGATGCCCGCCGTAATGTAGGGTGCGACGTTGACGTCGTAATGGGTCAGCATTGGGAGCTCTGCCAGATCGACGTCATCGCCTACTCTGATTGCTTCCTGAACCGGTCCGTCGCTCACCTCCACCGGCGGAATCACATTTGCCTGACGTTCGATGAATTTCCTGGCCAGATCCTCCGGTTTTGTTTCCATGGCCATGGCCATCAGGGGGCGGCTGGCCATGGCGTTGATCACAACGGGCGCCCTGCCTCCCTCGACGTTTTCGAAGTAGAGCAGCGGAAGGCGCTTTTTCCTCTCCAGGTGGGTGAGAATCGCCGACATCTCGTAGCGGGGAGAAACCAGTTTCTTGACGCGCGCCACATCCTCGGGCGATTTCTCTTCCAGCTCTGCGATGAAACCACGCAGATCTTTGGCCATGGAATCCTAACCTCCTTCGCGCTCTGGAGTTGCGATCAATGTCCCAAACACCGTCACCTGTTCCTCCAGGCTCCTGCTCTCCCTTATGTCTTATTCGATGTGAACAAACGCTCTTGTCCAGTTACCTTTCGGCACAACCGTGTGCCCCTGGCCGGTGAGGTCTTCGGCCAAAAGAACGTCACCCGGCCCAAAAGTCTTTACCGTGCCGTCTCCAATACGGATGTCCGCAGAGCCGGCTAGAGTAATGCAATATTGACGCCGTGGCGCGGGATGCCAATCGAGAAGGTGGGTGGCCGGGTCATTTTTGAAAACAACCGCAGTTGCGGACTGCGCCTTCGAGAAAAGAGCTGAACCTTCGCTGGCATCCAGCTCTTCAAAGTAAGACCGCCCGTCGTCACCGCTATAGATTCTTACGAACTTCACAAATTCCCCCCTGTATTCTTTTGATTAACGCCGGCATTATCCAATTCCACTCCCCCCCGCGCTGCCGAGGCACGCAGGGGAGCCCGTGTCACTTCGACCGCGCCATCCTGCCGCAGCCGAACGACGTTGACGGTGCCTTCATATTCAGGGGAGCCCGAATAGTAGGCGTTGATGTGCTTGTCGCCCACACGCGCCGCGCGGTTCCAGTGTCCCAGGGCGACATAATCGGCGCCGGCCGCGATAAGATCTTCGCGGCGGATCAGCCAGGAAGGAAGCAGGCGGCCCGGCTCGTCCGGTCCTTCGAGGTAGTGACCGTGCGCTGCAGCGAGCTGCCAGCGTGTCGAACGAGGTCGTGGGTTGCAGAGCGGCGACATGTCGGAGTAGTTCAGGTGCGCTCTGCCCCAGACCTCCAGCCCGAGCCCGGGGAAAACTACCGCCTCGTCGACCGTGAGCCCGAGCACGCACAGGTTCGAACCGGTCGCCAGCTCGGCACGCCGGTAGACCGAGTCGGGTGTCAGCGGGTCGTGGTTGCCGGGCAGAATCACGATCGGCGCGCCGAGCTCGCTCATGGTTCGCGCGGCTCGATCGAGAAGCTGAGATGGCTGGCGATTGTTCTCGAACGTATCGCCGGCCAGTATCAGGAGATCCGCGCGCACCGACGCAGCAGTCTCCAGAACCTCGCGTAGAACTGACAACGGATCAAAGGAGCGGGACTGTCCAAAGTTGCCGTCGGGCCCCACATGCAAGTCCGAACTGTGAACGAGAACCACCTCGCGGTGCGAAGCCACGCTCATACGGCGGCCCCGCGCCGATCAAAGTTAAAGAATTCAAAAAATGTCAACAGAGAGGACAGAATTATCTCCGCATGCCGAGTTTTACGGGAAACTACCCGATAAGGGCACGTCATGTCAACGTGA
>MGSI01000066.1 GCA_001798455.1 Deltaproteobacteria bacterium RIFCSPLOWO2_02_FULL_57_26 | reverse complement strand
CGCCTCCGGGACCGAGCCACCCGCGCGGCGCTTTTCCGGTGGCTCCGGCAATGGTTTCCTTCACCTGCCGGATGACCGCCCGTTCCTCCTCGCGCGGATAGTCCTGGACTCGTAGATTGTTGGTCATGGCATGCCCCAACCATTCCCACTTGCGCTTCACTCCTTCCTCGATGATCGCCGGATGGCGCTCGCAGACATCGGAGTTGAGCAGGACCGTTGCCCGGATGGCGTGCCTGTCCAGCACGTCCATCACGCGGAAAACTCCCACGCGAGAGCCATAATCCCGTAGCGCGTAACCGCCCACGTCGGGCAAATGGGGGCTCGGCGCTCCCGGGATGGTTTTATCTATGTGAAAATATTCGATGTTGGGGGCCACCATGAGCGCGATCCTCGCACGGTTGGGCCATTGCAGTTGCCGCCGCCGGATAATGGGCGAATAATCGTATCTTTGATTTTCCATGAAGAGACTCCTTAAAGATTGGGATGGATTTGTACGGCCTGATTCTAGGCGCAACAGTAGGCTAGAAGACCAAGCCTGTCAATCGAGTTGTGGAGCGCCTGTGCCACCCTCAAGAGGTGAACTGTCCCGACTTTTTGCCGCGAAAATTCCGATAGCGGACATTCTCGCCGTCGGTCTCGATCGTGATCGCCCCATCCTGATCCGTTCGGAGAACTTCGGCTCCGGCCGCGGAATAGCGGGAAACCACCTCCTGACGCGGCAGCCCGAAGGGGTTCCGATGCCCCACGGAGAATATCGCCAGCTTGGGTTTAACCGCGGTGACAAAATCTTCCGTGCTGGAAGTAACGCTGCCGTGGCGCGGCACTTTGATGACCGCGCTGGATAGATCCGCTCCCTCTTGCAGCAAAACCTTTTCATCTCTTCGATCGACATCTCCGGCAAAGAGGAAATGCGCTCGGCCAAAGCTTAAGCGCAAGACCACAGAGGTATCGCCGGTTCTATCTTCCGCCGGGTAGAGAACACAGATCCTCACTTGCTCAATGCCGCGGCACGGATCGCGGCTGGAGAGATAGACCCTCTTTAATCCTGCGCTCTTCACGGCCTCCTCAAGATCCTCGTATCGAACAGTTCTGCCCTTGCTGGGTCCGGACCAGAACTCTGACGGCGCAAACTCTTCCACGATGGTCCTCATCCCTCCGTAGTGGTCCACCCTGGGATGGCTTACGACAAGATAATCGACCTTTAGGATCTTTCGCGAGCGCAGAAAGGGCGCCACAATCGCCTCTCCGGTATCAAATTCCCCAGTAGCCGTCCCGCCGGCATCGATGAGGAGCACCTTGGAGCCGGGAAATTCAACCACCGCGGCATCGCCATGCCCCACACTCAGATAGGTGATTCTCAGCTCCCGCCGATTCCACCTTTCCTGCCACCAGTAGACGCTGTCGGCGAGGATCCCAATAGAAAAGATTCCCAGCACGGCGATGAGATGGCTCTTCCGCTTTACAAGCAAAAGGGCAAGGATCAAGCAGTAGAGCGCTGCCGCTTCCGCGGGGTTGGGTATGGGAACAGCGGTGCTGGCGAAAGGGAGGCGAGAAAAAAAACCCACCACCCCATGGGTCAGAGAGAGAAGGCGTTCGGCCAGCCAGACCAGCGGAAGCGCCAGACCCGGAGCCAGCAGAGAAAAAAATCCAATCAGGAGACCCAAAGGCACAACCGCAAACCCCACCAGAGGAACAACCGCGGGATTTGAGAGAAAACCAGCCCATGAGAGATGGCCGAAATGATGCGCGATCATCGGCCCGGTCCCGACCGTCGCCAGGATCGGCACCGCGAGATAGAGCCCGACCTGACGCAGCTTGCGGCGTAACCAGCTCCGCTCCTGAGGCAGTTCGTCTCGCCGCTGCGCGGGCCACCACATCTGCACCTTGCGCAATCCCCAGATGATGAAAAAGACCGCAAGAAAAGAAAGCTGAAAAGAGATGTCCATGATCACTCCGGGCCAGGCAAGGCCGATGAGCAGAGCGGCAAAGGCCAGACTGCTGAAGAGTTCCTCTTCCCGATCCAAGAGCACCGCCAACTCATAGACGCCGATCATAATCGCTGAACGCACGGTGGGCACCATCGCGCCTGCAAGGGCCGTATAAAAGAGAACAGCGACGAAAGAAAAGAAGGTGGCCACCTTGAGCAGATTCCAGCGCAGCAGCAGAGTCGTGCTGAAGGAGCCCAGAAGCCGAACCGCGAAGAAAACGACCAGGCCGAGCATTCCTACATGCAGGCCTGAGATAGAAAGGACGTGATTCACTCCTGCGACGGTAAAATCCGCCCGCACCCCTTTGGAAATCGCGCCCATGTCGCCGACCACCAGCGCCTTCATGAGGGCGCCATTGTCCTGCGAGAAGCGGCGCTCCATGAAGCGGCGGATCTCTCTGCGGAGGTGTTCTATCGCGTTCCATAGGCCTGGCGGTCCCCGGGCCAGCAATTCCACACCCTCATCATTCTCCAGAAAACCGGTCACATAGATCTGTCGCCGGGCGAGAAAAGACGGATAATCGAAGCTGCCAGGATTGCCCGAAGGACGAGGAAGGAGAGGACGCACCCACAATCGTATCCGGTCACCATAGCGCCATTCCCGTCTCGCATGCCTGAGGGTAATCTGAATAGAACCCGTAATCTCCTCGGCTCCCGTGGGGTGCCACACGCGTTCGGACCGCACCACCCAGCGGCTGCGCTGGGCGAGCTTCTCAGGTTCCCGGTCGAGGGTCCCTTCGAGATAGAGCTGGGCGCCCTCGCTCATGACGGAACGTAGGTGGTCGGAAGAGAAGCCTGGATGGAGAATCTGACGGTGCCTGACGTAACCCAGAGCCAAGGCCGCCCCGGCGACGATGCCGAGAAGGGCCCAGGCCCTTTTCCTTGGCCAGAAAAGGAAAAAGAGCGGGACCGCAAAAAGACTCAAGGATGAAAGCGGCAGGGCCAACGGCGCCGCGGCCAAGGCCTGGCCGAGCAGAAGGGATAAGGTCGGGACGATAAGCCAACCGGAGGGGTATCTCACCAAAAAACCTATGGCTGAAGGGCCGGAATCAGCTGAAGCCATGAAGGGTCCCTAAGTAGAAAACGACTTCAGAGATTGGAGAATCTCCCGCGCGATCTTCTCGTTCATCGAGGGAACTTTGAGCAGCTCCTCCAAAGATGCCTCTTCGATCCGCTTGATGCTGCCAAAGGCACGCAGGAGAGCCCTTTTGCGCGCGCCGCCGACGCCCGGAACCCGGTCCAGGGCCGAGTAGAGGGTTTGCCGCGTCCGCAATTGCTTGTGATACGTTATGGCGAAACGGTGCGCCTCGTCTCGCACCCGCTGGAGCAGAAAAAGGGCATTGGAGTTGCGCTTTAAGATCACCGGATTGCTCTGGCCGGGGAGAAAGACCCTCTCCTCGGAACGTTGGATCTCGGGGCTGCGCGCCGAGCGCTGGACGCGCATTTTGGCTAGCGCAGCCACATCGACATCCTTAACCCCCAGATCACGCATCGCTGCCAGCGCCATCCCGAGCTGGCCTTTGCCGCCATCCACGACCACCAGATCCGGCAGGTCCCCTTCACCGAGCCCGCGGCTGAAGCGCCGCTTGAGCACCTCGTACATCATGGCGAAATCGTCTCCGCCTGAAGCCGAATCGACCGTACGGATACGATAGTGGCGGTAGCGGTTTTTATCGGCCTCACCGTTGAAGAACGTGACCATCGAGCCCACCGCATGAGAGCCGTGAATGTTCGAGATATCAAAACACTCGACCCGCTGCGGATAGTGCCGGAGCCGCAGCTGCTGCTGGAGCTCCAAGAGCATCCTCTCCCGCTCCTTTTCCTGGTCGTGGCGTTCGAAAAAGCTCTGTCGCGCATTCTGCGCCGCCATCTCGACAAGCTGGCGCTTGTCCCCTCGCCGGGGGGAAAATATGGACACTTTTCTCCCCTTGCGCTCGCTCAGGTATTCCTGCCGGACCTCGCGGTCTTCCAGCTCGACCGGAAGCAGGATCTCGTCGGGAATGAAGCGGGCGCCCTGATAAAACTGAGTCAGCAGCGACTCCAGAACCTCCTCGTCGGAGAATTCCAGGTCCTCAAGGGAATAGGACTGATTCCCGGTGAGCTTCCCCTGGCGCACAAATAAAACCTGTACTTCGATAAAGCCGCCTTCCCGGTAGAGACCGAAGATATCCTGATCGATGCCCCAATGGGAGACCATCCGCTGTTTTTCCACGGTTCTTTCGACGGCCTGGATCTGGTCCCGGATCTTCGCCGCCGCCTCGAACTCGAGGGCGCCGGCCTTCTCCTTCATCAGGTGCTTGAGCTCATCGGCCAGCTCCTGGCTCTTGCCCTCGATGAATAGAATCGCCTGCCCGACCTGCTCCTGATACTCTTTCGGATCCACCGGCAAAACGCACGGGCCCGGACAGCGCTTGATCTGATACTGCAGGCACGGTCGGGTACGGTTCTTAAAATTGTAGTCCGTACAGTTCCTCAGCAGAAAATGCTTCTCGATGATGTCGAGCGTCTCCCGCGCCGCGATCGCGGATGAAAAAGGCCCGAAGTACCGGTTTCCATCTTTGACGATCTTCCTGGTGGCAAAGATTCTCGGCCAGGGATGCTGCACGGTTACTTTGATGCTGAGGTAGCTTTTGTCGTCCTTCAGGCGGATGTTATAGCGCGGCTTGTACTGCTTGATTAAATTGTTTTCCAGGATCAGCGCTTCTTTTTCGTTGGCCGTAACCAGGGTCTCGATATCTTCCGCCCGGCGCAGCAGAAACTGGATCTGCGAGCGCCCATCGCCGCTGCGAAAGTAGGCCCGCACCCGGGCTCTCAGGTCTTTGGCCTTGCCCACGTAAATCACCTTTGCCTCCCGGTCGCGCATGAGGTAGACGCCGGGCCGCGGGGGAAGGCTTTCCAGCTTTTCTTCGAGAGAAGGCATCGGCAAAAATTATACCAGAAGCGCCACCGACCTCCATAGCTTGACCTCCCGAGATTTACTGTGCTAATTCCTGGTCGGACCGGAGCGCTGAACTGTGGAACTCTTTCGATGGGAGGCCAAACCCATGCATAAAACGATTAGCGGGATAGCCTTTGCCCTTATCGCCCTTGTCGGTTTCCTGGCAGCTACCGATCAGGCCTTCGGCCAAGAAAGGGTTCGCATTGCCTGGGCGGGGGCGAGCCCCGCCAATAGCCCGATCTGGGTGGTTCAGGAAAGAGGCTTCCTGAAAAAGCAAGGCCTCGACGCCGAGGTCATCAGCATCACCAACAGCCCGACAGCCCTGCAGGCGCTCTTGGCTGGCGAGTTGGACATCATCGTGACTTCAGTCACCACACTGGTGAGTTCCCGCCTCGCCGGTGCGGACGTGGTCATGATCCTGGGAATGGTCCCTACATTCGTGGATCACATCATCACGCTCCCCTCCATCACCAGCGCCGAACAGCTCAAGGGGAAAACCGGCGGAGTCAACCGTCTGGGAAGCACTTCGGATCTCGGGCTGCGGCTCGCTTTGAGAAGGCTGGGAGTCGATCCCGACAAGGACACCAAGATTATTGCTGCCGGAGGCAACCCGGAAAGATTTGCGGCGCTCTCAAAAGGCTTGGTCCAGTTTACGATCATGCCCGAGCCCTTTGTTCGGGAGGCGGAAAAGCTGGGCTTTAGGGACCTGCTGGACATCGGTTCCCTGAAAATACCGTTCTGGTGGAATGCGGTCCTTACCCGGGAAGCTATCATCAAGTCGAAGCGCCCCGTGTTGGCAAGGTTCGCCCGGGCTATGACTGAGGCCCTTCATTTCCTGAGGACGGAAAAGGAGGCCTCTAAAGCGATCTTTAGCAAGAATCTGAGGCTGACTGATCCGGAAGGTCTGGAGAGGGCTTACAGAGCCTACAGCGGAGTGTTCCCCCAAGCACCCTACCCTACTCCTGAAGGTGTCAAGACCCTGTTAGATGATATGGCGCCGCGCAATCCAAAGGCCGCGGCCGCCGATCCTAAGAGCTTCGTGGATATGAGTTTCGTGCAGGAGCTGGAAGCGTCGGGGTTCATCAGACAGCTTTACCGAAGATAGGCATCAGGCATTAGGCAACAGGCGCGAGAAAGACTAAGTGAGAATCAACCAAGTCTCAGGCCTCCCGCCTCACGCCTTTTATAACGACCAGGCGGGCCTTTGAACTAAAAATAGAAGTGGAGTGATCATGGCAAAGCGAGTCGTGGGCAGACCGACACCAAGAGTGGAAGGTGAGCATAAGGTTAGTGGCCAAGCGGTTTACGCGGTCGATGTAGTCCTACCCGGGATGCTCTGGGGAAAGGTTTTGAGAAGCCCCATTCCCTTCGGACGGATCAAGCGCATCGACGTGAGCCGGGCCTTGCGGGTCCCCGGAGTCAAGACCGTCATCACCGGCGAAGATGTGGCGGGCCTGAAAATCGGCAGGCGGGTGTATGACATGCCCATACTGGGCGATGGCGTGGTTCGGTTCATCGGTGAAAAGGTCGCGGCAGTCGCAGCCGAGACCGAGGAGATTGCCGAGCAGGCGCTCGATCTAATCGAGGTCGAATATGAAGAGCTGGAGCCGGTGCTGGACCCTGTAGAGGCCATGAGTCCCGCAGCTCCGCTGATTCACCCGGACGTCGCCAGTTACAATGGCCTTCCGGCCAAGCTCGACGCGCCCAGCAATGTTTTTATCTACATTTCCTGGAAGAAAGGAAACGTCGAGCTTGGATTCCAGGAGTCGGACCTGATCGTCGAGAATACGTTTACAACGGGCAAAGTTCACCAAGCGTACATTGAGCCGCACTCGTGCGTCGTCAAAACCAATGAGTCCGGAGGCGCGGAGCTGTGGTCGTGCAGCAAGGTACCCTATGGGGTAAGGGACCAACTGGCCACCGCGGTCAGAATCGACCCTGAAAAACTTGTCTTTCATCCCGTTTACATCGGCGGCGATTTTGGCGGCAAGGGCGACTTCATGGATCTTCCCGTTTGCTACTTTCTCTCCTTGAAGAGCGGCCGGCCGGTGAAGATGATCATGGACTATGACGAAGAGTTCATCGCGGGGAATCCGAGGCACTCGTCCATCATCAAGGTCCGGACTGGAGTAAAAAAGGACGGAACCCTCAAAGCGCACCATATGGAATTCATCTTCGACAGCGGGGCCTATGGCGCGTTCAAGCCGAATGGACTCCTGCAAGGCCCGAGGGAATGTCCGGGTCCTTACACGATCCCCCACGCTCTCGTAGAAGAGAGGATGGTTTACACGAATAAGATCCCTTGTGGCCACATGCGGGCCCCAGGTGACCCGCAGGGAGTCTTTGCCAATGAGAGCCAGATGGATCTGGTGGCACGAAGACTAGGCATGGATCCTGCGGAGTTCAGAAGAAAAAATCTGATGCGCGACGGCGACGAGCTGCCCACAGGCGGAGTGATCACGCATATCAAAGGTGAGGAAACGTTGGCGTTGGCGCTTAAGGAGTCCGGTTACCATAAGCCAAAGCCGAAAAACACAGGCCGTGGGATTGCTGTGACTCAATGGCTCCCCAACGGCGGCGAAGGGGCGGTAACCATTACCATCGACGAAAAAGGAGACATCGCCCTCGCCTCGGCGATGCTGGATCAGGGGGCCGGTACTTATACCGTCTTGTGCGAGATCGTTGGAGAGGAGCTCCAGGTCCCGCTCGATAAGATCCGGGCGGAATCTTTGGACACCAAGACCGGGAGAAAAGATACCGGCGTGGGCGGAAGCAGGGCCACCAGAGTCTACGGCAATGCGGCGTATGATGCAGCCATCAAAGCCAAGGAGGAAATCAAAAAGGCCGCGGCCGAGCGCCTCGGCGGTAGCCCCGATGAGATCCTCATCGCCAACGGCGGAGTCCTGCACCGCGGGGCCGAGCGGCGGATGACGTACGGGGAGCTGGTCAGGGCGAAGGGATCGCCGATCCGCGTCGAGGGCTACTACAATGATAGATCGAAAGTTCACGAGGCTTCGATGTGTGCTCAGGTCGCGGAGGTTGAGGTGGATCCTGAAACCGGTCAGGTCAAATTGAAAAAGCTACTCAGTGCCCACCACACGGGGACGATACTCAACCCGCTCATGCACCAGGGCCAGATCGACGGAGGGGCGGTGATGGGAATTGGCTACGCCTTGATGGAACATCTCATGGTCGATGGCGCCAAAGTGGTTACGGCCAACTTCGGCGACTACAAGATTCCCACGATCCAAGACATCCCGGAGCTCAAGACTGTCGTCAGGGAAGCCCCCACGGGTCCTGGGCCCTATCACAGCATGGCCATCGGGGAAACGGCGATCATTCCCGTGGCTGCGGCTATCGCGAACGCCGTGGAAGACGCCGTCGGCGTGAGGATCAAGTCACTTCCGCTCACGGCCGAGGACATCTTCGAGGCTTTGAAAACGAAGTCCTGAGCGATGAGTACTGAGTTGAGGGAGAGGGTTTTTCTGTTGCCTGTTGCCTCACGCCTCTGAATGAAGTCTATGAAGCAAACAGACGAAGCCGCGGTCTTTGGCGGGGGCTGCTTCTGGTGCACTGAAGCGGTTTTTGATGAGCTTCGCGGAGTGATTTCTGTCATGTCCGGGTACGCCGGCGGGAGCGTCAAGAACCCAACCTATGAACAGGTGTGCAGTGGGCGAACCGAACACGCC
>MGSI01000065.1 GCA_001798455.1 Deltaproteobacteria bacterium RIFCSPLOWO2_02_FULL_57_26 | reverse complement strand
TCAAGGTTTGCAGATAGGCCGGCGAAGCCTCAGCGAGTTTCAAGCCCGGAGGCGAAGGGGGCATGGCAGTAAGGCTGAGCCCAGGGCGCCAAGCGCCCAAAACCCAGCCCATATAGTAATAGGTGGCATAGCAACTCAAGGCCAGCAAGCTTCCCTGTACGAAGTAGCAGCGCAGAATAAACTTTAGAGAGAGGAGCCTTTCGTCGCGCCGCCGGGGAGGCCGCTCCATGATGCCTTTTTCCGGCGGCTCCACCCCTAGCCCCATTGCCGGGATAAGATCCGTGCCGACGTCCACGGCCAGGACGCCCATCACGGTCATAGCCAGGGGCATGCCCGGGAAAAGTATCCAAAAGATGTAGGGATACATCTCCTGGGGATTGCTGTTTAGAACATAGGCCGCGAAGCGTTTGATGTTGTCGAAGATGGCTCGGCCCTCCTCGATGGCCGCAACGATGGAGCTGAAGTTGTCATTGGTCAGAATCATGTGCGCCGCTTCTTTGGCCACGTCGTTGCCGCGCAGCCCCATGGCAATGCCGATGTCCGCCTTTTTGAGCGCCGGAGCGTCATTCACCCCGTCCCCGGTAACCGCGACGATCTCCCCCATCTCCTTCAGAAGAGTCACGATGCGGAGCTTATGTTCCGGGGCGACCCGGGCGAAGATGCACTCTCCCTGTGCCATAAAGTCGCGCAATTTATCATCGGCCGTTTCGGAAATCTCGGCGCCGGTCATAATCTTCAATGGGTTGCCGCCGCCCAGGCGGATCTGCCGTCCGATGCTGGCTGCGGTCAGGGGGTAGTCTCCGGTGACCATGATGACCCGGATGCCAGCAGTATGGCAGGCCCGGATCGCCTCCGGGACCTCGGGCCGGATCGGGTCGGACATGGCCGCAAGACCTAAAAAGACCAGCCGGTTCTCTATTTCTTCGACCGCGTAGCTCCCTTGCGCCTGCAATTCCGGGTCGTCGCGGTACGCCAGGGCCAGTACCCGCAGGCCGCGGCTGGCCATCGCGTCATTTTGTGAGACGATTCGCTGGCGGTCGTCCGCGGCGAGAGGGAGGATCTCTCCCTGGAGCATGACCCGGTCGCAGCGCTGGAGAGTTTCCAGGGGTGCCCCTTTGACAAAAATGGTCTTTCCATTTCGGCCCTGGAGCTTGACCACGACGCTCATCATTTTGCGGACGGACTCGAAGGGGTTGACGTGGAGGCGTTGGTGGGTGCCGCGGATGCCCGCCTTCTCGGCCAGGCAAATGAGCGCGCCCTCTGTGGGATCCCCGAGGACCCGGTAATCGGCGCCGATTTTTTCCAGGCGGGCGTTGTTGCAAATCAACGAGCATTCTAACAAGCGCCGCAGGGCTGGCCGGCGCGAGATCTCCTCCAGCGAAAGCACACGGCCATCCGCGGAGAACTCACCTCGGGGCTGATAACCGATTCCGGAAACCTCCAATGCCCGCCCATCCACGTAGAGTTGCTGGACCATCATCAAGTTCTGCGTCAACGTCCCCGTTTTATCGCTGCAGATCACGGTGGTACATCCGAGCGTTTCCACTGACGGGAGGCTCTTCACGAGAGCATGTCTCCTTGCCATACGGGTCACACCCATAGCCAGGGAGAGTGTGACGGTGGGAAGCAGCCCTTCGGGGACATTCGCTACGAAAAGTCCAATGAAGAAGACGAAAGCCTCCACGAAGGAAAGGCCGGCGACGAGCCAGCCCAGAAGGAGAAATGAGATCCCCAGCGCGCCTGCCAAGCAGGATATTGCCAACACCGTGCCGCGAAGCTGTTTCTGCAACGGGCTCTCCTCAGCCCGGATCGCTTGTGTCATTCCCGCGATCTTGCCGACTTCCGAATGCATACCGGTTCCTACGACGATCGCCTTGGCTCGGCCCCGGACCAGAGCCGTTCCGGCGAAAACGATGTTCGGGAGCTCGATCCAGAGGAAATGACCCGAAAGCAGGATTGGCTGGTCGGATTTGTAACGCCGGGCAGGGTGGGATTCCCCGGTAAGGGTCGAATGATCGACCTCAACTTCATAGGCCTCGATCAGCCGGGCGTCTGCGGGGACGAGATCGCCCTCCTCTAGCAAGATCGCGTCTCCCGGAACCAGCGCGCTGGCATTGATTTCCATGGCCTGTCCATCGCGTAAGACCCGGCAATTTTGCGCGATCATGTTCTGCAGAACCTCGACAGCCCGATCCGATTTCTGCTCCTGGAGAAAGGCAAAAAGGCCGTTCACAAAGATGACAATGAGGATAGCATTGCCTAGCTGGGGCATATCCACGCCGGGGACGAAGCACAAAAGGGCCGCAATCCAGAGGAGAATGGCGAAGAAGCTAAAAAAGGTCTTCAGCAGGTTGATATACCACGGAGTTCTCCGGGCTCTCCTGAGAATATTGGGACCGTAGTGCTCGAGGCGGCGCTGGGCCTCCGCTACCGCCAGTCCCTGTTCCAGGTCTGTCTGGAGCTCGAAAGCCACCTGCTCCTGAGTAAGGTTGAAGTAGGTGGCCTTACCCGCCAGCCTCTCCCCGCGGATGATAACCTTCACGACCTCCTCCCGGCGCCGTTGGGTGAGCAATTCATCTCGTATGGTCGGAAGTAGTGAGGAGAGACGCTGGAGAAGTTGGAGGTGCTCCTCGGTCTGGCCCGCAGGGGTGGCGAAGAACAACAGGATCTTTACGATGTGCTCGTTGAGCCGGATCCCTTCGCGGGAAAGACCTAAAATCATCTCCGGAGCTGCAAGGCCCTCGAGCCGAACATGGGGGATGGCAATGTTCTGTCCGATATAGCTGTAGCGGTCTGCGTTCCCGGCGAGAATGCCAGACCGGAATTCTCGTGCCAGATCGGGATGGAACGAATCTCTGAAAAGCTCTTCAAGAACTTGCGGGGCTTCTCCCCGCAGGCCTAAGACGATCCGGTCCGGTCTAAGGAGCTCCGCTATCATCTGGCCTACTCTTCAAGTAAAGGCTCCGGGACGCGCGCTGCTGAAGGGCCCGACCGCACAGGTGGAGGACAGATGCGGCGATCGCTAAAGCTAGAATCGCGGCTTGGTTTAGTCCAAAGCTTCCCGACCCCCGTCCCAGCACAAGGAGACAGACGAGAAGCGCGAGGTGCTTCGCAACTCTCATTAAAAGAACGGAAGTTGCCAGTCGGCCGGCCATCGTCTTTGTCTAACGGCTCGCTACGTAGCGCAGAATGTCCGTCTCCGTCACGAGGCCTACAAGCGCTTCTCCTTCCACCACCGGCAAGCAGCCGATCTTTTTCTCGGCCATCAGCCGGGCCGCTTCTTTTGCGGTGGCGTCGGGCGGGATCGTAATGACCGGCTTGCTCATTACCTCTTGAACTCGCAGCGTCCTCATCAAATCCTTTTGCTCCCTCTGCTTGAACCCCAGGGCCTTGACGAGCGCGGAGTAGAAAAGATCCCGTTGACTCACGACACCCACCACCCGTTCGCCTTCGACGATCGGGATATGGCGGATCCGGCCCAGATTCATTACGTCGTCCGCCAAATCGAGAACATCATCCGCCTCCAGGGTAACCGGCCCCTTCATCATGATATCCCTGACTTTGACGACTGTATCTGATTCCATGGGCATCCCTTTCTGACCTTGGTCATGTCATTCTTCTTGGAGAAGCTCGAGGAAGCACCGCAGCGCGTCGACGTAGGTGACAATCCCGACCACCGACCCTTCCTCCTCGTCCACCACCGGGATGCCGCCCACTTTTTCCTCGACTAAGAGCTCGACCGCTTCTCTGAGTTCATCATTGGGGGACAAGGTGATGGGCTTCGGGCTCATGATCGAAGCCACTTTGGTTTTCATCACCCTTTCCTGTTCTTCAGGCCTCCCCAGGTAGCGGTCCCGGAGAAAGGGCCGAACGTCGCGGTCGGTGATGATGCCGACGAGCTCTTTGTCTTCCACCACGGGAAGCTGCCGGATGCGGTGCTCTTCCATAAGATCCTCTACCTGTTCGAGGGTATCGGAAGGCTCGACGGTGAGGGGGTTTTCGGTCATCACGTCGGACACCTTCAATCCGAGGTACTTCCTCATCCTTCCATTCAATTCCATTGCTGTTAACCACCTTTCTTAGGATTCGCGTACGGGTTTCGCTCTTACTGTTATCACAGGACAGATCGCGAAGCACGCCAGTATCTGGTTTTGTTCCCGCGCGCTCCCAGGACCCCCCTTCTTTGTTCGTTTAAATCGCACAATCCATGCCAAGGCCTAGCAGAGGTCTTTCTTGATGGTCGGTCTATCTTCTGGGTTGGAGATTCGCATCCCTGAGAAAGATCCAACTTGCAAATCCTAACTGTGCAAAAACTGTAAGGCCAACCGCCCCTTTTTGTATGGATTCCCGCCAATCAAGTCGAGGCATGCTTTTTGCTCTTTGCCAATACTGGATTTGAGCTGATTTTTTCTCCTCTTATGTTTTGTGCCTTGTCAGCAAAACGCGTGGCAGAAAGACTTTATGAAGAAACTAACAAGGATCCTTGCGCCAACGGATCTCTCTCCCCTATCCTGCGCGGGTGTGCGCTATGCCCTGGAATTGGCCAGATCGCAGGGAGCAGAGGTGATTGTCTATCATGTCATCGGCCATGAGGAGGCGGGCCCCTATCACATTGGCTATCCTCTGGAGTGGTTGTGCTCCAGGGCCTTTCGCCTCGCCAGAGATCTCCTGGCGCGTCACCAGGCGCGGCTGGACGAGTATCTCCGGGAGAACTTTAGCGAACTCGTTTCTGAGGTCCGCATTCGCCGGGAAGTCGAAGTGGGAATCCCATACCAAAGAATTGTTGAAAAGGCGGCCGAGGAAGAGGCGGGTCTAATCGTCATGTCGACTCACGGAAAGACCGGGCTCCCTCACATCATGGTCGGCAGCGTGGCCAGAAACGTGGTCCGACATGCCCCCTGTCCCGTGCTCTCGATACGACCCCAGAAACAGGCCAGAACGGCTGCGGCGGCACTCGTATGAAGGTGGAGGTGATTCCATGCTGGTTGGTAAACGGATGAGCAGAAACCCGGTGACCGTGAACCCTCTGGATAATCTGTCGACGGCCAAGGCGAAGATGCGGGTTGGAAACTTCCATCGCCTCCCGATCCTGGAGGAAGGAAAGCTCGTAGGAATCGTCACCGAGGGAGATATCCGCGAGCACGTGGGGAATCTGGAACGGACGCAGGTGAAATCATGCATGAGCGAAGGCCTGCTGACGGTTACGCCCCAGACCACTTTGGAGGAGGCGGCCACGCTGCTGCTGAACCACAAAATCGGGGGGCTGCCTGTGCTCGAAGAGGGTAGGCTCGTTGGGATCATTACGACCAGCGACGTTCTCCAGGCCTTTCTGGACGTGATGGGGGCTTCCGAGCCGGGTACAGCGCGGATAGACTTACTTCTCGAAGGAGAGGAAACCGGCCTGGCCGAAGCCTCTAAAACGATCGTAGAAGAAGGTGGAGAAATCTTGGGTGTGGGGACATACCGAGAGAGATGGAAGGAGAGTCCGGTTTGTTATCTGCGGGTGCGGGCTCCCGACCTTGAAGCGGTCACTCGTGGTCTGAGAAAAAGAGGCTATAATATTTTGGGCCTGCACGTATAGCAGGGTTCACTCCTCGCTCTCTTTTTCCCCCATCAAACGCCTGATCAGGGAGGCGAACGGGCTGCGCGAGACCTTGCGCAGAATCCCCTCCAATTCTCCCTTATCCAACCAGATGCCGCCGCATTCGTGACACTGATCCAAAATGAATTCCATGAACCTGTAGCTTTCAAGCGTTCCGGGACACTTGGGGCAGCCAAGCCGCTGACCGGCCGCCTCGGTTTTTTCAATTTTCTGCAATCGAGCCTTAAGCTTTTCCAGCAGCTCCCGGTCCTTGGCGGCAAAATAGATGTCCTCTTTGGCCCGCTCGACCAGCCGCATCGTTTCTCCAAAGCGATCTTTTTCGTCAGCCATGATACTCACCTCTCTCCGTTTGCCTTTGATTTTATACTTTCGCACACTTCATGCCAACATCGATTTTCAGAGAGAAGGGAGGGATGGTAGATCTTGTGAAAGCCTGATTGCAAACCTCGCGTTTCTTGGTCTTGATTTGAGCAACCCTATTTGCATAAAAGGGAAAAAGAGACTGTTGGAATGACAAGTTTGAGAAGATTCGATCGGCGCCCCTAGTGTCTGAGCGCTGGGCGGGTCGGTTGCCGCGTGCGCTTTCATTGTGGGATACGTACTGCGAGGATTGATAGGTTAAGAGGGAAAGGGGATAGGAAAAATGGCAAAGGATCCGGTTTGCGGTATGCAGGTTGACGAAAAGAAAGCGGCCGCGACGGCAAATTATCAAGGGCAGACCTATTATTTCTGCGCCGAGGCCTGCAGGCGCGCCTTTGAGAAAGACCCGGACAAATACCTGAAGAAGTAACCTTCCGTAAAGAGGGGACTGGCCCGAGCGCACACCCATGGCGGGTATTTTCCAGCGGCCCTCACAGAGCCGATCCGGGAAGGCCTTTTTCTCGTCGGAGATTCCGCCGGTATAGGGCGATTGCGGATCTCCAAAAGCTTTGTCTTGTGGATCTTCCAAACTGAGGGAGAACGGGCGAGTTTGCCATGTCGGAATTAGCGAAAAACTGCGGGCTGGCGGTGAGCAGCATGGCGAGGGTGGTGGACCGGTTGGTTGCCAAGGGGTGCACGAGGCGCATAGTTTCAGGCTTGGGAACCGGGCTCCCCAAATTCGCAACGTTGGGAAGCCACAGAAGCATTAGGACTAGAATCTATGAACAATTCGGGTCATTGGCCTTCATGGCATGGGCTTTGCTTTGAGATCAATGGCGAAAAAGGAAGCGTACGATCTGCGGACGGAAAGGTTAGGCAAAGATCTTTTCGAACCCAGGGATTTTTCTGCGATTCCCGGCAAGGGAATCTTCGCCCGTCTCGACGGACAAGAAGTCCTGATCGGAAACCGCAAGCTTTGGAAGGGTGAAGCCGTGGAAAAGAAGCAACAGCAGTTTTCTATATGGTACTTCATCGTGGCCATGATCGCGCTTATCGCGATCCAGAATCTCTTTATCACCGCCCAGGTGGAGACGATCAGCTACAGCCAGTTCAAGGCATTGGCCCGGAAGGGGATGGTTACAGACCTCGTGATCGGGGAGCAGACCATCCGGGGCAACATCAGACCCGAAGCGGTAAGAGAAGTCTTCTCCGCCGAGAAACTCAAGCAACTAGGTCACGACGGGAAAAAGCCCGTTCCCTTTCACGCGGTCAAGGTTGAAGACCCCGGCTTGACTGCGGAGCTTGAGGATGTGGGGATCGCTTTTAAAGGAGAGGTCTCCAGCACCTGGCTTCCCACGCTGCTCTCATGGATCGTACCCGTCGTGCTGTTTTTTCTCCTGTGGAGCTACCTCTTCAAGCGTATGGGTGCCGGGAGCGGCATGATGCAGATCGGGAAGAGCAAGGCTAAGGTTTACATCGAGAAAGAGACCGGTGTCACCTTCGCCGACGTCGAGGGCATCGATGAGGCGGAAGAGGAGCTTGTCGAAGTGGTGGACTTTCTGAAAAATCCTGGGAAATATCAGCGATTAGGCGGCCACATCCCCAAAGGTGTGCTTCTGTTGGGGCCGCCGGGAACCGGGAAAACTCTTTTGGCCCGCGCCGTAGCCGGGGAAGCCGGAGTTCCATTCTTCAGCATCTCGGGTTCAGACTTCGTCGAAATGTTTGTCGGGGTCGGAGCGGCTCGCGTGAGAGATCTCTTTGCCCAGGCGGCGGAGCAGGCGCCCAGTATCATCTTTATCGACGAGTTGGACGCCTTGGGCAAAGCGAGGGGCATGAGCATGCTCACAAGCCACGACGAGCGCGAGCAAACCCTCAACCAGCTTCTCGCCGAAATGGATGGATTCGACCCGAACAAGGGTGTCATCATCATGGCGGCAACCAATCGGCCCGAGATTCTGGATCCCGCGCTTTTGCGTCCAGGCAGATTTGATCGGCAAGTCCTCGTGGACCGTCCGGACATCAAAGGGAGAGAGCAGATCCTTAAACTTCACGCGAAAAAGATCACGCTCTCGCCTGCTGTTGACCTCAGGTTGGTGGCGGCTAAGACGCCAGGGTTCGTGGGAGCCGACCTGGCCAACATCGTCAACGAGGCCGCTCTGCTGGCAGCGCGACAAGGGAAGGACGCCGTTGAGATGGCGGACTTTGATGAGGCTATCGAGCGGGTCATAGCTGGTCTGCAGAAAAAGAGTCGCGTGATGAGCCCGCGGGAGAAAAAGACCGTGGCCTATCATGAGTCCGGCCACGCCTTGGCGGCGGAGCTGGTTCCCGGAGCGGACCCGGTCACGAAAATTTCCATCATCCCACGTGGGCTCGCTGCGCTGGGTTATACGCAGCAATTCCCCACGGAAGACCGCTATCTCATGACCCGCTCCGAGCTTCTCGCTCGGCTTCATGTGCTCGTGGGCGGGCGAGTGGCCGAGGAAATGGTGTTCGGCGATGTTTCGACCGGCGCGCAAAACGATCTGCAGCGCGCCACGGAGATCGCCCGGACCATGGTGACGCAGTTCGGTATGAGCGAAAAGGTGGGATTAGTTTCGCTGGAGGGCCCGCGAACGCCCATGTTTCTGCCGATTCCCACGCAGGCGCCCAAGGGATACAGCGAAGAGACGGCACGGGTCATCGACGAAGAGGTGAAAGAGATCCTCTCAGAGGTTCATACAAAGGTAAGGGAGCTTCTGGCTTCTTACCGTCCAGCGCTTGATGAGTTGGCCAAGCTACTTCTTGAGAAGGAGGTCGTCGAGAGGCCGGAGCTTCAGGCGATCTTGAAGGTAAGAAGCCTGGACCGAGTAAAGGAAAAGAAGAGGCTGACAGAGGAATCCGATCGGGACGCTCTCGAGAGGAAAAACGAATAAAGCTTGTGAAATCGGTTGATGCTCTACTGGAAGCACTGACGAGCGGCAGGTCAATGACGAAAAGACCATGAACGAAGAACGAGAAGTCGCCTATTTTTCGATGGAGATGGCGCTCGAGTCCGGAATGCCGACCTACAGCGGCGGCCTTGGAGTTCTCGCGGGCGATACGATTCGAGCGGCGGCCGACCTTAGGGTCCCGATGGTCGCGGTAACCCTGGTTCATAGGAAGGGTTATTTCTACCAGAGACTTGATGCGAGCGGTTGGCAGAGAGAGGAGTCAGTGGAATGGGTCGTTGAGGACTTTCTAAAAGAGCTGCCAGAGAGAGCATCTGTGACTGTAGAAGGGCGTACCGTCCACCTTCGGTCGTGGAAATACGAAGTCACTGGCGTTGGGGGCTTCCCGGTGCCGGTTTATTTTTTAGATGCCGACCTCCCGGAAAACTCCGAATGGGACAGAACACTCACCCACTTTCTTTACGGCGGGGATCGGCATTACCGGCTCTGTCAGGAAGTCATCCTTGGCATCGGCGGGCTAAGAATGCTCCGCGCCCTTGGGTATGAGAGCATCGGGCGATTTCATATGAACGAGGGGCATTCCAGCCTGCTCGGGTTGGAGCTTTTGGATGAGGAGACGCGAAAAGCCGGCGGAAAGTCCATCACCCGCGTCGAAATCGAAGCCGTCAGGAGAAAATGCATATTCACCACCCATACCCCGGTTCCTGCCGGACAAGATCAGTTTCCCCTGGATTTAGTCAACCGTGTTCTTGGCCGGCGTGAAGTTTATGAGATGAAGGATGTCTTCTGCTGTGAGGATCTGCTCAACATGACCTACCTGGCGCTCAATTTGAGTCACTATGTCAACGGAGTGGCTGAGAGGCACGGGGAAGTTTCGCGATTGATGTTTGCCCGCTATAACATCGATGCGATCACCAATGGGGTCCACGCGGTCACGTGGACCTCGGGACCTTTTCAGGAGCTTTACGATCGCTATATGCCGGGTTGGAGACAGGATAATTTCAGCCTCAGATACGCTCTAAGCATTCCGAGGCAGGAGGTGTGGAAGGCCCACATGCGGGCGAAGAAAGCTTTGATTCAATACGTAAACCGTGAGACCAACGTCGGGATGGATGTGGATGTTTTGACTCTTGGCTTTGCCCGGCGAGCCGCAACTTACAAACGGGCTGACCTGCTTTTCACGGATATCGAGAGGCTTAAAAGCATTTCAATGAAAGCCGGAGCCTTTCAGGTGATCTATGCCGGCAAAGCTCACCCTCAGGATGAAAGTGGAAAGGAGCTTATTAAACGGATTTTTGAGCGCAAAGAATCGCTCAAGAAAGTTATGAAGATCGCTTACCTTGAGAATTACGACCTGGAACTTGGAAAAATGATGACTTCAGGTGTTGACGTGTGGCTGAACACGCCCCAACCTCCCCTTGAGGCCTCCGGAACTAGCGGTATGAAGGCGGCCCTCAACGGCGTGCCGAGCCTAAGCGTTCTGGACGGCTGGTGGATCGAAGGGCATATTGCGGGAGTGACTGGATGGTCTATAGGGGAAGACGGACGGGGAATGGCGGAGAGTAGAGATTCGTCCCAGGATGCCACGTCCCTCTACGACAAATTGGAGCAGGTGATGATCCCTATCTTCTACCAGGATCGAAATCGCTTCATTGATGTGATGGTCCATTCCATAGCCCTCAACGGCTCGTTCTTTAATACGCACCGAATGATCCAACAATATGTTTTGAAAGCTTACTTTTAATCTTCTCGGGAGGCTATGATGCAATTCGTTACTATGGATCGTCTAACCTTGTCGGGGAAGCGGGTGTTCATCCGCGTCGATTTTAATGTGCCCGTTACGGAAACACGCGAGGTCGCGGATGACACGCGCATTCGCGAAGCTCTCCCCTCCATACGCTATGCGTCGGAACATGGAGCCAAAGTCC
Source organism: Deltaproteobacteria bacterium RIFCSPLOWO2_02_FULL_57_26 (assembly GCA_001798455.1). GTDB lineage: Bacteria > Desulfobacterota > Binatia > UBA9968 > UBA9968 > 2-12-FULL-57-22. The sequence continues at coordinate 274 of MGSI01000065.1, read as the reverse complement.
TTCTGGCTTCACACTTGGGGCGACCGAAAGGCAAGGCGGATCCGGCATTAAGTCTGAAACCCGTAGCCGTCCGTCTGGCAAAACTTGTGGGGAAAGAGGTTTCCCTGGCTCCCGATTGTGTTGGGCCTGCAGCAGAGGAGCAGGTCCGCCGTCTTTCCGGCGGCGAGATCCTGCTTTTGGAGAATCTAAGATTTCATGGTGAAGAGGAGAAAAACGACGCCGCTTTCGCCCGCGCGCTGGCGGCCTTGGCGGATGTCTATGTGAACGACGCCTT
>MGSI01000064.1 GCA_001798455.1 Deltaproteobacteria bacterium RIFCSPLOWO2_02_FULL_57_26 | reverse complement strand
AAAGCCGACGCCGGGAAGCAGATCGATGAGGGGATGTTGCAGGATCTCCTGGGGATCGCGGAGCGAAAAACTCTCTACGACCTCTCCGAATCGGTGATTGCGGGGGACGCCGGAAATTGCGTCGAGCTGCTGGCGGGATTGGCGGCCCAAGGCCGAGACCTCGCGCGATTTTCGCGCGATTTGATCGAACACTTCCGCAATCTTCTGGTGGCCCGGCTGTCCCAAGAGCCGAAGGGGAGCAGTCCAGGATCAGTCCAGCCGTCCTCGCGGCCCAGCCGCCTGTTGGATCTGCCGGACCGGGAGATCGAAGACCTCAGTCGGCAGGCGGCTCAGCTCTCGATCGACACCTTGATGGACTACTTCAGGTTCATGGCGGAAGCCGATGAAGAGGTGGCGCGGTCCCCCTATCCCCGGTTTGCGCTGGAGGCCGCCGTGGTTCGTCTGGCCACCCTCCCTAAGACGATACCGATCACCGAGGTGCTGGAGCGCTTGGAGACGCTCGAGCGGAAGCTGTCGAAGGAGAGCCTCGCGCGGCCCGCGCCCCGCCCGCCTGAACCGGCTTACCCAACATTAAGGCAGAGAAAGATCGTGTTGGAGGAGGGACCGCCGGCTCCACAACCCGCTGCCGCTCCGCCCAGCGAGCCCACCCGAGAAGGGGACGAGAAGGCGCAGGTCTGGAAGAGATTTGTTGCCTTCGTTACGAGAGAGAAAAGGGGTTTGGGTTCCCATCTCGAGCAGGTTCGCCCGTTGGAGCTGTCTCCGGGCTCGTTGAAGATCGGAGTAGGGGAGCGCTATCACGTCAGTTATTTTCAGGACCCCGAGAATCTAGCGTTGCTGAAGGATCTCGCCGACCGCTTTTTCACCGGCGAGGTCGCTGTTTCCGTCGTTCCGCTGGCGGCTAAGAAGCAGGGAGGAACGGAAGTGGCTCCGCAAGCCGCGGCAGCCTCCGTATCTGCGCCGGCCGAAGCCGGCGATGTGGTGCAGGAAGCGCTGCGCATATTGGGCGGTTCGATCAAGGAGATTAAAAGAGAGAACGGGTAGCTTACGGGCCGGGGTAAAGGAGGATTTCATGGCTAAAGGTTTGGGCGGGATGGGAAACCTTTTGAAGCAGGCTCAGGAGATTCAGGCCAAGTTGGCGCAGATACAGGAGGAGCTGGGCCGTAAGACCGTGGAGGCTTCAGCGGGAGGGGGGATGGTGCGGGTGACGGTGAATGGTCAATTGATGCTGTCTTCGATCCAAGTGGACCCGGCCGTGATCAATCGCGAAGAGAAAGAGATGCTCGAAGATCTCATTTTGGCAGCGGTCAACGAGGGGATGCGCCGGGCGCGGGAGATGGTTTCGGAAGAGATGAGCAAAGTGACGGGCGGGTTGAAAATCCCGGGATTGATGCCATGATGGAATATCCCGCCCCTCTAGCGCGCTTGATTCACGAGCTGTGCAAGCTTCCTGGCATCGGGGAAAAGACTGCGGCTCGGTTGGCATTCCACCTTCTCAAAGGAAAAAAAGAGGACGTGCTCGAGCTGGCCGACAGCATCGGTAAGCTGAGGCAAGGGATGCGGCTATGCCCCAGCTGCTTTGGCTTGAGCGAGGTGAACTCCTCGGGCGGGCAAGAAGGGGCGTGTCGAGTTTGTCAGGATCCGCGGCGCGAGCGGGGAAAGATATGCGTCGTAGAGGAACCGGCCGACATGATGGCGGTGGAGAAGTCTCAGGAATATAGGGGACTCTACCACGTGCTCCACGGGGCGATCTCTCCATTGGACGGCGTCGGACCGGACGCGCTGCGGATTAAGGAATTGGTCCGGCGCGTCGAGGGCAATCAGATCCAGGAGGTGATTGTGGCGACCAATCCCACGGTGGAAGGCGAGACCACGGCGCTTTATATCTCAAAAGTGATCAAGCCCCTGGGGGTCCAGGTGACCCGGATCGCTCGCGGTCTCCCGATGGGTGGGGACCTCGAGTACGCGGACCCGGTGACCCTGGGCAAGGCGATTGAGGGAAGAAGGGAGATCTGAAGGTTCGACCTTGAGGCTCACCTCGAAAGGAGGGGTTATGGGAAGCAAATGGGTTTATCTGTTGCTGGTGCTGTTTCTTTGGGGTTGCATGACCGTGGGGAGGGATTTTCCCGCCACGCCGATCAAAAACATACAGCAGAACGTCACCGCCCAGCGCGAGATCTTCGGCTTTTTCGGAGAGCCCTATCGCAGAGGCCTGGATACCGGCTATGAGACCTGGACCTATTCCTTTCATAGCTACGAGCTGGGGCAGCTCAGAGATTCCAAGGAGCTGTACGTCGTTTTCAATAAAGACGGGACCGTACGGAGCTACTCCTTTACGGCGAAATGAAAGGTTGAAGAGATCAAGGGTTAACAAAGGTTCAAGGGTTAAGAGAGAATAACTTCTCTACTTGCGTCCGGATTTCGTCCCGGACTTTCCTGAAGGCTTCCAATACCTCTCTTTCGTCTCCCTGGGCAATGGTCGGGTCGGGAAGGGGCCAATGGAGATGGCGGGTGTTTGGCGGAAGGGTCGGACAGCTTTCCGCAGCCTCGCCGCAGAGAGTCACCACAAGATCGATTTGTTCCAAAGGCATGGCCTGGAGTCCCTTCGAAGTCTGATTCGAGATATCGATCCCCGCTTCTTCCATCACCTTAACCGCTAAAGGGTGAATTTCTTTGGGCTCGGTCCCGGCGCTGAAGACGCGCGTTTCTTTGGGCGCAATCGCGCGCGTAAACCCCTCCGCCATCTGGCTGCGGCAGGAATTGGCCGTGCAGAGAAAGAGGACGCCGTTTGCCTTTTTATCGGCGATCGCGCCCGGAAGGGTGACGCTGACTGTCGTTCCCTGCTGCGGCTTGCTTTCAATTTTCAGCTGTCCGCCATGGGCCTGGACGATGTGTTTGACGATCGCCAGACCAAGTCCGGTACCTCCGAGTTCGCGTGAGCGCGCCTTGTCGACGCGGTAGAAGCGCTCCGTCAGGCGCGGCAGGTCCTTCGCGGGGATGCCGCACCCTGTGTCCACTACCGCGACCTGCACTGCGCCCCGCTCCGCCCCTCGCGTATGGTCTGATGCGCGTGCAGTAATTTTTACCTGCCCGCCCGCAGCGGTGTATTTAACCGCATTGTCGACCAGGTTGATGAGGAGCTGTTGCAGGCGGTCCGGGTCTCCCACGATCGTAGGTAGTTCAGGGTCAATCTGATGGGAAAACGCGACCCCTTTTTTACTTGCCTGGTCCTTGAAGATCTCCTCCACCCGCCTTATCAGGTCACCCGCTTCGATTTCTTCCCTTGCCAGTTGAATCTTTCCCGATTCCAAATCGGAGAGCGTGAGTAGGTCATCGATCAGCCGGCCGAGCCTTTCGGAATGCCGGTGGACGATCGCGAGAAAGTTCTGTGACTCCTCGGGATCTGCCGGGGGATTTCGCAGCAGGGTTTCTACGTATCCCCGGATCGCGGTCAGCGGCGTTCGTAGTTCATGAGAGACGTTTGCGACGAAATCCGCGCGCACGGTCTCAAGGCGCTTGATCTCCGTAATGTCGTGAAAGACAAGGATGTAACCGAGGGGGTGTTCGTCGCCGTCCCTGAGACTCACCGCATTGACCCGAACCCATCTTCCTTCATCAAGAGAAACCTCCTTGGAAAAGCATTCTCGGGAGCAGTCACAGGCCAAAACCTCCTCCACGAGCTTCTTCATTTCCGGGTGCCGTGACACCTCCATGAAAGAGGCGCCGCTGAAACTCTGGTTGGCAGCCAGGTGGAACATTTGACGCGCATTGTCGTTGAGGAGGACTACCGTTCCACGGGTATCGATGACCACGAGTCCCTCGATCATGCACCGAAGGATAGAATCGACTTTCTCCTTTTCCACGAGGATCTCTTTGATCTTCTCCCGGATTTTCACGCTCATCTCGTTCAGATTCTGCTCCAGGAGCGTGAGTTCATCCTCGCCCTTGCGCGGGAAAAAATTCTGGGGGAAGGAGCCCAGGGCGACCTTCTGGGAAAAGTCTGCCATGCGCCCGACCCTTTGGCCGAGCCGGCGGGAAAAAAGATAGGCGAAGACCAAACCCACGGCCGAGATGAGCACAAGGCCGACCAAGATGGCCCGGCGCATGGAGCCTATGACCTCTTCGATGTCCCCGAGGGGAACAGAAAGGCGAAGGATGCGAGGGCTCGGCCCTGCGCGGTCGACGATAGCCTGGTAAAGCATCTCGTATCCGACCGTGGTGCTATAACGGATGCTTTCTCCGGTTCCACCCGCCAGCGCCTCGAGCACTTCCGGGCGGGTCCCGTGATTTTCCATCGTCGAGGAGGGCTCCTCCGAGTCTCCCAGGACCTTTCCATCGGGGGCGATGACCGTCAGGCGTACGCCCAGGTCCGTGGCGATAAGCCTGCACAACTTGTCAAGGGCTTCCCCTTCGAGTTGAGAGGAGAGCAGCCGGCTTACGATCTTGGCCTCCTGTTGGAACTTTTTCTGTAGAAAGGAGGTATAAAGCCTTTTGACGACTCCGCCGGAATAGAGAAAGGAGGCGGCCAAGAGGAGGAGGACGATTCCCGTATAAAAGAGGGAAAACTTGGCAACCAGGCTATGTTTCCACGGCATTCTCATCAAACTTATACCCGACCCCGCGAACTGTGAGAATCCACATGGGCTTTCGATCGTTCTTCTCGATGGCTTTTCGCAACCGTCGGATGTGGACATCGACGGTCCTGGGCGTGACGAAGGTCTCGCCTCCCCAAACCCGATCCAACAGCTGGTCCCGATTCAGGACGCGGTTCGGATTCTGGACCAAAACGCGCAGTAACTCAAATTCCTTGAGGGTCAGACGGATCGGTTTGCCTTTGACCTGAACCTCATAAGTCGCAAAGTTGATCTTTAAGGGTCCTCGCTCGTAGACTTCTTCCTTCGCTGGGGTGGCCTGCATTTCCGAGCGGCGGAGGATCGCTTTGACCCTGGCGACCATCTCCCGAGGGCTGAACGGTTTGGTGAGGTAATCATCCGCGCCCAGCTCAAGACCGACGACCCGATCCGTCTCGCCGGCCTTCGCCGTCAGCATCAGGATGGGAAGGTTCGCCGTCTCGGGCCGCTCCCGAAGGGCGCGGCACAGCTCGAGACCGGACATGCCCGGAAGGAGCAGGTCCAGGACGATCAGATCGGGTTTTTCGCGCTGAAGTAGCCGGAGCGCCTTTTCTCCGTCTTCAGCCTCGATGACCTGATATTTTTCCTGAGCCAGGTTGTAGTGAACGAGCTTTCGGATATCCGGTTCGTCCTCCACCACGAGTATTTTTTTGCCTGACACGGGGGTTAAGTGGTTCAAGACGTTCAAATCGTTTCAAGCGTTCAAACCGTTCAAAACGTTCAAGACGCCTTGAAGAGCTTGAACGCTTTGAATCGCTTCCCCGCCTGCATACGACCTAGATCGACTGGGGGATCTCTTTAATATGACGGATGCTCTTGCCTTTGACCATGAAAACGACCATCTCTGCAATATTGGTGGCGTGGTCGGCGATCCGCTCCAGATATTTTGACACGAATCCGACTTTCATGGCCCGGTTGATTGTGTGGGGATCTTCGATCATGTAACTCACAGTCTCACGGAAAACCTGGCTATTGAGATCATCTACCTCCTGATCGTCTTTACAGACCTTGAGGGCCAATTCGGTGTCCTCACGTACAAAGGCGTCCAGGCTTTCGTGGATCATCCGCTGGGAGATCCCGGCCATGCGCGGGATGTCGATGTAGGGCTTGAGCTGGGGCTCCCAGTTGAGCTCCAGCGCGCGCTCGCAGATGTTGACCGCCATGTCGCCGATACGCTCGAGGTCGGTGGTGATTTTGAGGGCGGTTGTGATGAAGCGCAGATCCTTGCCGGCGGGTTGGTGGAGGGCGAGCAAGCGGATGCAGAGGTCGTCGATCTCCACATCCAGATGGTTCACCTCGTGATCTCTCTCGATGATGGCTTCCGCTAGTGGAGAATCGCGTTGGACCAACGAGTTGACTGCCTTTTGAATCTGGTCTTCGACCAGGCCTCCCATCTGAAGGATGTGATCGCGAAGCCTTTTCAAGTCTTCCTCGTATTTCTTGTCTGTATGCTCGGATCTCATAGGACCCCTCGATTTGTTGCGAAACCGCTTTAACCGAATCTCCCGGTAATGTAATCCTCCGTTTGTTTGTTCTGGGGTGTGGTAAAAATCTTGTCAGTCTTGTCGTATTCTATAAGGCTACCCAGGTAAAGAAAAGCAGTAAAATCCGAGACCCGCGCCGCCTGCTGCATGTTGTGGGTAACGATAACGATCGTGTACCGTTCTTTAAGTTCCCAGATCAGCTCCTCGATCTTGGCTGTGGCGATCGGGTCCAGGGCCGAACAGGGTTCGTCCATCAAGAGGACTTCGGGCTCAACCGCCAGGGCCCGGGCGATGCAGAGCCGTTGCTGCTGCCCGCCAGACAGATCCAAGGCGCTCTTGTAAAGATTGTCTTTCACTTCATCCCACAGGGCCGCGCGCCTGAGGCTTCTCTCGACGACCTCATTTAACCTATAGCGGTTATGGACCCCCGCGATTCTCAATCCATAGGCCACGTTTTCATAGATGCTCTTGGGAAACGGGTTCCACTTTTGGAATATCATCCCGACGCGCCTCCGGAGATCGATGACATCGGTCGAGGCGCTATAGATCTCTCTGCCATGGATTTTGACGCTGCCAGTAATGGAGACGGTATCAATGAGATCGTTCATGCGGTTGAGGCAGCGCAGAAGCGTTGTTTTG
>MGSI01000063.1 GCA_001798455.1 Deltaproteobacteria bacterium RIFCSPLOWO2_02_FULL_57_26 | reverse complement strand
TCTTCGCGTCTCCATTTGCGTTTCCCTTTCATGGTCCCTTTCTCTATCAGCTTCCTTATGAATTCTTTTTCTTCCTTCCACCATGAAGGCCAACCTTGTTTGTCGACGGCGGCAAAATCACGGGTGCCTCGACGCCGATCCGTTTTGCTTCTACGGTACTCTTCTGTGAGGCGCGCTTCGAGCTGCTTTTTACCCATTTGGGCAATCCAGTCAGTAAGGCAAGAATTGAGAAGCCCGCTCAGTGTTTTCCTTCTGAACATTTTCTTGGCCTTAGCAACAAGTTTGTCTTGAAGCACGACAGTAACTCTCATGTGCGTATCATACCTCGACATGCCTGGAAGACAAGTGCTAGAAAGGTGGGTACGGAAAGAGGGGGGGTGTCGTGGGTAAGCTGGACGGAAAGGTGGCGTTGGTCACGGGCGGGAGCCGGGGCATCGGCAAGGCGATTGCTCTGGCCTATGCGCGCGAAGGGGCGAAGCTCTTCATCTGCGCGCGCCGAGCGACGGAGCTGAGAAAAACGGCTAAGGAGATCCGTTCCGTCGGCGGCGTGGTGCGCTGGTGTGCGGCCGATCTGTCCAAGGTGAGAGAGGTCAAGAGACTGGTACGGCAGGTCGTCCGTGACTATGGCGCGATCCACGTCCTGGTCAACAACGCCAGCATCCTTGGGCCACGAGAGCCGATAGTGCGTTATCCGTTGTCTTCCTGGGAAGAGGTTGTGAAGGTTAACCTCACAGCGCTTTTTCTTGTGACCCGGGAGGTTTTAAAAATTATGATCCCGCAAAAGGAGGGATCGATCATCAATCTCTCCTCCGGTGTCGGCCGGGTCGGCAAGGCTCGCTGGGGGGCTTATGCCGCCTCCAAGTTCGGCGTGGAGGGGTTCACTCAGGTCCTGGCGGATGAGGTGAGGGACTGCAACATCCGGGTCAACGCCGTCAACCCGGGGGGAACGAGGACGGAAATGCGGGCGCAGGCCTATCCCGACGAAGATCCGCTGACTCTGCCGACGCCAGATGAGATTACCGGGGTCTTCGTCTATCTGGCCTCGGCGGAATCCGCGGGCGTGAGCGGAAAAACCTTCGACGCGCGGGATTGGCGTCAGTAAAGCGTTTAATACAAGCGCATTAAGTAAGTTGACATTTGAGAGGAGCAAGCCTTCCAGCCGTGGTCAATAGGCCAGTTCCTTGATGGCCACCGCCCCTTCCCCTTAGGGTGTTGACTCCTGCGGTCAGGGCCTGGCGGAGCTTGCATGTTCGTGTGCCCACGGCCTTCAGGCTTGCCCCTCTCAAAGCCGTCTCGCCTGACATTCGTAAGCCCGTATTTTTGGAAGCTGAAGGGCCCAAGAAATCGAATTGACGCGATTACCCCTTTCCGATTAGAATGCGATAATCGATCGGTCCGATCAAGGAGGTCTTGGGATGAAAAACAGCTACTGGATTGCTATCACGGTTGTGGCTCTGATTGTGGGGCTCCTTCTCGGGTACGGCGTCTGGGGGCCGAAGGCGGCGCGGCTTCCGGAAGTGGAAAAGGAGCTCAGCACCGTTCAGGAGCAGATGACTAAATCGAGGAAGGACATAGCTGATCTCAAATCCAATTTAGGAGAGATGACCAACCAGAAGATCAACCTGGAAAAAGAACTCGGCGAGCTTAAAGAAGCGCTTGAGAAGGCCACGAAGAAGCGCCGCTAGATGGGACGCGCAGTCCGCGAGGAAGGGGTCAAAGAGACCGCGAGGCCCCGGGGAACAATGAATCAAGCGATCGGCAAACCTTTTCCGGATATCGAGCTTCCGGATCACGAAGGACAGAGGGTGAGGCTTTCGCAAATCGCCGGGAAGTTTCCTCTGATCCTGGTCTTCTATCGCGGTTACTGGTGAGCGAAGTGCCAGGTGCAGTTGCGCCTTCTGACCGAGTTCCAAAAAGAGCTGGCCGTAAGCTATTGCAAGCTTGCGGCCGCGAGCGTCGATCCGCCGGAGGTCAACTCCGCCTTCCGGACCGGTCTGGGTGCGAGCTTTCCTTTTCTCAGCGACACGGATCGCGCGGTCATCGGCAAGCTCGATATCGTGGACACCTCCGACAAGCGCCACGGCCTGATCGCGATTCCCTATACGTTCGCGCTGCTGCCTGATCTTACGGTTCACAACATCTACTGCGGTTGGTGGTATGTGGGGCGTCCGTCGATCGAAGAGATCCGTCAGGATTTGCGCGCAATGCTGCGAAAATGCCGCGCCGACTTTGACCCGCAGGCCTGAAGTGTACGAACCAGATCGCAGGACAAGTCGAGAAACGCACTGGAATGCGTATCTTGTAAGCAAGGCACGACCCGCTCTCAAAGAGTTACGGTAGAGCGGCACAACGCACGCTCCACCCCTCACGCTCCGCGCGGATTCCGCTCCCACTCCTCCGGCGTCAGCGCCCGCAACGCCAGGGCGTGGATCTCGGATTTCATGGCGGTGCCGAGCGCCGCGTACACGGCGGAATGGCGGGCGACGGGGTCTTGGCCGCAGAAGGATTCCGAGACGATGAGGACCCGAAAGTGGCCGCCGCCGGCCGCCGCACCCGCGTGGCCGGAGTGCTGTGCACTTTCGTCCTCAACGGCGAGATGGCTCGGGGCAAACGCCCGGCGCAAGGTTGTTTCAATCCATTTCACACGGTCCATGTCCGAGGTCCTTCAGGAGCGCCGGGCGCGGAAGCTTGCGAGTTACCAAAGATGACGGGCTAGCCCCGGATCGCGATTTTAGGGCGGAGAGTATCCGATAAGGTAGCGTTATGTCAACTTCAGCGCGACTTGTAGCGCAGGGATGGACATTTGCCAGCGGCTGCGGTAAGGAATTGTTTCCCGTTGCCTCACGCCCGTTGTCTGATTTCAATGAGTCTAGCCTTGTGGGGCCTTGAAAGATGCCATCAGAGTCAGTATTCTTAATTTGAAATGATCAGCCCGGATGAAATAAAGTCGACACTGAAGGAAGCCCTGCCTGGCTCTACCATTGAGGTTAAGGATTTCACTGGAGGTGGAGATCACTTTCAGGTCCTGGTAGTTTCTTCCTCCTTTGAAGGGAAAAGCTTGGTGGAGCAGCATCAAATGGTCTATGGGCCCCTTAGGGAAGCGCTTGGAAATGAAAGCATCCATGCGTTGGCTTTGAAGACCTACACTCCGGAGCAGTGGCGACGTCTTGGGTCTTGAGAAAAGATAGGAAAGGAGATCTGCATATGGCGGATGAAGTATTGGCAAAGATTGGCGAGAAGGTGAAGAATCACAAGATCATGCTCTACATGAAAGGGAATCCGAACTTTCCCCAGTGCGGCTTTTCCGCTCATGTCGTGGAGATTCTTCAATCCTATGGCTATCCGTTTGAGACCGAGGACGTGCTCGCAGATCCGGCGGTCAGGGATGGGATCAAGCGCTACTCCAACTGGCCTACGGTTCCCCAGATCTACGTCGACGGTAAGTTTGTCGGTGGCTGCGACATTGTCCACGAACTGCACGAGCGCGGCGAGCTGGCGGCCATGCTAAAGACCGCCTTCGAAAAATAAGTTTTCTTGCGGTCCGGCAGTTACAAATTGAGGCGCCCGTCTACTGACTCAGCAACTTTGACTGCAGCTCCTCCATCTCCTTGCTCCATATCCCCTCTTCTCGGAAGAGCTTGATCGCCCCGGGATGATAGGGGATGAAAGCATTTTTGCTGACCATCCGCTCGCGTCGCCACTTCTTGAGAGCCGGATGGGCCGTGCCCAGCTCCTGGTTGTAATTCCACAGAGCCTTGACGACCTCATAGGCCGCCTCATCGCCCATATGCTTAGAGCCCACCAGATAGATGTCGTTGGTCAGTACCACGGTGTCCTTTACAATTCCCGTCGCAGATCCCGCCTTGACTATGCTCGGGTAGCTCCCCGGGTAAATCTCCGCCATTCTCCTGGCCCCTTCCGGTGTGTCGATCACGGAAATGAATCTCACCCCACCTTTGCGGGCGTTGACCTCCTCTGAATCCGGGCTCCCCACCGAGGTCCAGCCGGCATCCGTTCTCCCCTCCAGGAAAGCCTGGGTTGAAGCTCTCAAGTCGGAGACGGGGACTCTTACAATGTCATTGTACGTAAGCCCCGCAGTGGCGAGGGCGGCAGCGGTGGAGAGCTTCGCGATAGGAATTCCCGGGTAATCGGTGGGGATTCTCTTTCCCCTCAGATCCGCCACAGTCTCAACGGCCAAATCTTTAGGGACGTAAAAGGTAAGCTCCAGGGCGCCGCCGACGACGAGGATGCGGGTATTCTTAAAGGGTTTCTTGTAAAGGACGATCCCCTTGTAGGATGTGCCGGCATCTGCGCTGGTCAATACGCCCATCTCCGTTTCCCCCGAGTCCATCGAGGGAAGCCAGGCCGGAGGGCCCGCAAAAGGCTGGACCCGGACCATCATGGAGGTGTGGCGGCTTACTACCGTGGCAATGCCCATTCCCATCGCGTTGTAAAGACCTCCAACCGCGTGAGTCGCCAGGGAGGCGCTACGCGGGACAGCAGTCCATGCCAAGCCCGCCACAACAAATGAAGCAATCAACACAACGCCGATTCTCTCAAACCATTTTCTCATGTTCACAACCTCCTCTTTCTGATCTCCCCGGATCAAAGCCCGGGCGAAACAATCCCGTCAGTGAATCCGGTGCCTGAAATCCTGCCTTAAATTTCGCCTCTCCGAGACCTCATCGCTTTCGTCTTTTCCGTATCGACGGTCAGCGATGCGGGATCAAGAACGACTCTGTATCTATCCCGTGCGCTCTGAATACTGATCATACCGCTGAGCACATCCCAGCGAACCTTTTCGGCATCGCGCTCCGTCGGATCACCAACGCCCGCGCCTCCTCCGGTGATTTTTAGCAGGACGTCGCCCGGTTTGAGCTGGTAAAGCCGGTGACCCTGGATTCTCGTCTTCTCACCGTTCCGGATGAGAAAAGCCCGGGAGTTTCCGGTCGGTTCTCCACCGAGGGCGCCGGGACCACGCACGACTTCCCCATCGGAACTCCCCGTGGCGATTCCCGCCTCCCCACCCGTATTCTCCACCTCCCAGTGCATCCCCGAACCTCCACGCCACGTGCCCGCTCCGGCGGTGTCACAAACAAATTCCCAGCGTACGTATCTCCATGGGAATCGCATCTCCAACTCCTCTACATTCCCCTTGTTGACTGTCCCGAGGGAACCGAGGGAGCAGGGGCCGTCAAAGCCGTCGAACCCCCGGACCGCCCCGGTCCCGCCGTCCATATCAAAAGTGGTCACCACGTACTTCTCGTTCGTGCGGGGGTCCTGGCCGAAAATGTAGTGCCCGTAGCGCATTCCCCACGAGCCGATGGCCCGCTCGGGAATCGCCTTGGACATGGCGTTGAGGACCGCCTGAATGATCTGGTTGCCCATGCTCACGGGAGAAGCCCCGACGGTAGCCGGGTACTGAGCGTTAACCACGGATCCCGGCGGCGCATCGACCGTGATGGGCCTCAAGCTCCCCTCGTTGTGGTACTCCCCCAAAGCGGGATCCAGGATCATGAAGAAGGCCCAGAGCGCATCGGCGTACGTGGAATTGAACACACAGTTCACAAACCCCTTCCTCTGCTTGTCGCTCTTGGAAAAATCCACCTTGAGCGTGTCCCCCTTCACAGTGACCTCGCAGCGCACCCAGACCTGTACATCGAGCTCCGTGCCGTCGTCGTCCGTGGCTGCCTCTCCGTAGTAAGTCCCGTCGGGAATCTTCTCGATGCTAGATCGCACCGCCCTCTCCGTGCGCGCCATCATCTCCTCCACGCAGGAAAGCACGGTCTCCTTGCCGTACTTGTCCAGCAGGGCCACGATGCGCTGCTCGCACAGCCGGGTGGCGGCAATCTGGGCGTAGTTGTCGATCCGGGTCCCCTGGGGCCAGCGCACATTGTTCAGGATCAACTCCATCACGTCTTCCCGCTCTTTATCCCCCTCCATCACCTTGGTTCCTGGAATGCACAGCCCCTCGGCGTGGATGTCGTAAGCATTCGGGAAATACCCTCCGGGATAGGCTCCCCCGGTGTCCATCTGGTGGGCCCGACAGAGGGTAATGAACAGAAGCTCTCCCTGGTAAAAAATGGGACGATAAAACCCCCAATCGGGCAGGTGGCAGCAGTGGCCGTGGTAGGGGTCGTTGACCAGGATCTCGTCCCCGGGGTTTAAGTTCCCCTTGAACTTGTTCAGCACGTACTCCACGGAGAGCTTCCCCCCCAGGTACTGAACCGAGAGACCTATGGGGATCGCCACGGTGCGCCCCGTGCCGTCCCAGATCCCTACGGACACGTCGTGGAGCTGAGCAATCAGGTAGTTCTGGGCTGTGCGGTCGATCACGTGGCGCATTTCCCTGCAGGTGTTCTGGAAGAAATGCCACACGGTGGACAACGTCATCGGATCGACTCGAGCTGGGGCCATGGCCTTCTACCTCCGGGTTAAAATGTAGTTTTTTACACTGTCCACTGTGCACACAAAGGAGTCGGGTATGACCACCGTGGTCAAGGGCTCCTCAATGATCGCCGGTCCTTCGACGCGGTGCCCGCAGGCCAGTCGGGTGCCGTCGTAAACGGGAGTCTCTTCATAACCCCGGGCCAGGCTCCAGAGCATGGGACGCCGGCGCTTTAGGGCTCGATCTAACGGCTCGGTCGCCGGGGCAATCTCGGCTAGATGCAAGGGTTCCTGCCGAGCCGTGGCCTTCAGGCGGGCATTGAGGAACTCCACCTCCCGCTCGGGCATGTTAAACGTAAAGAGATCCTGGTGGCGGCGGTGAAAGGCCTGCACGATCTCCTCCAATTCCCGGGGACCAACCGTGCCCTTGGGTACCTCGCTCACCTCCACCTCGTGGAACTGCCCCAAATAGCGCATCTCCAGCGAGCGCTTCAACACAATGTCCCTGGGGGCGATCCCAATATCCCCCAGAACCTGCTGGGCTTCAATCTCCATCCCTGCAAAAAGCCCATTTAACCGTTCAAGATCCAGCAGGCTCCGGCGGGAAATAACCGAGCGGGCAAAATCCCGCCCCACCTCCATGTTCAGCATCCCGAAGGCGCTGTAGGTGGCCGCATAGCGGGGGATGATCACCGTGGGAATCTCCAAAAGCTCAGCCAGATGAGCGCCGTGAACGGGGCCGGCGCCACCGCCGACCACCAGGGCAAAGTCCCGTACGTCGTAACCTCGCTTGGTGGAGATCTCAACCATCTTGTCGGCCATCACGGAGTTGACTGTGGTAAAGATCGTCATCGCAGCGGCGGGTATGTCGAGACCCAGAGGCTCGGCCACGGCCCGAATCGCAATTTCAGCATTCTTGGTCCCGAGGGCAATTTCTCCTCCCAAAAAGTAGTCCGCCGGGATGTATCCTAAAACCAGGTCCGCGTCCGTGACCGTGGGCTGGGCTCCCCCCTTCCCGTAGCAGGCAGGTCCTGGATCGGCTCCAGCGCTCTGAGGACCCACCTGCAAGAGCCCCAAGGAGTTGAGCCAGGCGATGCTTCCCCCTCCCGCCCCAACGCTGGGAACATCGACCATCTTCATGGCCACCAGTTCCTCGCCGACCCAGTTGAAATCCGTGTTGGGAATGTTTCCTTGCCGGATCAGGCAGACATCAAAACTGGTGCCACCCATGTCCACAGAGAAAAGGTTGTTCCTGCCGTTGATCTGTCCCAACCGGATAGCCCCCGCCGGAGCGGCCGCTGGGCCTGAGCCAATCAGCGACACGGCTCGACGCATGGATTCCTCCACGGTTTGAACAAGTCCCCCGCCCTGCACGAGATAAAAAGCGCCGCGGAATCCGAGTTCCTCCATCTTGCCAATAAGGGCTCTGAGATAATGCTCCGTAATAGGACCTATGGCAGCGCTGACCACTGTAGTGCTGAAACGCTCGAACTCACGATAGACCGGAAGAACTTCATGGGAAGCGGTCACGTAAGTCCCGCTCATCTGCTGGCGGCAAATCTCAGCCGCTCTGCGCTCGTGCTCGGGGTTTATGTAGGAATGTAGGAAGCAAATGGCGACGGCCTCT
>MGSI01000062.1 GCA_001798455.1 Deltaproteobacteria bacterium RIFCSPLOWO2_02_FULL_57_26 | reverse complement strand
GAACAAAGCATTCACGGCGGCGTACATGGAAAGGGACAGTGGCGATTTCGGAGAGTCGCTCCTAAACTCCAAGCGCACCGTCGATTGGTATGGCAACCCCCGCATCACCGGAATTCCCGGCGGGGTGATGATTCGCAAGAATGACTTCACGGTCGGTGGCATCGGGGTCAGTGGACGTCCGTCTGCCCAGGACCTAGAGCTTGCCAAGTTGGGCCTTGCGGCCTTGCTAAGAGCTTCGTAATCGGTCCAGATCGAGGGGTTCAGCGCTGCTGGAGCGCTTCGAAGAGGTGGAGCTGGTGTGTGTGGCCTTCGTCGTCGAAGTGAACCGGGTAGTTGCCGCTGAAGCAGGCATCACAGAAGCCCTGGGTTTTGCCGTCGAGAAAGACGTACATTCCCTCACGACTGAGATACGCGAGGCTGTCCGCTTCGATGAATCTGCGGATCTCCTCCACGGAGTTGGAGGAGGCTATGAGCTCACTGCGCGTTGGGGTGTCGATCCCGTAATAGCAGGGACCGCTGGTCGGCGGAGAACTGATCCGCAAGTGCACTTCTTTAGCGCCCGCATCGCGCAGCATCCGGATGATCTTGCGGCTGGTCGTGCCGCGCACGATCGAGTCATCCACCACCACCACTCTCTTTCCGTTCAGCACCTCCCGTTGGGCGTTCAGCTTGATCTTGACCCCGAAGTGACGAATCGATTGCTGCGGCTCGATGAAGGTCCGTCCCACGTAGTGATTACGGATCAGGCCGAACTCCAAGGGGAGCCGTGACTGCTCCGCGTAACCGATCGCCGCAGGGACGCCGGAATCCGGAACCGGCGTCACCAGATCCGCGGCCACAGCGCTTTCGCGGGCAAGCTGGCGGCCCAATTCTTTTCTCACCTGATACACGTTTCGGCCGTAAAGATTGCTGTCGGGGCGGGAGAAATAGATGTACTCGAAGATGCACTTGGCATGGGGCGCTGGGGGAAAGGGCTTTAAAGACTGCATCCCATCAGGGCCGAAGGTAATGATCTCGCCGGGCTCTACTTCCCTCAGATATTCGGCCTCGATAAGATCCAGGGCGCAGGTCTCGGAAGAGACGACATAAGCTCCCCGGTCCTTTCCCCGCTTCAGCCTCCCCAACACGAGCGGTCGAAAACCCATCGGGTCACGGGCTGCAATCATCCGATCCAAGGTCACAAACAGGAGTGAGTAAGCTCCTCTCACCCGGCTCAGCGCCTCCACGATCCTCCCCATAAGAGTCCTCTCCTTGGAGGTGGCGATGAGATGGATGATCACCTCGGTATCGGAGGTGGACTGAAAGATGGAGCCGGAGGCCTCAAGCCCTTCCCTCAGAACACCCGCATTGACGAGATTGCCGTTGTGGGAAACCGCGATGGGGCCCAGAGCGTACTCGACCACGAACGGTTGGGCATTCTTGACGTGGCTTTGTCCCGAAGTCGAATAGCGATTGTGTCCGATGGCGCTAAAGCCCTCCAACCGCTTGATGACCTCTTCCTTAAAGATATCCGCCACCAGTCCCATCTGGCGGTGGGATATCAGAACCTTGCCATCTGAGGAAACGATCCCGGAAGACTCCTGACCACGATGCTGAAGAGCGTAGAGGCCGAGGTAGACCAGGTTGGCCGACTCGGGGTGGCCATAAACGCCCATGACAGCGCACTCTTCTTTAAACTTATCGAACATCGTTTAAGCTATCAGCCTTTAGCTTTCAGCCAGATTCTCTGCCTAACTGCTGAGGGCTGACCGCTGGAAGCTTTCTCACTTGAGCCGCCGTTCCAAACTGCTCGACCATATGGACTTTAGCTCATCCACCGGAGCCTGGATCACAGGCTGAATGATGAGACGCGTCCCCCCTACCACACCGATCACCCGCAGCGGTGCACCTTCTTTTCCGGTAATCTCCCGCAACCGGCCGAGGTCGCGCTCCTTGATCGAGACAATAATGCGCGACTGCGATTCCCCGAATAGCAAGGCATCCGCTCGCATCATCTCGTGCGTCTCGATCCTTGCCCCCAGGGCTTTCTCCGGCCCTCCGATGCAACACTCCGCCAACGCCACCGCTAGACCTCCCTCCGAGACATCGTGGGCAGAACGCACGATGCCTCGTTCGATCGCCCTCAAGCAGCATTGCTGCACCGCCCGCTCCGATGCCAAGTCGATCCACGGCGGGGTACCCTTAACCAAACCGTGAACGACCCTGAGATACTCGCTCGCCCCCAGCTCCTCGCGCGTGCGTCCTAACAGCACCACCAGATCGCCGGCCGTTTTGAACCACGGTGTAACGCAGCGCGCGACCTTGGGCAGAAGCCCCACCATCGCCACCACCGGCGTAGGATGGATCGGGCGGCCATCGGTTTCATTATAGAAGCTAACATTGCCACTCACAACCGGCACTCCCAGGCCGACGCAGCCATCGCGCATCCCCTGGACAACCTGGGAGAACTGCCACATGACCTCGGGTTTTTCTGGGCTGCCGAAGTTCAGGCAGTCGCTGAGCCCAAGCGGGTGGGCACCGACGCAGGCGAGATTGCGGGCCGCTTCGGCCACCGCCAAGACCCCGCCTACGTACGGATCGAGATAGCAGTAGCGGCTGTTTCCGTCTGCGGTGAGCGCCAGCCCCTTATCGGTCCCTTTGATGCGGATCACTGCCGCATCGGCGCCCGGAGCCACAACCGTGTTGCTACGAACGAAATGGTCGTATTGCCGATAGACCCATTCCTTCGAAGCGATATTGGGAGAATCGAGAAGCTGCTTTAGGACCGCGCCCAGGTCGTCGGGCTCCTGGATCTTACGCAGGTCCAATTTCTGCGCTTCGTCGTGCCCCTCGGGCCTTTCCGCGGGTCGACTATAGACCGGCGCCGCAGAGGTCAGGGCCTCGATGGGGATGCGCACGACCTCTTGGCCGTGAAACAAGGCACGAAACAATCCTCCCCGGGTGACTCGACCGACCACCACTGCGTCGAGGTCCCAGCGATTGAAAATACTCTTAACCTCCTCCTCGCTCCCTTTCTTGGCGACCAGCAGCATCCTCTCTTGCGACTCCGAGAGCAGGATCTCATAAGGCGTCATGCCCTTCTCTCTGAGGGGAACGAGCGAAAGCTCAAACTCCACCCCGGTCCCTCCCCGCGCCGCCATTTCCGCGGCGGAGCTGGTCAACCCGGCAGCCCCCATATCCTGGATGCCAACGAGACAGTCCTTATCCATCAGTTCTAAACAGGCCTCCAACAGGAGCTTCTCTGTGAAGGGATCGCCCACCTGGACCGTCGGGCGCCGCTTCTCCGCCTCGTCGGAGAAGGCTTCCGAAGCCATCGTCGCCCCATGGATGCCGTCCCGCCCGGTCTTCGCCCCGACGTAGATCAAAGGGTTGCCGATCCCCTTTGCCCTACCCCTGAAAATCCGTTTTTTCTTGGCGATCCCGAGGGTAAAGGCATTGACGAGGATATTGGAGTTGTAGCATTCGTCGAAGAATAGCTCGCCGCCCAACGTCGGCACTCCGACGCAGTTGCCGTAGCCGCCGATGCCCGCGACCACGCCGCACAGAAGATAACGCGTCCGGGGATGATCGAAGGCGCCAAAGCGCAGCGAGTTTAAGGAAGCGATGGGACGCGCCCCCATCGTGAAGACATCACGGAGGATACCCCCCACCCCGGTGGCGGCGCCCTGATAAGGCTCGATGAAAGAGGGGTGGTTGTGGCTCTCGATCTTAAAGACGGCAGCGAGCCCGCCGCCGATGTCCACGATTCCGGCGTTCTCTCCTGGACCCTGCAGCACGGCCGGACCTTCGGTAGGCAAAAGCTTAAGCAGGCGCTTGGAGCTCTTGTAGCTACAGTGCTCCGACCACATGACCGAGAAGACACCCAACTCGGTATAGTTGGGCTCCCGGCCGAGGGCCTTGACGATCTTCTGATACTCTTCCTCCGACAGCCCGTGGCTGGCGATGATCTCGGGGGTGAGCAAGGGCTGAGAGCGTTCCGCCTGACTCATCCGACCCGCGCCCCCTTTTCCCGCTCTTTGCCCGCCGCAGCGATCGAGGAAAAAATCTTGAGACCATCATCGCTTCCCAGGATTTTTTCCGTAGCATCTTCCGGGTGAGGCATCATGCCGAAGACGTTTCGTCCCTCATTGCATACCCCTGCGATGTCATCCAGGGAGCCATTGGGGTTGGCGGCGGCAGAGGTCCGGCCTTTGGCGTCTACGTAGCGGAACAGGATCTGGCGGTTCTGGCGCAGCCGCTCCAGAGTGGTAGGGTCGGCATAGTAGCAGCCCTCGCCGTGCTTGACCGGAAGCTTCAGGACCTGCCCCTTTTTCCCGGCGCAGGTGAAGGGGGTATCGGTTTCTTCAAGGCGCAGATAAACGTGTCGGCAGACAAATTGGAGAGAAGCATTGCGCGTTAACACCCCGGGCAGGAGTCCCGCCTCGCAGAGGATCTGAAAGCCGTTGCAGATCCCCACAACCAAACCGCCGCGCGAGGCATACTCGACAACGCCTCGCATGATCGGGGAGAAGCGGGCCACGGCCCCGGCACGAAGGTAGTCGCCGTAGGAAAAGCCTCCCGGCAGGACCAGGCAGTCAAAGTCAGCCTGTAGATTATCCCGATGCCAGACGAACTCGACCTTTTGTCCGAGCACGTGCTTCAGGCAGTCGTAAACGTCCTGGTCATCGCACGACCCGGGAAAGACGATCACTCCCCAACGCATAGAACCGCGTAGCTCCTTAGCTTTCAGCCGTCAGCTTTCAGCCCGATTTTTGCTGGCTGCTGATGGCTTTTCGTCTTCGATCTCGAAGCGATAGTCCTCGATAACGGGATTGGCGAGCAGCCGCTCGCACATCTCCCGGATGCGAGCTTCCGCCTCCTGGCGTGAGGCCAGGTCGAGGTTGACCTCGATGTATTTCCCCATCCGGACCCCCTGAACCTCCTGGTAGCCCAAGGAGTGAAGAGACCGCTCCACAGCTTTACCTTGCGGGTCCAGAACTCCTTCCTTAAGGGAGATAAAGATCTTGAAGCGCACGGCGAAGCCTAACCCTAACTGCACACCCGGCGACACACTTCCTGGTACGCGTCTTCGACTCTGCCCAGGTCGCGCCGGAACCGATCCTTGTCGAGTTTCTCCAGCGTCCCTTTCTCCCACAACCGACAGGTATCGGGGCAGATCTCGTCCCCCAGATAGACCTTTCCATGATGGCGCCCGAACTCGAGCTTAAAATCCACCAGGATGAGATTGCGCTGGTCGAAGAACTCCTTTAACAGCTCGTTGACGCGAAAAGCGAGCCTCGCGATCTCCCTCAACTCCGCTTCGGTTGCCCACCCCAGCCCCAGAATATAGGATTCGTTGACCATGGGATCGCCCAAGGCGTCGCTCTTATAACAATGCTCCAGAACCGGCCTGGAGAGCGGCGTTCCCTCCTCTAATCCGAGCCGTTTGGCAAGGCTTCCCGCAACCAGATTGCGCACGATAACTTCCACGGGAATGATCTCGAGCCGGCGCACGAGCATCTCGCGATCGTTCAGACGGCGGACAAAATGGGTGGGCACGCCTTTCCCCTCCAGAAGCGTGAACAGGACTTCCGAGATCTTGTTGTTGAAAATTCCCTTTTCCCGGATGGTCCCCCGCTTCTGCGCGTTAAAGGCGGTCGCGTCGTCCTTGAAGTACTGAATGATGAGGTCGGGGTCATCCGTCGTGTAGAGAATTTTGGCCTTCCCCTCATAAAAGGCTTCGCCCCTCTTCATCGCTTTCTCCTTCATCCTTTACTGAAACACCCGGTCAAAAATCAGGTCCACGTGCTTGAGATAATCGTCCAAGTCCCACGCCTTCTCAATCTCACGAGGGGAAAGGTAGCGGCGGATTTGCGGATCCTTCACGAGCTCCTTCTTTAAGTCGCCGCCGTCCCGGCTGACTTTCAGGGCAAGGCGCTGCACCATGCGGTAGGCCTCGTCACGCCCCAGCCCTTTGTCTACCAAACGCAACAAAACCCGCTCGGAAAAGATCGCCCCCCCGCTCAACTCCAGATTCCGCCTCATGGCCTCGGGATAAACCGAGAGATGTTTCAAGATATAGGTCATGCGTCGGAGCATGAAATCGAGCAGGATCGTCGCATCCGGGGCGATCACTCGCTCCACGGAGGAGTGGCTGATATCCCGCTCGTGCCACAGCGGGATATTCTCCAGCGCCGCTGCGCCATAGGCGCGCATCAGGCGGGCGAGACCCGAGAGGTTCTCCGATAGTATCGGATTCCTCTTATGGGGCATCGCCGAGGAGCCTTTCTGGCCCTCGGTAAAGGGCTCTTGGACTTCCTGGACCTCGGTGCGCTGGAGATGACGGATCTCGACGGCGAATTTCTCCAGCGAGCTCGCAATGATCGCCAAGGTAGCAAAAAAAAAGGCGTGCCGATCGCGCTGGACGACCTGGTTAGCGATCGGCTCCGGCTTGAGCCCGGTCTTCCGGCACACGTAGGCTTCGACCTTGGGCGAAATCTGGGCGAAGGTGCCAACCGCGCCGGAAATTTTACCGACGCTAATCTCCTCGACGGCCCGCTTCAGGCGCGTCGAATTCCGGGACATCTCCTCGTACCAGAGGGCCAGCTTGAGACCGAAGGTGATGGGCTCCGCATGGACGCCATGGGTGCGCCCGATCATCGGTTGTTTCTTGTACCTGAAGGCGAGCTGCTTGAGGACCCGCATGAGGTCGCGCACGTCGTCCATCAGAAGCGACGCCGCCTCCTTGAGCTGGAGCGCCATGGCAGTATCCATGACATCGGAGGAGGTCAGGCCGGCATGGAGGAAGCGCGCGTCGTCACCCAAAGTTTCCGCCACCGAGCTCAAAAACGCGATGACCTCATGCCGGACTTCTTTTTCGATTTCCCGGATGCGGTCGACATCGAAGCCGGCGCGCTTCTTGATGCGGGCGACAGCGCTCTTGGGAACCTCCCCCAGCCGAGACAGCGCCTCAGCCGCCAGGACCTCCACCTCCAGCCACTTCTGAAACCGATTCTGCTCCGACCAGATCCTCGCCATTTCCGGGCGGGAATAACGATCAATCATGGCGACACAGCAAATGGCGAATAGTCAATAGAGAATAGTCGCCGCTTGCCCCTCCCCGGTTACTAGCTACCTGCCATTCGCTATTCGCTATTCGCTTTCTCATCCGTGTGACCGAAGCCGCCCTCCTGACGCCGCGAAGGGGGAAGCTCCTCAACTTCCTCCCACTGGGCCTTGCACACTCGCTGCACGACCATCTGTGCCATCCTTTGCCCGGGCCGAATCACGACCGGCTCCTTCCCCAGGTTGATGAGGAGGACCTGGATCTCCCCCCGGTAGTCGGAATCGATCGTGCCAGGGCTGTTGACCAAGGTGATCCCTTCCTTCAGGGCCAGCCCGCTCCGCGGCCGGATCTGCGCCTCGAACCCAGGTGGCAGGGCGACGGCGATTCCGGTCGGAATCAAAACCCGCTCCAGCGGAGCTATCACAGCATCCACATTCATATCCGCACAGAGATCCATGCCCGCGGATCCTTCCGTCCTATAAACAGGCAGAGACACGGCCTCGCCGCTTTGCCGGAGCCGCTTGATTTGAATTTGGACCTCCTCCACGGACGCGAAACAGTCCAATTTGGGATCGGGAATTGACTAGCGCTTCAGGTCTAAGCTTTTGGCTTTGAAGTCCTCTTTGAGATCGCCCAGGAGAGTGAGCGCCATCGCTTCCGGCCGGAATAACTCGCGCGCCAAAACCACGAGTTCCTCCCGAGACACCGATTGAACCCCCCGAGAGATCTCCTCCAGGGAAACCGCCTTGCCGAAATAGATCTCATTTCTGGCGATGTGATTCATCCACGAGTCCGAGGTCTCAAGCCCCAAGATCATGTTCCCGATGAGCTGACTCTTGGCGCGCTGAAGCTCTTCCTCTCCAACCTCCCCCGCCGCAAGGCGTCCGATCTCCCTGAGAATCAGCTCCACCACTTCCTCGACCCAATCGCGACTCGTGCCGGCGTAGATACCCAGATACCCCACGTCTTTGTAGGACGCCAAAAACGAATAGACCGAATACGCCCTGCCCCTTTTCTCGCGGATCTCCTGGAAAAGCCGCGAGCTCATCCCGCCGCCGAGGATCGTATTGAGGATGAAGGCCACGTAGCGAAGGGGATGGGATTGGTGGATTCCCGCCACACCGAGACACAGGTGAACCTGCTCCAACGCCTTAGGATGCTGAAACACTCCGTTCCGTAGTTGGGGAGCATCTGCGAAAATCCCCGACCCAGAGCCCTGAACGGCGCCCAGCCTTCGGTCCAGCTCCCGGACCAGCTCCTCGTGCCCGAGGTGACCCGCCGCCGTGATGATGACGCGGCCCGGGAGATACCGGTCCCGAATAAAGTCCAGAAAATCTTCGCGGTGAAAGTTCAAGACCGTGGAGGCCTCGCCGCATATCGGCCGGCCGAGGGGATGGTCTTTGAAGAAGTCGAGGTTGAAGAGATCGTGAACATAATCATCGGGCGTATCCTCGGCCTGGGAGATCTCCTGGAGGATCACCGACCGCTCCCGCTCGATCTCTTCCCGGTCGAACACCGAATGGAGGAAGATGTCCGTGAGAAGATCGATCGCCATAGGAAAATTTTCATCCAGCACCTTGGCGTAGTAGCAGGTATACTCCTTCCCGGTAAAGGCATTAAGCACGCCCCCCACTGCGTCCATCTCTTCCGCGATGCGGGCCGCAGTGCGCCGCTCGGTCCCCTTGAATAGCAGGTGCTCGATAAAATGCGAGATTCCATTCTGGTCGCGGCCCTCGTGGCGGGACCCGTTCTCCACCCAGATCCCGAGGCTCACGGAACGGGTATCCGGCAGTTCCCGCGAAAGAACACGAATCCCGTTATCCAGAACGGTCTTAGCGAACATGGAAAGGAAAAGTCGGGCTAGTGCCCCCCGCGGGGCGCGTCATCGGATTGGGCTTTCGAACCTGGAGGAAAAGATGCCTTTCCGGTTTCCGCCAGAGCCTCTTTACGGCTGAGTTTGATCTTGCCCTGCCTGTCGATCTCCAGGACTTTGACCAGCACCTCATCGCCCTCCTTGACGATATCGGTCACCCGGCGCACGCGCTCGGGCGCAAGCTGCGAAATATGCACGAGACCGTCGGTGCCGGGAAGGATCTCGACAAAGGCGCCAAAATCCATAATCTTTCTGACCGTCCCCTTGTAAATTTTTCCGACCTCCGCTTCCGCCGCGATCTTCTGCACGATCTCGATCGCCCTGCGGGCGGCAGCCTCATCGCTCGACGCGATCGTGACAGTTCCGTCGTCCTCGACGTCGATCTTGACACCCGTGGCCTCGATGATGCCGCGAATGACCTTGCCACCCGGACCGATGATCTCGCGAATCTTTTCCGGCTTGACCTTGAGGGTGGTTATCCGTGGGGCGTGCAACGAGATATCTTTGCGCGGTGCGGCGATCGCTTGTTCCATCACCTTCAAGATTCCGACCCTGCCCTCCCTCGCCTGGTACAGGGCTTCTCGCATGATCTCACGCGTCACCCGACTGATCTTGATATCCATCTGCAGGGCCGTGATCCCCTCGTGAGTCCCGGCCACCTTGAAATCCATGTCGCCGAGGTGATCTTCATCGCCGAGGATATCGGAAAGGACGCGCACCTCCTCCCCTTCTTTGATCAGGCCCATGGCGATACCCGCCACGGGCGCCGAAATCGGAACTCCCGCATCCATCAAGGAGAGCGAGCCGCCGCAAACCGTGGCCATCGACGTGGAGCCGTTGGATTCGAGGATCTCGGAAACAATGCGAATCGTGTACGGAAAGTCCTCCTCCTTGGGAAGAACGGGCAGAATCGCGCGCTCCGCCAGGGCGCCGTGACCGATCTCCCGCCGACCCGGGCTGCGCAAAAAGCGCACCTCGCCCACGCTGAAGGGGGGGAAGTTATAATGCAGCATGAACTTTTTGTAATGCTCGCCGATCAGGGCATCGATTTTTTGCTCGTCCGAAGCGGTCCCCAACGTCGTGACCACTAAAGCCTGGGTCTCTCCCCGGGTGAAGATGGCCGAGCCGTGGGTGCGCGGCAGGACCTGGACTTCACAACTGATCGGGCGCACCTGTTTTAGGCCCCGCCCGTCGCTGCGCCGCCTCTCCTGGATGATGAGTCGGCGGAAGAACTCCTTCTTCAGCTCCTCGAAAGTCCCCTCGATTTCTTTTTCCCTGTCCGGATACTCGATCAAGGCCTGGGACAGGATCTCGCTTTTTAGCTCGTCCAGACGCCGATAACGCTCGAGCTTGTCCTGTACCTCAATGGCCTCTCTCATTTTGCCCTGGGCCAATTCGCGGACGCGGTGGGCCAGCCCTTCGTCCCGCTCGGGTGGCGGAACAGATCGCTTGGCTTTACCGATCTCCCGCTTGATCTTTTCCTGAATATCCAAGAGTGGCTGGATGGCTTCATGACCTCGAAACAATGCTTCCAGGAGCACATCCTCCGGCACCATTTGCGCCCCGCCCTCCACCATGACGATGCCTTCCCGGGTGCCCGAAAGGAACAAGTTGATGTCGCTCTGCTGCAGCTGGCTCTGAGTCGGGTTCATCACCCATTCCCCCTGCGCCCGGCCGACGCGAATCCCCGCAAGCGGCCCCTTGAAAGGGATGTCCGAAACTTCCAAAGCGATTGATGCCCCGAGCATTGCGACCGTGTCGGGGTCGTTCTCTTTATCCGCCGAAAGAACCGTCGCAATCACCTGGGTCTCGCACCTCAGGCCGTCGGAGAAGAGCGGCCGAATCGAGCGGTCGATGAGCCGGCATGTGAGGACTTCCTTTTCCGAAGGGCGCCCTTCACGCTTGAAGAAACCACCCGGGATCTTTCCCGCCGCGAAGGTCTTCTCCTGATAGTCCACCGTCAAGGGGAAGAAATCCGTGTCCAGCCTCAGCTCCTTGGCCGCTACGGCAGTGGCCAAAACCACCGTCTCGCCATAGCGAACCAGCGCAGCGCCATCGGCCTGCTTTGCCAATTTTCCGACCTCTATAGATAGAGGACGGCCATAATAGTCAACATCGACTTTTTTGATCATATACGGATCCTTTAGAATTGGGGGTGCCCAACGGAAGCAAAAAGGGAAGGGACCAGCAGCGAGGGACCATTACTTCCTGATTCCCAGGCGTTGGATCAGATTCTGATATCTCTGGAAATCGTTCTTTTTGAGATAGTCGAGCAGCCTCCTTCTTTGCCCCACAAGCTTAAGGAGGCCCCGGCGGGAGTGGTGGTCTTTTACATGAACCTTGAAGTGCCCTGTCAGGTACTCGATGCGCTGACTGAGGAGAGCCACCTGCACTTCAGGCGAGCCGCTGTCGGACTCATGAATTTTGAACTGCTCTATAACCTCCCGCTTCTGCTGCTGAGCAATGCCCATGTTTTCTCCGCTAATCTTCTCTCAATCTTACGTCAAAACTTTTATCACACTACATTGACCTTGTAAAGCGAGGGGGTTAAGGGAAAAAAATCGGTTTTCGCCGGACGCCCTTTGTGATAAACTGGGGCCGTTTATGGTTCGATCCTCCACGCTTTGGGTTGTCGGCTTGATCCTTTTGATCCCAGGGAACCTCCCCTCTACGGCCTTCTCGGCCGACATCTTCCGCTGGGTAGATGACCAGGGTGTGGTCCACTTCACCGACAATCCGCACAACATCCCGGGCAAATTTCGCTCCCACACCGAGCGCATCAAGACGCGGGAGACCCCTCCGAGTCAGGATCAGCTAAAAGGCCTCTCCCTGGACAAGGTTTCCGTGCCTTTGCAAAAGCAGGGGGAAGTAGTCGTCGTCCAAGCCACCCTCAATGAAAGGACCGAGGCGAAATTCGTCGTCGATACGGGAGCGAGCTACACCATGATCTCGCGCGCCACGGCCAAGGAACTAGAGATTGACCTCGGGCAGAAATTTCCCACCCTGCCCTTCCAGACCGCCAACGGCGTCGTGCAAGCCCCCTTGATTAAGCTCGACTCAATCGAGGTGGGCGGGCTGCAGGTCAGAAACCTCACGGCAGCGGTGCATGATGTCTTTCCCGACCCCAGCATCTCGGGCCTCCTGGGACTTAATTTCTTGAGCAACTTCCGCCTCGACATCGATACGGCGAAGTCCGTCCTGCACCTGGAGAAAAAGTAAGCCCGGGAAAGCCCTCAGCGGGGGAGATCCACGAGCGAGCTATGTCCCCCAAGGACCTGCCGCACCTCCCGGACATAACGCCGGATATCGGCGAGCAACCGGGTGCGGTTCAGGAACAGGGGAAGGAGAGCGTAGTTGAGATAGTCCCCCTTCAAAAGGTGGCATTCCTTACAGCAGGCCACCACATTTTCGGGGACATCCGAGCCTCCTTTGGACAGCGGCACGATGAAGTCTTTGACCTTGGAATCGAGTCTCCCGCCGAAAAAAGACAGGCGCCTGCCGCAATAGCCACAGAGTGTAGCGGCGTGGTAAGCGTGGGTGCAGAAAGACTTGATCTCTGCCATTACTCTCAGCTAGACACAGACCCTCATGAGCAGCCACTCACTGCGCCACAGTTCAGGCACTTGTAACAGGCGCCGCTACGGATCATGATCGCCCCGCAATCGGGACAGGGGGGGGCATCCTGCTGATAGAGGCTCGTGACGCTGCTGATAGTGGTCACGCCAGAACTGCCTCGTGGAGTGTGGACAAATGACGAGCCAGGTTGGGTTACCTCAGGAGGGCGCGAAAATAGCGAAGTGCCACCGCTTGGGTCGGTAAAATTCTTGCTTGGGGTCATCGTGTCGTTTTTTCCCCTCTCGATGGGGGAGTCGTCTCTCTTTACAATGCCGACTTCGCGCTGCGCCTCCCCGTCTAAAAATTTGCTCGCCAGCCAGCGGAAGATATAGTCCATGATGGACTTCGCCATCGGGATATCCGGATTTTTAGTAAAGCCCGAAGGCTCGAATCGCATATGGCTGAACTTGTCCACCAGGACCTTGAGCGGCACGCCGTACTGCAGGGCCATGGAGATCGCCGTCGCAAAAGAGTCCATAAGGCCGGAGATGGTGGATCCCTCCTTGGACATGGTGATGAAGATCTCGCCGGGCTGGCCGTCTTCATACATCCCCGCGGTAATGTAACCTTCATGTCCCGCGATGTCGAACTTGTGGGTGATCGATTTGCGCTCGTCGGGAAGCTTACGACGCAAAGGACGAGACTCCTGGGTCACCGCCTTGGGTGACTGGCTCTCCGCCTTGGAGGTGTTGAGGGGCTGCGTCCGTTTAGACCCGTCGCGATAGATCGCCACGGCTTTAACTCCCAGTTTCCAGGCCTCCAGGTAGGCCTGCATGATCTCCTCGACGGTCACATCGCTCGGCATGTTGATCGTCTTGGAGATGGCCCCGGAAATGAAGGGCTGGACCGTACCCATCATCTTTAAATGGCCCAAGTAGTGGATCGAGCGTCGGCCCTTGGCGGGCTTGAAGGCGCAGTCGAATACCGGGAGGTCGGTATCCCTGACATGCGGGGCTCCCTCTATGGTTTCATGCTCCTCGATGTATTCCATGATCTCCTGGATCTGCTTGACGTCGTAGCCGAGCCGCTTCAAAGCCCGTGGCGCCGTGTGGTTGACGATCTTTAAAAGACCCCCTCCCACCAGCTTTTTGTACTTGATCAGCGCGATATCTGGCTCCACCCCGGTCGTATCACAGTCCATCATGAAGGCGATGGTCCCAGTCGGGGCCAGCACCGAGACCTGGGAGTTTCTCACCCCGTGCTTCTCTCCCGCTTCACAGGCGAGATCCCAGACTTCCCGAGCCGCCGTCAAGAGATCCAAGGGGACATGCGAAGAAGAGATTTTGAAGGCATGGGAGCGATGCTTGTTGAGGACTCGAAGCATGGGTTGCCGGTTGAGCGCCAACCCGGCAAAAGGGCCCAACGCTCCGGCCATGCGGGTTGACTGAAGGTACCCCTGGCCCGACATCAGGGCCGTTAGCGCGGCCGCATATCCCCTGCCGCCGTCCGAATCATAGGGAAGCCCCAACCACATGAGCAGCGCCCCGAGATTGGCATAGCCCAGGCCCAATTCGCGGAACGCGTGGGCATTGGCCGCGATTTCAGGCGTCGGGTAAGAGGCATTGTCCACCAAAATGTCCTGCGCCAGGATCATGATATCGGCCGCGTGGCGGAATGCCTCCACATCGAAACCGCCATCCTCGCGCAGAAACTTTAACAGGTTTAACGAAGCCAAGTTGCATGCCGAGTCGTCCAGATGCATGTACTCGGAGCAGGGGTTCGACGCGCTAATCCGGCCCGAATTGGAGCAGGTGTGCCAGTCGTTGATGGTCGTGTCGAATTGCATGCCCGGATCACCGCAGAAATAGGCCCCCTCCGCGATCATACGCAGGAGATCGCGCGCCTTATAGTTCTCGCAAACCTCTCCGGTCGTGACATAGCGGGTTTTCCACTCCCGGTCTTCCATCACAGCCTGCATGAACTCATCGGACACACGGATGGAATTGTTGGCGTTCTGGAAGAAGACGCTCCCGTAGGCCGGTCCGTCCAGGCTGGAATCGTAACCCGCCTCGATAAGGGCCCAGGCCTTCTTCTCCTCGTCAACCTTACACTTGATAAACTCCACGACATCCGGATGGTCGACGTCGAGTATGACCATCTTCGCGGCACGCCGGGTCTTGCCTCCGGATTTGATCACCCCGGCCGAAGCGTCCGCCGCCTTCATAAAAGAAACCGGCCCGGAGGCTGTTCCCCCGCCCGCCAGTTGCTCCTTGGAGGAGCGAATCCTTGAAAGGTTGACTCCGGAGCCCGAGCCCCCTTTGAAAATGATTCCCTCTTTGCGGTACCAATCGAGGATCGACTCCATCGTATCGTCCACCGAGAGGATAAAGCAGGCGGAGCACTGCGGCTTCTTTTCGATCCCGCAATTAAACCAGACCGGACTGTTAAAAGAGGCCTTCTGATGCAGCAGGATATGCGCGAGCTCGTCCGCAAAAACCTGGGCGTCTTCCTCGCCGGCAAAGTAGCCGTCGGCCCTCCCCCAGGAGGTGACGGTGGTGACGACGCGCCCGATCAGCTGCCGCACGCTGCGTTCTCTCTGGGGGCTACCAAGAGGACCGCGGAAGTATTTGGAGACCACTACATTGGTGGCCATTTGAGACCACGCCTTGGGGATCTCCACGTTGGGCTGCTCGAAGACTACCTGCCCTTTCTCGTTGAGAATGGTTGCCGCCCGTGTCTCCCACTCGACTTCATCGTAAGGGTTCACCGTAGGCCGCGTGAAGTAGCGGCTGAGGGTTAGGCCGTGCCCGTAGCCCGGCTCGCCCCGCGCTATGCTCTCTTCTGCTATCATCGATATTGGATTGGCCATTTTCCCGCTCCTTCTATCCGTATGTCCTCTACCTATTGTGGGTTAATCCTTGGTTCCCACAACATGTTGTTATAAAGGCTTAGGGAAACCTTGTCAAGAAAATTTTTAGAAAGCGATGCTCCCTATGGAGCCAAGCGACGAAATTTGCTAGAGAGAAAATAGGCTCGACTATGCCAGGCAAAGATTCGCATATCGAAAAGCTGGGCGCCGTTCTGGAAAAATCCCTGCAACGGCTTGAGCTATCCGCACGGCTCACGGAATACCGGGTGTGGCCGATCTGGGATGAGATCGTCGGCCCGACGATCGCGCGCAATGCCCAGCCGGAGAAGATCCGTCACGGCACCCTCTTCGTCAAGGTCACCAGCCCCACCTGGATGCAGCAACTCCAGTATATGAAGGAGATGATCGCCGAGAGGCTCAACCAGCGGCTAGGAAAAGAGGTCGTCAAAAACATCTTCTTCGTGGTCGGAAAGCTGGACAAGGCTGCTCTCCGAACGGCGGCACAAAGACCACCGGCCTCTTCCGCCGCTCCCCCTGAATCCAAGCCCGACGAAGAGCCACTACGCGCCATTAAGGATCCAGAGCTCCGCCGGGCGCTCAAGAGGCTGCTGCTCACCGCCTCGCGCAAGGGCAAAAAGTAGCGCAAAACTTATTCTCCGAGAATGACCTTTGCCTCGGTGGTATATCCCCCGTCCGCGGCGTAGACGACGAGCGGGGGCATGACGTCAAGCTCGCGTCTGCCCCCCTTGGTCCCTTCGACCAGCGCGAGGGCCGCAGCGCTTCCTGCCGCAGAATGGACAAGGCGTAGCCGTTTCGGCTCCACACCCTCCGTTCTCATGGCCTGGAGAAGATCCACCGCGCGCGCCGCCGGGAAAATCAGCGCCATCCTCCCTTTCGGCCGCAGCAGATAAGCCCCGGCGCGCAGAAAATCCTGCAGACTGCCTTTGATCTCGTGGCGCGCCACCCGCCGCTCCCAGTCGGGATTGATGCGGCCGCTTTTCAAGCCCCGGTAAGGAGGATTGCAAACCGCGACGTCGAAACTCTCAGCAGGGAAAATGTCATTAATGGAGCGGACGTCTCCCTGAACGATCTCGACTCTCTGGTGGAGACGGTTCAGCTTCGCGTTGCGAATCGCCCTCGTCACCATCGCCTCCTGGATCTCAATCCCCACCACCTGCGCCGTAGGACGGAGCGTGGCTAGGAGGAGCGCGATGACGCCGTTTCCCGTCCCGAGATCGGCGATCTTATCTCGAGCGCGAATCTTAACGAAATGGCCGAGCAAAAGCGCGTCGAGAGAAAAGCGATAGCCAGCGCGGCTTTGCAGGATGGAGAGCTTCCCCTGATACAGCGTGTCTAAACTTTCATCGGCCGGGATTCCTGGTGGTCTGCTCATGGGCTTGCAAATTGCTCTACATTTTCTATATTAGCGTGAAGCCCGTAACGATTATCTCGCAACCCGGATCATGCTCCTTTTCCTGAGTCGCATCGGCCGCTATACGCTGTCTCATCTTGCCGCCATGGGGAGGATGTTCCTGTTTCTCCTCTCCGCCCTGGCCTTGTCGTTCCGTCCACCAGCGAAAATCCGCCTCATCCTCTACCACATCAAAACCATCGGCGTCGATTCGCTCTCGGTCGTGGTCCTCTCCGGCTTTTTTACTGGAATGGTCATGGGATTCCAAGGTTATTATAGCCTGAGAAAGTTCAACGCCGAAAGCTGGCTCGGCTCGGCCACGGCCCTGGGGCTCCTGCGGGAACTCGGGCCCGTGCTTTCCGCCTTTATGGTGACTGGAAGAACCGGCTCGGCGATGGCCGCAGAGCTGGGCACGATGAGGGCAACAGAGCAGATCGACGCCCTCTACTCGATGGCCATCAATCCCATCAAGTACCTGGTATCGCCCCGGATCATCGCGAGCCTGATCGCCATGCCGCTGCTCACCGCCATCTTCGACGTCGTCGGCATTTACGGCGCCTACCTGGTCGGCGTGGGGCTTCTTGGGGTGAGCTCGGGCAGCTATTTTTCGGGCATGGAGAGCAGCGTGGTCTTCCACGATGTTTACAGCGGGTTGATAAAATCGGTGAGCTTCGGCCTCATCATCACCTGGGTCTGCTGTTATAAAGGATTTCATGCCCCGCCGATGGCGACCGGGGTAAGCCAAGCGACCACGGAGTCCGTCGTCCTTTCCTTCGTCTTCATCCTGGTATGGGACTATTTCCTGACCGCGATAATGCTCTGACGAAGTAAACCGAACCGTTTGTTGGCGTGGTGACATGATACGGGTGGTTGATCTTTACAAGAGCTTCGGGAACCAGCAGGTGCTCAAGGGAGTGAACATGGAATTCGTTACGGGAAAGATCACGACCATCGTCGGCACCAGCGGCTGCGGCAAGACCGTTCTCCTCAAGCATCTCAACGCGCTCCTTCTGCCGGACCGGGGGCATGTTCTCGTTGATAGCGTGGACATCACCCAACTGCGGCAAAAAGAGCTGTACGAGATGCGAGGCCGCTTTGGCGTCCTTTTTCAGGGAGCCGCTCTGCTCGACTCGATGACGATCTTCGACAACGTGGCCTTTCCGTTGCGGGAAAAGACCAAGACCAGTGAAACCCAAATTCGTCACAAGGTGGAAGAGCGCCTGGAGCAGGTGGGCCTGGAGGGAATGGGATACAAGTACCCGGCGGAACTCAGCGGCGGCATGAAAAAACGGGCCGGGCTGGCCCGCGCCCTGGTCATGGACCCGGAGATCGTCCTTTTCGACGAGCCGACCACCGGGCTCGATCCGGTCTTGGCGACCAGCATTCATCAGCTCATCGTCCGGACCCAACAGACTTTCGGTTTCACCGGAGTCGTGGTAAGCCATACCATTCCCCAAGTCTTTGAAATTTCGGACTATGTCGCTATACTGGCGAACGGCATCATCGAAGAGTTGAAACCCACGAAGGAGTTTCAGAGTTCCCCAAATCCCGTTGTGCAGCAGTTTATCAGGGGCGAGACGGAGGGGCCCATTCAGGTTCTATAGGAGATTCCATCGGTGACCCAGACACGCACGGAAATCCTCGTCGGCATCTTCGTCCTCGTCGGCGTCATTTGCCTGGCCTACCTGGCGGTCCGACTGGGAAAACTGGAGCTGCTCGGGAACCAGGGCTACGTGGTTTACGCCGATTTCGCCTCCGTTGCTGGCCTCAAGCTCGGCGACCCGGTCGAAATTGCGGGCGTCAAGGTAGGCAAGGTCGAATCGATCGGTTTGGCGGACGACAGCGCTCGGCTGGGGCTCAGAGTCGAGGATCGGATCAAACTGCAAGAGGACGTCATCGCCTCGATACGGGCGCGAGGTCTCATCGGGGATAAATTCGTCCTGATCTCCCCTGGGGCTTCGGATCGACTGCTCGGCTCCGGCGGGAAGATCCGGGATACCGAGTCGCCACCCGATATTAACGAATTGATAGGAAAACTTGTCGGAGGAGACCTAGCACCGAAAAGCGCGCAAAAATGATGAACAGATATACACGCATCCAAGCCTTGCTGTTTGGCTTTTGTTTCCTTTTCCTCTTCTCTCCCCCTTTGAGCGCCGGGGCGCCCACGGATCAGATCCGGGCTACCGTGGACAAGGCTCTGACGGTCCTCCAAGACCCCCGGCTTAAGTCCGAGGCCAAGACCCAGGAGCGGCGGGAGAAACTGAGGCAGATTCTTTATGCCCAATTTGACTTCTCCGAAATGGCCAAGCGCTCTCTGGGAAGCCACTGGCGTAAACGCACGCCCAAAGAGCAGGAGGAGTTCGTGGAGCTTTTCACCTCCCTCCTGGAAAAGGCTTACACCGATAGGATTGAATCCTACCACGATGAAACCTTCCGATATCCGCGGGAAACCTTAGACGGAAGCTATGCCGACGTCGAGAGCCGCATTGTCACGCAGAAAGGCGAGCAATTTACTATTCTTTACAAGACCAGTCTCGTCAACGGACAATGGAAGGTCTACGACGTCGTGATTGAAAACATCAGCCTGGTCAACAACTACCGCTCCCAGTTCAACCGCGTGATCACCCATGACTCCTACGAAGAGCTCGTGCGCCGAATGAAAGAAAAGCAGATCGAGTCCGCCGACAGGAAGAGATAAGCGGAGCTCAACCGCTACGCGTCCCGCATGCTCGCCGCACTGCTCCACGCCCCCAGACCGGTCGAGGAGGAGCCGCTGCTCCTCGACCAGATCACCGCTCCGGCCCCTCGCGGGCGCGAGATCCGCATCCGCGTGCGCGCCTGCGCCGTCTGCCATACCGATTTGCACACGGTCGAAGGCGAGATACCCCTGCCCAAGTTACCCATCGTCCCGGGCCATCAGATCGTCGGTGTCGTCGACGCCTGCGGTCCCGAAGCGAGGCGATTTAGGGAAGGTGACCGGGTGGGGGTGGCCTGGCTGCACCACGCCTGCGGGGAGTGCTTGTACTGCCGCAGCGGCAACGAGAACCTCTGCGACACGGCCCAGTTCACGGGACTCCAGGCGGACGGAGGATACGCCGAATTCACGCTCGTCGATGAGGACTTCGCCTATTTTTTACCCCAGGGCTTCTCGGATTTCCAAGCCGCCCCCCTTCTCTGCGCCGGTGTGATCGGATACCGCGCGTTCAAAATGGCGGGCCTTCGCGGGGGCGAGCGGCTCGGGCTTTACGGCTTTGGCGCTTCGGCTCATCTGGTCATTCAGATCGCGCGCCATCGGCAGTGCGAGGTGTATGTATTCACCCGCAGCGCCGAGCACCAGGACCACGCGCGGGCATTGGGCGCCGCGTGGGTGGGGCGCGCGGAAGATACACCAGCCCAGAGGCTTCAGGCCGCGATTATTTTCGCGCCTGCGGGCAAGTTGGCCCTCGAAGCGTTGCGGGTCTTGGATCGTGGTGGCAAGGTGATCCTGGCGGGGATCACCATGACGCCGATCCCCGAGATCGACTATTCCGCTCTGCTCTATCACGAGCGCGGGCTCCAAAGCGTTGCCAACGCCACGCGGAGGGATGCCGAGGAGCTGCTCGCGCTGGCTCCCGAGGTTCCGCTGCGCGCTGATGTCCAGGTTTTTCCGTTTTCCCAAGTGAATTTTGCCCTGAGACAGTTAAAGCATAGCCGGATCCGCGGTTGTGGAATCATAGCCATCGACTTGCCGGAAACCGGCGCAGAGGTAAAAGGCTCTTGACTCTGCGCCAACAGCCACAGTATGGGTTGACCGGTATGTGTCCCAACATGCACTAGGTCCGAAACCAAGCCGCGAGGGACCGATGGTCCCATGGCGCAAAGGGTAAGCAGGCCGGCCGTGAAGCATCTTGAACCGTTTGAACGTTTTGAACCACGGGAACAGTTCAAGCCGTTTAAATCGTTTAAGCCGTGATATAGAGGCTTTTTCTCACCGGTCCGAAGGCCCTACTTGAACGAGCGATGGCTTCGAAATGGGATCTCACCGTAGTCGGCGGCGGCATCGTCGGCTTGGCCACTGCCCTGAAGCTCGCAGAAAAACATCCGCGCCGGAAGTTGCTCGTCCTCGAGAAGGAGCGCGAACTCGCCCGGCATCAAACCGGGCACAATAGCGGGGTCATCCACTCGGGCATCTATTACAAGCCGGGATCGGTAAAGGCCGAGACGTGCGTGGCGGGAAGAAGGGCGTTGCTCGAATTCTGCGATGGAAACGGGATACCCTATGAGCTCTGCGGAAAAGTCATCGTGGCGACACAACCCAATGAGGTGGCGCGCCTAGAAGAACTCCTGCGGCAGGGCACTGCCAACGGGGTCCAGGGATTGGAACTGATCGGGCCCGAACGGCTGAGAGAGATCGAACCGCATGCCACCGGCATCCGAGCCCTCTACGCGCCGACGACCGGAATCATCGACTTCAAGCAAGTCGCCCAGGCTTACGCCGCAAGATTTCAGAGCTTGGGAGGAGAGATTCGCACGTCGCAAGAAGTCAAAAAGATCGTGCCGCGAAACGATGGGCTCGTGATCGAGGCCTCGGAAGGGGAATTTCACTCGCGGTACTTGATTAACTGTGCGGGACTTTTCTCCGATAAATTGGCGCGGCTGATGGCCGGAACCCAGCATGCGACGCCGAGCACGGGGGCTGATTTGCGGATCATTCCCTTTAGGGGAGAGTACTACCGACTCGTGCCCAAGCGGCGCTTCCTGGCGCGAGGCCTCATTTACCCCGTGCCGGACCCGAGATTCCCGTTCCTGGGAGCGCACTTCACTCGGACGGTAAAGGGTGAAGTCGAAGTGGGGCCGAACGCGGTGCTCGCGTTGGCACGCGAAGGCTACCGCAAGTCGGACATCGATCCCGCGCACATCCTCCAGGTCTTCTCGTACAGGGGCTTCTGGCTCCTGAGCATACGTTACTGGCGTATGGGCGTGGAAGAGATGGTCCGGTCCGTCAGCAAGCGGGCCTTCGTCAAGGCGCTCCAACGGCTTGTCCCCGAAGTCCGGGTCGATGATTTCATCCCAAGCGGCGCCGGGGTCCGCGCCCAGGCGGTGTCGCCGGCAGGCGCCCTCGTGGATGATTTCGTCATCCGGCGGATCGGCAATGCCATCCACGTGCTCAATGCGCCTTCACCGGGAGCC
The DNA here is from genome assembly GCA_001798455.1 of Deltaproteobacteria bacterium RIFCSPLOWO2_02_FULL_57_26. Classification (GTDB taxonomy): domain Bacteria; phylum Desulfobacterota; class Binatia; order UBA9968; family UBA9968; genus 2-12-FULL-57-22. The sequence continues at coordinate 1,872 of MGSI01000062.1, read as the reverse complement.
ACCGCGTCACTCGCCATCGGGAAGAAAATCGTCGAGATGGCGCAGGCGGCATTTTCTCTCACGGCTTGATTTCCCTTCCGCCATTAACTAGCCTGATGCGAAACCGCGGCGGAGGTGAATTATCCATGATCATCGAGTACAAGGGGCACCGGCCCAAGATTTCCCCCAAGGCCTTTATCGCCCCCACGGCCGTGCTGATCGGCAAAGTCACCGTCGAGGATGATGCGAGCATCTGGTTCGGGGCGGTGCTACGCTCCGACCAGAACGAGAACCCCATCGTCGTTGGACCCCGCACCAGCGTCCAGGATAATTGTGTGATCCATTCCGGGGAAGCTCCCGCCATCCTCGAAGAGGATGTCACCGTGGGCCACGGCGCCATCATGGAGGGATGCACCGTGCGCCGCGGCGCTATTATCGGCATCAATGTTACAGTCCTGGAGAACACGGAGATCGGAGAGGAATCCCTCATCGGCGCCGGCAGCGTCGTCGTTCCTCATACCAAGATTCCACCGCGCGTCCTGGCCGCGGGAAGCCCCGCCAAAGTAAAAAAAGAGATCAGCGGAGAGGCCCTCAACTGGATCCGGATGGGCTCCTTGACTTACATCCAGTTGTGCCGGAATTATCTGGGCGGTGATTACAAGATCATCGGCTAGCTCTAACCTTTTCGTTTACGGCACCCTGACAGACGAGCAGCTAAGCCGTTGGCGCAGCAGGCTTGACGTAGTCCTGGTAGGTGACGGATATCAGTGGCGGATTTGCTTCAAAAGCGTTCGCCGGGCTGTGCGGGATATACTGCGGGATTTTCCGCATCCTAAACAGCTCACTTAATAGATGCGCCGACGCTCGCGGTCCTCGCTTCGCTCAGGCAGCTCACTTTCGGTGGAGTTCACACGTCCGATTGACAAGCGTTACCGTGTGCGGTAACGTTCCCGCGTGGGAAAGCTTCGCCGGGGTGGCTATGTCTTCGTCACCTGGAAAGGAGACCACCCTCCTCGGCACATCCATATCTATCGCGATGGAAAACTTGTCGTGAAATGGGACCTGGACAATAAAAACCCCATGAAAGGTAAAGCAACGCGACGAGTTCGCGAGTTGATCGAGGAATTGGAATCCGAGGGTTTGCTATGAAGATCCGGTCAGTCGCACATAACAACCGCAAGAAGGCTTTTGAGGTGAAGACTTCTAGGAAGACTTTCCAGCTTCCGTACTCAAAGATCGATCCTCAGCCAAGCGTCGCCGATCCAATCATCCGAGTATTCATCGACAAGGAGCTGGGACGTGAAGGCTTCACGTACGTTCTTGATTCTGGCAAGGAAGGAACGGTTCACATCGAGCAAGTCCTGGAATATAACCAGGATCCAAGCTATTTGCGGGATGCGCTGCTTTATAAGCTGACTGTCGAGGCGCAGAGGCGAGTCAAGGCGAGTCCGTTGTCTAAGCGCGAGATTATCCGGCGGCTTGGAACATCAGCCACGCAGTTTTACCGTCTTCTCGATCAGAAAAACTACCAAAAGTCTGTCGATCAGCTCTTGTCCTTGCTTCATGTTCTGGATTGCGATGTCGATCTTCTCGTAAGAGCGAAGGCTGCGTCAGGAGAAGCCGCCTAACCCGGGGGCACAATACTGGTTTCTGGGTATTCTTTTTAGCCGGTTGGCCTGCCTTTCGCGTATCGAAATGAGCAACATGTCGTCGGAGTTCCATGTTTTAAATCGGGGAGGCAAGGGAGTTCGTAGTCCCGTGGATCAACTCGGGATTGATTCGGACCGACCGTAGGCAGCAAAGGCTGACAATCGCGCAGTGTTTGTCGGGTCGGAATTTTTGTTGTTAGGCGACTAAAAAGATTATAGGATTACCCATAATTATGAAATCGTC
>MGSI01000061.1 GCA_001798455.1 Deltaproteobacteria bacterium RIFCSPLOWO2_02_FULL_57_26 | reverse complement strand
TTTCCTGGCATGTAACTCCTCGATGACCGGCATGCCAATCGTAGCTGTCCCAGAAGCATCGGCCCTACCCTCGGTGACTGCCTTGATCCCACTCGGCGGGCTGTCGACGGGGATTATTTTGACATCAGCAAATGATAGTCCGCCGTTCGCCAGGATGGCTTCGGTCTGAGCCTGCAGAGAAGGGGTGGGAAAACTTCCCGCTACCCTCTTCCCCTTAAGTTGAGAGATCGCTATTATTCCCGAGTCGGCAGAAACCACCAGGCTGATGGAATTGGGGATCGTCACTGCGACAAGGCGGAGTGGAAAACCCTTTCCCTCAGAAAGCCTTTGATAAGTGGATTGGCCGAGGTAGCCTTTTTCCGCGTCCCAGTTGTTTACCACTCCGAGATCAACCTCAGCAGTCTGCAAGAGGGGATACCAGGCTACCGGTCCGGCCATAGGCTTAACCGTTGGCTTAATGGCTGTATTTTTGGCGACGACCGTGGCTGCGGCGGTTCCAATGATGTTAAACATCGACCCCATAGGATGAGTTCCGATGCTGACTGTTTTTGGCTGAGCGTCGGCCGCCGACGCTGGGAGGCTCAGCACCAAAGCCCAACCCATGACGAGAATCCCGATACAAGTCTTCTTCATCGAATCTCCCTCCTCTTTTGGGCGTGGCGCCCTGTTTTTCTGTGAACGCATCCTGACTTGCAGTTTTCTTTCACTCCACGAGCAAGCCCTTATTCCTTGCGCAACCCGGACATTCAGCAGCCACATACCCGAATAGCTGCCCGTTATCTACAGAGAGACACCTATACCTGCACGACGGTGCGCCAGGCCGTAATCCGTTTTTCAAAGGGGTTGATCAAAAGGAACTCGATACCCAAAAGCACAATGGTGAAGCTGAGTGCCCAAGCGAGCACCTGGGTCATAGAGAAAAGGCCAAACCAGTAATTCAGCATGTATCCCACCCCGCTGCTCATGCCGATCAGCTCCACCGTCGTGGCTATCTTCCATGAGATGCCGAGGGCATAGCGAACGGCCGCAAGGACATAGGGTACCGTCTGCGGCAGCACCACCTTGCGGATGAGATCGCGGCGAGGGACTTGAAAGGCCTTAGCCATGGTGACGAGTTGCATATCGATGTCTTTCGCCCCCTGCCACATATTAATGGCAACCGCCGGGAAAGCCGTGATTCCAATCGCAATCACTGCGGCGAAATCGTTGAGCCCGAACCACAACAGCGTGATGATGGCGTAGACCACCGCCGGTATGGTGAGTCCGACCATGACCCAGCTCTCCAAGAACTTTTCCCCTTTAGGTGAGATCCCCATCACGATACCGAAGGCGCTGCCAATGATCATGGCAAGAAAAAGACCTAAGAGGACTCGAAAGATGGTCTTGTAGAGATGAAAAAAACCGTCGCCCGAGGTGAGATTCTCCCAGATTGCCTCGAAGACCGGAATGGGCCCGGGGAGAATTTGCGGCGAAAAAACAAAAGAGAGAACGACCCAGGCAAGCAGCAGAACCAAAACGGAATAAATCTTAAGGGTTATATGCATCGGTCATCAAACCCTCCGGGACCGTCTTAAGTACCTTGGGTCCTAAAATCTCTTTGACCGCTTCCAGGAAGTCTCGCTGAACCTCAATCTGGTTCCGGTCCCACTTCTCGAGAATCCTCGGTCCCCACGTCTTCTGTAACGCGGCGACCCCTTCCTTGGTGGTTATCCCTACACTCTCCCCATAGCTCTTCCATACCTCGGAGTGCGTGCGGATATACCGCACCGCATCCACGTAGGCCATAACGTATCTCCTGAGGAGGTCCGGATTGGCCCTGGCAAACTCTTCGTTGGTGGTCAGCGTCACAGTAGCAGGAGCCCTGCCAGCTCTTTTTTCCCACTCCCCGCTCAGGTCAAGGAGAACACGGTATTTACCCGTAAGGGGAAGCGTCACGGATTCCTGATTTCCAACCAGCGCAGCGGCAAGCTGGTCCTTTTCCAAGAGACCTGCCAAGGCCGGCCCCGGTGCAGTGATCAGCTCCGTTTCCCTTAGTAGATCAATACCGTACCACTTTTTTGAGATTGCCATGAGCATGCTTGTGGTGGCGGATCCGGGACCGCCGAAGTTTCCAACTCTCTTTCCCTTAAGGGCAGTAAACGACTGGATCGGAGATTCTGTCCTCACCAGTACCGCATTGACAGGAGCAAAGACGCCGTAAAAGATTACCATATCCTTCCCTTCGGCCCGCGCCCTTGCCATCGCCGTGACCCCGCCATAGCCGACGTCGACCCTTTTTTCCGCAAGGAATAGGTGAAGTGGAGCCGGATTGAGGACCTTAATTCTCTCGTAGGGAACATTGTATTTGTCGAGGAGCTTCTGACGCTCCATGACGTTATGGATAAGATCCTGCGAGCCACTCGTAAGTATTCCGAGCCGCACTTTTTTCGTCTCTGCCCCAACGGCGGGCGAAGCCGAGCAGAGCGTCCAGAGAATGGAGAAGACGAACGTGCGCCTGAGGATCAAAGCCAGCATAAAATCCTCCTGCCAGGGTTAGTCGCGCCAAATGCTTCTGCTACTACTTTGACCTCTTTTACGCAAGGTAAAGGTTTGGAGCCACGAGCCGCTCTCCGGCCTGGCTAGGGAGAGGTCTCCTCCAAAAACCAGTCGGTGGGAATCTTTTTCCCCAACCCAGCCTTCTCCGCCAACTCCAAGACCTTGGCCCCAAGGGCGGCAAACTGGATTCCCATGCCAACGTTGTTATTAAACAGCGTGACCTGGTCGGAGCGACTCCTCCGGGGCGCCTTCCCGGATACGAGCTCGCTCAGCTCATAGATTCGCTCCCAGCTCAAAATCCCCTTTTGCACCGCACCATAGATATCCGGCTGCTCGTCGTAGTGCGCCTGCTCTCTGGAAGTCACGACCACGAGATCGCATCTCTCTATGGCCTGGTCATCGAGTTCCCTGCGTTTCTGTGTCTTATCGCTGGCCACGATGCACCCCACATGCATCCCAGGCTCCAGCAGCTTTCCGTCAAAGACCGGATCCACGGCTGCGGTCGCTGCCATGACGATGTCCGCCCCCCTGACGGCCTCAGCGGGCCGGTCTACGGCCCGGATCTCAACGTCCACTTTGGGCGTCATCACTTCGGCAAATCTCTTTCGGTGCTCCGCTGTCGGGCTATAGACCCTGACCTCTGTGAGCTTTCTCAACTGGCAAATTGCCTCGAGATGCGCCTCGGCCTGCCACCCGGAGCCAAAAAGCCCGAGGATCTGGGAATCCTCTCTGGCCAGATACTTGAGCCCGATCCCGCTTGTGGCGCCCACGCGCATCTTCTGGATGAAGCTATCCTGGATGATCGCGAGCGGCTCGGTCGTCTCCATGTCAAACAAAAAAATCAAACCGACATAGCGGTCTCCGGCGGCGGCAGGGATGAGTTTTCTGCGCCGCACCCCGCCAGCCAGGGTCGCAAATCCGGCCATATCAGAGGTGATTCTGAGCGCCCACACGGCGAATTTTTCGATCCCTCCCTCCTGTGACTTGAAACGGTAATTGAATCCCGGCCACGTCTTGGACTCGGCAGGAAAGTAGGTGTGAGAGCGCGGTCTGTTGATCGCCCTGTTGGAGCCGAGCTGCCGATAGGCGTCTTCCATCGCCTCCAGGCAGCTCCGCATGTCGAGGACACTTTCTACGTCAGCGTTACTGAGGATCGTCACCATGGGTGAAGATGCGGATGGCACGTAAACCCCCTTCGCGCTACTTTTTCGCAAGGTCGCGCAGGTAGCGGACGCCTCCTTGATAATCCTCGAACAGTCTTTTAATCGCGGTTTTGACCACCCGGTCCGCCGACTCACCGAACAACGCATCCGCGGGTTGCCCCAAAACCTTCTGATGCTCTTCCCGGTAAGGCGGATCCTGCGTCATCTTTTCAAGGGCGTGAGTCAAGATCGCGATCCGGTCGGGTAGCATGCCCGCAGGAAGGCTGACCATACCTTGAAACGCTTGCGGGACTACCAATGCCTTCCAGGCTTCCCAGGCGGGACCCGCTTTCTTCTCCTTGGGCAAGACCTCGTCTAAGGTTGGTATATGCGGGATGAACTCCGAGCGTTTAAAGGTTTCCTCTAAAGTCAGGATTCCCGTTTGCCAGAGAACCACTATGGTCCCGTCCTTCTCCCTAGGCTGGATAATGGGTTTATAGCCGGCCATCGGCTCTTCGAAGAGGTGGATTTCCCCTCGCTCGAGAGCTACCAGCAAATCCGCCGATCCCCTGTAGCCCGTCACCCACGTGTGGTCCGCACCAAAGAGTTCCAGCGCCAGCTTGGGCCTGAGACTCCTGGGGCTCGAGGCTCCAGAGCCGCCGACCCGCAACTTCCCGGCCGTTCGCAGCATGTCTTCTGCCTTCTTGATCTTGGTCGCCTTAGCATTGAAGGCGGTCAGCCAACTGTCCTCCTGGACCCAAAGGACAGATATCCGCCGAACGTCATACTTGACGCTATCGGGCTCCAGAAAGGTATTCATGACCGGGCCGGTCGGGGAGTGAAGCATGGTCAGCCCGTCAGGCGTGGCTACACTGAACACGTAGTTGGCTGCTATCTGGCCCCCGGCTCCGGTCATATTCTGCACAATGATGGTCGGATTACCGGGAATCCACTTGGGCAGATAACGCGCGATAAGCCTTGCTCTCAAGTCGATCGTGCCGCCGGCCGCGAAGCCGGCAATGATTCGAATGGTTTTTCCCGCGTAGAACGGCTGCTCAGCCGCCGAGACGCTGCGCGCCGAGACCGTCACGACCAGCGCCAGCCCAACCACAGCATAATGCCCGAACTTGATGACCTTCCCGCCGATCCTCTCCATCATGGTGTCGTGTCCTCCAGAAACCATTCGGTCGGCACTTCGCGCCCCAACCCCTTCGCTTCCGCCAGCGCGAGAGCGCGCGCGCCGACCGCGGCGAACTGAAGCCCCATCCCCGTGTTGTTGGCAAAGACCGTGATCTGGTCTCTGTGGCTCCGCCCGGGGAAGCGGCCGACCAAGAGGTCGCCGAGCTCGCCGATCTGTTCCCAGCTCTTCACGCCTCGCTTCACCGGTCCCATGATATCGACCTGGTTGTCGTACTCGATCTGCTCTTTCGAGAGCACGATCAGGACATCCGCGCGATCGAAAGTTGTGTCGTCCAGCTCACGCCGCAGTGCGGTGCGGTCAGGAGATGTGATCGCGGTGACGTGAGTCCCGGGCTCCAACCAGCTCCCGTCAAAGCACGGGTCCATGGCCGCGGTGGCACAGGTCACGATCTGGCAGCCCTTGACCGCGTCTCTCGGATGGTCCACCGCGATGATCCGCTTCCCGACCTTATCGCTCCACTCACCGGCAAAGGCTTTGCGATGCGCCGGTGTCGGGCTATAGATGCGTATTTCTTCGATCTGGGGGCGCACCATCAGAAGATAGTTGAGGTGGGCCTCGGCCTGCCAGCCGGAACCGAAGAGCCCCGCGACCCTCGCATCGGGGTTGGAAAGCTCGCGGATTCCCACCGCTGAGGTAGCGCCGACCCTGAGCTTCTGGATGTGGCTGTCGTGCATGACCGCGAGTGGCTCCAGGGTCTCGAGACTGTAGAGGGTGACGAGTCCAACAAAGGTGTTACCGGGCGCCGCCGGGATGAGCCGACGCCGCTTGACGCCGTTGGCGAGCGTCTCCACGCCGGCCATGTCGGAGGTTATGCGCAAGGCCCAAACCCCGGAGGATAGGGTTCCGCCCTCCTGGGACTTGAACCTGAAGTGAAAGCCCGGATAGCGCTTGTCCTCCACCGGAAACATAGTGTGGTTGCGCGGGCGGTTTGCGGCCTTCCCCAGCGCGTACTCTTTGTAGGCGACCTCCAGGGCTTGCAGACAGTCCTCGAGGGTGAGGACCTGCTCGATGTCGCTGTTGGAGAGAATGAGCATGGTGGCTCCTCGGCGGCATTATCCCTCGCCCGCAAGCCGCTCTGCCATCGCAATGAGCCCGCCCGCCTTCAGCATATCAAGGAGGAAAGCAGGCGTGGGTCTGGCCTGATGCTCGCGGCCGGTGGTCTCGTTAACGATCTTACCGCTTTCGATGTCGACGCTTAGGATGTCGCCGTCACTGACCTGAGCCGTGATCCCCGGGCACTCGAGCACCGGCATTCCGATCTCAAATCCGTTCCGATAGAAAGTACGCGCGCAGCTCTCGGCGACGACGCAACCGATCCCGGTCTGCTTCAGCGCTTTGGCGGCGATCGCACGGCCGGAGGATTGGCCGAAGTGCTTCCCGGCAACCACAATGTCGCCGGGCTTTACATTCAGCGGGAACTCAGGGTTACAGGTCTCCAGAACGTGCTTGAGGATCTCCGACCAGGGGCGAAATATAAGATCTGTTCTGACGATCCTATCGGTTGGGATATTATCTCCGAACTTCCAGCAGCGGCCTCGTGCCTGCATCGGACCTCCTTGAGCTACTTAGAACTATAGTGACAGAATTAAATAAGTTGACATCGAACCCCCTCTCGCTCTCCTAAAATCCCCCTCTATCCCCCTTTACCAAAGGGGGAGAAAGGGGGATTTGAGGGAGGATCGGGTGATTATGGTAATTTTCTTTTTTCCGTCACTATAGAACCAGTTCAAGCCGTTCAAATAGTTCAAAAGTAGTTTGAAGCGTTTTAAACGAATCGAACGACTTGAACGTTTTGAACTGGATTTCATTGCCAAATTCACGCTCGTACCCAGGTCATACGCTTTGCTCGATTACTTACAACCAGGCTACGTTAAAAACTGCCTTGGATCCGCTATCGCACCCGCGACGGCTGAGGCGGCCACGGTCAGGGCTGAGGCAAGATACATCTTGGCCTCAGGACTTCCGTTGCGGCCGGGAAAGTTCCGGGCGTGGGTGGAGATCATCGCCTCTTCGGCAGTCATCGCCCCCATGTTGTACGCCTGATTCGACCCGGTGCTGGGCGGAAACCAGGTGGCTCCGGCCTCGTGCAACAGCTCTACCAATCCCTCGCGCACCGCTTGTGCGAAGACCGCCCGGCTCGACGGGACAAGATTGAACCTGGCGTCGCGGTGCACGCGCCGTCCTTTCAGAATCCGGGCTGCGAGCCGGAAATCCTCGATGCGTCCGCCGCCGTGCCCACCCAGCTCAGCCCACTGGATCGGGGCCCCCGCCGCCTCGGTGATGGGCTTGACGTTTCCAACTGTCGGCGGGCACGCCACCTGGGGCTCAAGTTCGCTCAAGTCCCACTCCCAAACCGCCTCAAAAGCTCGCTCCGGATCGCCCTTCACCACGTCAAAGGGTTTATCCGTCACGCTGCGCACAAAGGCGAGGGTCTTCTCGTCAGGCTCGATGTAGCCGCACTTGGCACCCAAGTCCACCACGATCAGCGGAAAGAGCCAGCGGTCCCAGAAATCAAGCTGCTCGACGTACGGACCGGTGAATTCCAGCGCTTTGTAGATCGCGCCGCCCTCGCCGATCGTGCCGGTGAGCCAGAGCGCCGCGTCGCGCGGGGTGACTCCGGGCTTGTGTGTTCCGCTGAGCCTGACCTCGATCGCGTCGGGAACCTTGAACCAGGCCTTGCCGAACGGCATGACGGTTCCCGCGTGCGAGTCGTTGCCGAGGCCGGTGGCGAAGCACCCCAGCGTGCCGTGCACGGGTGTATGGCTGTCCGAGCCGACGACCACGGTGCCGGGCCGGATGAAGCCGTTCTGCACCCCGACATGGTGCGTGTTTCCGTTGCCGCAGTCGAAGAGGTTGATTCCGTGGCGCCGGGCAAAGCTTCGGTTCTCCTGGAGAATACGAGCCCCTTCTTCAGTCGGCGGACAGAAATGATGGTCGAAGATCATAACCACGCGCTCGGGGTAACGCATCGGCCGGTGCACCTCGCGCTCGAAAACACGGCCGGTCAAGTAGCCGCTGAGATCGTGCAAGAGCAGGCAGTCCACATTGGCGACCACTACCTCGCCCGGCGCGACCGTCTTGCGCCCACTGGCTCGGGCGAGAATCTTCTCGATCATGTTCACGGGACTAAGCGTTACCTC
>MGSI01000060.1 GCA_001798455.1 Deltaproteobacteria bacterium RIFCSPLOWO2_02_FULL_57_26 | reverse complement strand
GCGAACCGTGGCGGACTAAGCTTCGCGAGAAAGGCTGCTTAAAGGAGGTTTCGGCCATGGCGGAGTCACTGGAGAGATTTAAAAGCTATATCGGCAAAAAGGAAACGGCCACAGATGTGGTTACCGCTTCGGCGATGTTAAAATTCGCCGCTACGTTGGGGCAGGAAAATCCGCCGGTGGAAAAGGGCGCGCCGATTCCGCCCGGATGGTACGGCGCGTTTTTCCCGGCGTCGCACCGGCCTTCTCAGATGCGCTTGGACGGTCAGGCCTCAGGCGGCGGCATCGTGCCGCCCATTCCTTTGCCGCGCCGCCGGATCGGCGGCACCCGCGTCACGTTTCATGAGCCGCTGAGGATCGGCGACGAAATTACGCGGGTCACGGAGATTGCCGATATCCGAATCGACGATGGGCCGAACGGAGCCATGGTAACCATCGTCGAGCGGCACAGCATTTCGAACAGCCGCGGCCTCGGCGTCGTGGAAGAGCGCGATATGGTTATGCTCAGCGAAGCGAGAGCCGAGGCCGCATCCGTAACTCCGCCCCCGGTTGCCGCTCCGGCAGCCTGGCGACAGGTGGTCGAGCCCAATCCGCCTTTGCTCTTCCGCTTCTCGGCGATCCGATTCAACAGCCACCGCATCCACTACGACCGCGACTACTGCACTAAGGTCGAAAAGCTTCCAGGTTTAGTGGTGCAGAGTTCGCTCATATCACAGCTGATGATCGAGCTGTGCCGCAAGGAGCTGCCGGCGCGCCGGCTGACCTCGTTCGATTTTAAGAGCTTTCGCCAGATTTACGATACCGGCAGCTTCACGATAGCTGGAAACCCGGCGGCCGATGGGCGCGAGGCTACGCTCTGGGCACTCGATGCCGACGGCAGGCTTGCCATGACCGGGACGGCGAAGTTTGCTGCGTGAGAATTGCAAGGGACCGCTATTCGCCCCGTGGCAAGCCTGCCGCCTTAGTCAGGATTGAAAGAGGATGTTGAAAAACCCTTTATACGGGTCATTTTGAGTGCCTGTCATTCTGAGCGCAGCGAAGAATCTCAAGGCTTTCAAAGAGATTCTTCGTCGCCTTCGACTCCTCAGAATGACTACGGAGAGTTTTTCAACAGTCTGTGGAAGGCCAGACCCCGCGCCCTTCTCGCCTCGTGCCTCAAGCCTCAAAATGTGGCCGGGAACGATCAGAGGCCTTATTCAGTTCTAACTACAGCCCAGGTATATTGGGCATCGAGGGGGATCTATGAAGAGCGCAAATCTAATAATGTCATTGAATATCATCTTTCTCGCCTTCGGAGGGATCGCGTACGCGGCTGATCGGGATAACAAGAGGACGGAGACTGCCAAGGCCACTTTTGCCGGCGGCTGTTTCTGGTCCGTGGAGTTGCTCTTCGACAAGGTGGATGGCGTCCTTTCGACCATCTCCGGCTACACCGGCGGCGCCAAAAAGAACCCGACCTACGACCAGGTGGTCACAGGCCGCACCGGCCACGCCGAATCCGTGCAGATCACCTATGATCCGAAAAAAGTCAGCTACGAAAAACTACTCGACGTCTTCTGGCACAATATCGATCCGCTCACGCCCGACGCGCAATTCTGCGACGCCGGGAGCCAGTATCGCACGGCCGTCTTCTATCATGATGAAACGCAGAAGCGCCTCGGGGAAAAATCCAAGAAGGCTCTGCAGGGCCGCTTCAAGCAACTCATCGTGACCCAAATTGTCCCCGTCTCACAGTTCTATCCGGCTGAGGACTATCATCAGGATTTCCACCTGAAAAACCCGGTACGCTATCAGCTCTACCGCGCCGGCTGCGGCCGTGATCGGCGACTCGAAGAACTTTGGGGAGCGGAACGGAAGTAGGAAAAGCTGCAGCGCCTGACGGCTATTGGGACGAAAAACAAGGCAGGGTTTTTCAACGCCCTAATTCTTATTGACTTTGCGCGGGCGGAGTCGAATAATGCGCTGGCTGTTTGTCCGGGAGCCGCAGCGCCGATCGGAAGGGCGGCACTTTATCACCCAACGGAGGTCATCGACCCATGGGCCGAATTAAGAGCTTAGAAGAGATTAAGGCCATGGTCCGAGAACGCACGGGCAAGCAGAACGTTTTTCGCCGGGCCAAGAGAGAGGACGTCGAACCTGTTCTCGTCAGGCTCACGAGCAAAGACCCCGAAGTGTGGGCGGCTGAGTGGTCGCGAGCGGCGAAGCGCTATGAGGAGCAAGGGAACGCGCACCATGAGCGTGGCGAACGCGAGCAGGCGCGGGAGGCTTACCTCATGTCCTATACGTACTATACGATCGCGCGCTATCCGGTGCCGCACTCCCCCGGCAAGAAAGAATGTTTTCGGAAGAGCTTGGAGCTCTTCGTCAAGGCGAGCCGCTATTTTGACCCTCCAATGGAAGAGCTCCGTATTCCCCATGGTGAAAAGGTGATCCCGGCCTACCTGCGCCTGCCGCGAGGGGAGGGGAAGCGGTCCGTGGTGATCAACTTCGGTGGGATCGATTCTTACAAAGCTGAATGCTTGCCCTACGATGAGTCCTTGCTTGAAGCGGGCCTGGGCACCTGCGCCGTGGACATGCCCGGCGTGGGTGAAAGCCCGATTAAAGGATCCACGACCGCCGAGTCTCTCTTTACCTCGGTGGTCGATTATCTTGAAAAGCGACCGGAGATTGATCGTGAGCGCATCGGCATCCTCGGTCGAAGTTTTGGTGGCTACTGGTCAGCCAAGATGGCTTTCGTCGAGCCTGAGCGCCTGCGGGCTTCGGTGGTTTGGGGCGGAGGGGTTCACTATTTCTTCCAAGAGGAATGGCAGCGGAAGTCGACCAACGCGGATAGTTATCTGATGGACCATGAGATTGCCCGCGCGATGGCCTTCGGACTCCAAAACCTCGAGGAGATCGCCGCGTATTTCCCTTCGCTATCGCTGAAAACACAAGGGTGGTTAGATCGGCCCTCCTGCCCCATGCTCCTCGTCAACGGCAAGGACGACCTTCAGACTCCCGTTGAGGATCTTTACATCCTTCTCGAGCACGGGAGCCCGAAGGCCGCCAGAGTTTTCCCAGGCGGTCACATGGGACAAACTCCACAGACTTTCCCTACGATCGTTCGCTGGCTAAAGAGAGAGCTCACGGAGAGCGCCTTGGTGGCGTAGGAGGTACTTTATGAAGCGAGTCACAGGCGTTGTGTTTTTCGTTGTGGCCGTGTCGGTCCTTTTGGGCTGGTCTACTCAAGGGACTACCGCTGTCGTCGAGGAGCTTGTGGCAGCGGCAAAAAAGGAAGGGATCATAGAATTTTACGGCCCGTCTACTTTGACCCCCCAGGGAGCACAAGCGCTCGCTAGCGCGTTTAACAAGAAATACGGGGTTGAAATCAGGATGGGCTACACTCCCTCGGGGAGCATGTTCAGGGACATCGGAAGGTTGGCGACCGACACGGCCGCCGGGGCGCCTTCGCAATGGGATCTCATGGTGGTAACCGATGCGCACCAGTCCCTTCTGTGGTTAAAGAAGCTCCATATGCCGTTTGACTATACCAAGCTCGGCGTCGACCCAAAGTTAATCCAATACGACAACGGCTCGGTCTCCTTTTCCAATCAGTTCGTGCTGCCTGCCTACAGCCAAAAAACGGTGCCTGCCAAGGATGTTCCGAAGCGGTGGGAGGATCTCTTGGACCCCAAATGGAAAGGGGGAAAACTGGGCATCAACAACGCAACGCACCATTGGGCCCGGCTGGCGGTGGGAGGCTGGGGCGAAAAGAGGACCACAGAATTCGTGAAAGCCCTCGTGAAGCAGGAGCCGGTCTTAGGGCAGCTAGGCGAGATCTACACCCGGCTTCAGCTCGGCGAGATTTTGCTCGCGGCTACCCTGACGACGAGCCAAATTAACACAGCGAAAAGAACCGGCGCGCCGATCGTTTTTGCCGAAGGAATCGAGCCAGTGATTTCGCCATCCTATCAAGCGGGCGTGGTTAAAGGTGCCCCTCACCCCAACGTGGGTTATCTCTTTGCGGCTTTCATGGCGACACTGGGGGCGCAGGAGATATGGGCGAAGTACGGTGGAGAAACCTCCGCGTTCATTGCCGGGACAGATGCCCACAGATATGTCCAGGGTAAGCAAATCCTGTACATGACCCAGGGACAGGCCAAAGAGATCGACCGGCTGACCGACTTATACCGTAAGATGCTCGGCTTCAGATGATCTTCTGGTCTCTCCATCTGCCAGGGCCTGCCCTCCACCTCCTCGTGCGCGTGCCTCAGCCCTTCAGGCTTCCTCCCCCCAGAGATCTCACAAAACTCCCAGGCGCAGGGGATCTGCCCCCATCCTCGCTCCGCTCGGAATGTCAGATTGCAGATCTCAGATTTGCAATTTGAGATTTGCCATTTGCAATCCCGAAGGGCTGCAACCACACTTTTCGCAGTAGAGCTGATGGTCCCTTGACAGCCAAGCGCAAGCTGTGATCAAAAGACGGTATCCAGAAGCAAGGAGGTATAAGCCCATTTCTCCATTAAATCCGTTGCGTTTGATCATTTTTAACGCCGATGCTGGTCTGATCGTGGCGCGCCGGCGCGGGCTCTTTGCGAGCGAGGGGTTTGAGGTCGAGATTACGATCACCCCCAACTCGACCGAGCAGATGCGCGGTCTGGGCGCGGGAAAGTGGGACATCGCCTCGACTGCCTTCGACAACGTGCTCGCGTGGTCGGGTCGGGAAGGGGCAGAGATCGTTGCGATAGCCCAGGTAGCCCGTGGGATCTTGCTGCCCGTCTACGTGCGACCGGAGATTCGCGACTGGAGCGATCTGCGCGGCAAACCTCTTGCCGTTGACGCCGTGGATACCGCGTACGCTCTGGTTCTGCGCAGGATCCTGCTGGCCCACGGTTTGGATCTCAAAAGGGACGACTACCGGCTCGTTCCGGTCGGGGCGACCGGGCCGCGGTTCGAGTCGATGAATCGAGGCGACACCTTCGCGGCTATTCTCAATCCGCCCTGGGACGCAAAGGCTGAAGCTGCTGGTCACATGCACTTTGGCGACCACCGCGAGGTGTTGCCAAACTATCCGGGCGGGGTTTTTGCCGTGAGCCGGGCATGGGTTGAGGGTCACCGGGATGCGCTGGTGAGATTCTTGCGCGCCTGGCTCGCCGGCCTGCGTTGGGCTGGCGATCCTGCCAACCGGGGGGAGGCGATAAAGATCATTGCTGATGAAGAGAAGCTGAGCCCGGAAGGAGCCGCCGGCCGACTTGCCCAGCTTCCCAAGGACGGAGCCATGGATGTCACCGGGCTTCAGAGCGTGCTCGATCTCAGAACTCAGTATGGCTTTAACCTCCCGATGGGTTCGGATCTGAAGCGCTACTACGATTTAGATTATTATCAGGCAGCGCGGAGCGGATAGGGCGCCAGAGAGGCGAGGCACGGCCCCTTAACCCGGGCGCGGGAGCAGGCGGGCGCGGTTCGGTCAGCTGAATGGGGGAGGGAAACCAAACTTGATACGGATCACAGGGCTTAGGAAGGAGTTCAAAACCCGCCATGGCCAAGTGGCGGCCTTGCGGGGCATTGATTTGGACGTTCGGGAAAGGGAGTTCTTCGTCCTGCTCGGTCCGAGCGGGTGCGGCAAGACCACGACGCTTCGCTGCGTGGCTGGCCTGGAGCGGGCCGATGCGGGCGAGATCGATCTCGGCGGCGCGGTCGTGAGCTCTCCGAATCAAGGCATTTACGTTCCCACGGAGAAACGCGATATCGGCATGGTGTTTCAATCTTATGCCATCTGGCCGCACATGAACGTGTTTCAAAACGTTGCGTTCCCGTTGGTCAGGGGAAGGCGGCGGGTTCTTAAATCCCAGGTGGCCGAGAAGGTGCGCCAGGCGCTCAAGCTGGTTCAACTGGACCACCTGGTGGACCGCCCGGCCACGGATCTGAGCGGGGGTCAACAGCAGCGGGTGGCCATGGCGCGCGCCATGGTAACGGAACCGAAAATTCTCTTGATGGATGAGCCTCTCAGCAATCTGGATGCGCGCTTACGCGAGCAAATGCGCCTGGAGCTTAAGAAGATCACCCACTCCATCGGCGTCACGACCCTCTACGTCACCCACGACCAGGCCGAAGCGTTGAGTCTGGGAGACAGGGTGTGCGTGATGAACGAGGGCGAGATATTGCAAATCGGCTCCCCTCACGAGGTCTATTCCAGCCCGAACAGTCTCTTTGTCGCCCAGTTCGTGGGCGAGATGAATTTCATCCACGGCAGGGTTTCTGCTGCGGGCGAAGTGGAATCTCCTTTGGGAAAGTTTAGTTGTGCGGTTCCGCGAGGTTGTGAGACCGGGCGGGAGGTCACCCTCGCCATCCGACCGGAGCATCTCGTGCTTAGGCCCGAAACGGCTCGGAGTTCCGAAGGCGTGGCGGCAAAGGTCTTGATTAAAAACTACCTGGGGGACGCCGCCTTGCTGGAAGTGGAGGCCTGCGGGGTGAGCCTGAGAGTCAAGCTATCCGGCGATGCGGGTTTCACCGT
>MGSI01000059.1:4340-13400 GCA_001798455.1 Deltaproteobacteria bacterium RIFCSPLOWO2_02_FULL_57_26 | reverse complement strand
GAACGTATACGCCGGCGAGCGCCAGGACGTATGTTACCACCGCCTGTCCGATTGCACTCATCAGTGGCACGCGATAGGTGCCGGCGAAAGGGATGTTGATCCCTATGATGGATAAACCGATGATCGAGGCGACCGGCCCGATAGCCGCCAGCAGCACGATATAGGACGTGTAGAGATCCGAGACGCTGGTCGCTTCCTTCTCTATGACCGCCCACTCCCCTGCCGGTTGTAATAATATATTTTTTACTCGTTGGGTCAGATTCATCGTCTTCCTCCTTCTCCCATCCTTACGCCGCTTTGCGTGTATACCCAGCGTCTATAAAAACGGCCGCGCCGCTATTTTTACTCCCGCCAATCAATGACAACTTTTTTGTGGTTGTACCGATCCACCCGCACTCCCACGACAACTCCAGGATCGAGCCGCTGAAGCAGCTCCGGATCAACCGCCTGCTTGATCTCGACCGGATAGGCGGCGCCGCCCGTCTCCACGCTGAGGCCGAACCTGACGATGGGATAGTATCGGTTGTAGCGCCACCCGGTCGGCTTCAGAGATGCGATAGTCGCGGATCCTACGATGCCGTTCGCTAGGATCTCCTCGTCGCCGGTGAAGGACGAGAACAACCGCACGAGCGCGGGGACGCCTAGACGAGCGAGCACGATCAGAATGATGACGATGACAACGGATGCCCAGCGCGCCTCGGGCACGAAAATGGAGACGACCACGAATACTGCGGCGATGAACAGCATCATGCCGCTCACCACTTTGCCCCAGAGCCTCATTCACCCACCCCTTTACGTCCCGTCAATTTTTGATTGCGGACTGCGGATTGCGGAATACTGGTGCGGACTCGGATCATTCCACGCGAGCATACTTAGGGCCGGGAAACCTGTCAATATCATATTGTGTCGCTTTGCCCGGGTTTCGTGCTCGTTTTCGAACACGAGCCACCCTTCGACTTTGCTAGGGTGGTCAGCGGCTCGACTGGGCTCGCCAGATAAGAGCGCCTGTTGCGCAATAAAACAGGCCGCTGAAAAAGGCCCATGTGCGCTTTCACAGTCGCCAGTTTCGAGTTTTGAGTTCCGACCCGTTCGGCCTTGGCTTCGACGGTGAGCTCAGCCGAACCGCTCAGGGTCGATCTTGAGTTCATCGAGGGATCGAGTTAAACCCGAAACCAGAGACACGAAACCGGAAACTGCCCTTACGCTGGAGGCCTTAACAGCTTTGTTCGTGAAAAATGACTCTGGGCTGACCCCGTTTTGCATTATTAAGGAGAATCAATGAGCAACGACCCGATCGTCCGGTTTAACGAAGTATTATCACGAGCGGAGGAATCCGGAATCGAACTCCCCAATGCAGCGGCTTTCGCCACAACTGGCAAGGACTCCCAGCCGACGGTACGGATGCTCTTGCTGAAGCACGTGGATAAGAGAGGCTTTGTCTTCTACACGAACATGCGGAGCCGCAAGGCCCGGCAGCTGGAGGAAAACACACGCGCATCCGCCTGTTTCTGGTGGTCGCGGTTGGAGCAGCAAGTACGGGTCGAGGGTCCGGTGGAGGCGGTCACCGACGAGGAAGCGAATGCATATTTTGCCGCCCGTCCCCGCGGAAGCCAGATCGCGGCCTGGGCCTCGAACCAGAGCAGTGAGCTGTTGTCTCGCGACGATCTCATGGCCGCCGTCGAATCGGTATCGGTCAAGTACATGGACCGGCCAATTCCCCGCCCGCCCCACTGGTCCGGCTACCGGCTGGTGCCTGAGCGCATAGAGTTCTGGGTAGGGAAGCCGGACCGGCTACACGAGCGCTACCTGTACACGCGCGAGCGTGACGGCTGGAAAATATCTCTTCTCGCACCGTGACCGCTCCCGGCAGTGCAATGCAGGGGCTATGGGGGACGTGAATTGACACGCTGGATTGTCTATCAAGTGGAAACGCCGGTATGGTCCTAGCGGTTCGCTTCCTCTACTGCGAGGGGTTCACGTTTGTATTATTAAAGAGTTCATTAGTAGCTTGACATTTCTCCGACCAGCCGGCTTCCTCGGCCAAGCGCTTCCGAGCGCGGTCAATGGGCCTGTGCCTTGTAGGCCACCAGGTCCTTGCTACGCAAGGAATTTCAAATCGCAAATCTCAAATCTGAAATCTGAAATTTGTCATCTGTCATCCCGAAGGGCTTGCCCGCGCCCTTCAGGGCTCGCCACTCGGTCGCCGAATGGCTACTTACTTATGAACTCCTTAGTAGTACGTCATGCATTTTTGGGGTGGCGCACCTTGTCGGAAAGACGTCACGATGACGCCATCCTTCTAAACAGCACTTGGAAGAAACAGGGAAATTAGGGGGTTAGGGATAATTAGGTTAATTCGGGCGAGGGCACCGCTTGAAGCCCCGTACTGTGTCAGCTGAACTCACCGATCTACTTGCGGCCACCGTCGTCGCCGGTCCCTCAGAAGTTCCCTTTCACAGCGAGACGGCGACAAAATGTCGCCCTTTTAGACGGAAGGTAGCCAGCCCAAGGCGCTGCAACTGAAACGGAATCATCGCTTCTCCCTCACAAGGTCACGACCGTACCTCGCGTGAACGCTCGTTCCAGCTGACGCAAGATCCCGTCGGGTTCGCGCACCGCAAGCTCCACGATTTGATCGGCGCGCGCTTGCGAATCGCTGTTGGCATAGATGCGCAGCTGAGGCGCGTTGCCCGACGGCCGGACGTGCGCGACGTCGCCATTGTGGAAATGGACGCGCACGCCGTCGAGCACATTGATTCGCACGATGTCGTCGAATCCGAGCGCGGGCGTGAAGAAACGCGTTAACGTCGCCTTACGCTGCTGCCAGTCTGCGGTCGCCGGTTCCGCGAGCGGCGTGGGCATCGCGTCCGGACGACTGCGATCGATTACGCGCCCCGCGCCATCAAGTTCCACCTCGATCGTGTCGCCGGGTGGAATCAGGCGAGCCAGGATGGCCTGGCTAACCGGGACCGGTACGTTGTCGATCAAGCCGGCGCGTCCGAAGCGTGCAGGCAGCCGGCTCCACAGTGCGGCCAGTCCGATGCGCTGCTCAGCCGCAGCGAACAAGTTAGCCAAGATGGGCAGCGTCGAATCGCGCGTCGGCAACGCAACCATCGTCTCCGCGGCGAAAGCAATATCGCTGCCGGTTAAAAATCCGCCGTTGGCCTCCCAGCCGACGATGCGTGCGTGTGTTCCGGCGCGGCGCAACTTGTCGAGGGCAGAGATAACATAGGGCGATCCGATCTGGGTCTTCTCGAGAGAAACCCCGCGCTCGCCCATACGTCGCTCGACAGCATCGTTGGCGCTAATGGGGACCGCGGCGGCATCCGCGCGCAGGTATTCGGCGACTACGATGCCGAGTAGGTCACCGGGCAAGAAACGCACGCGTCGGCCGCCTGGGTGGACCTCGGCGGCGGTTAGCACCGCTGTCAGCAACGGCCGATCGGAGTCGCCATCGGTGGACACGATTGCGTGAACCGGCCGCCCGCTCGCTTCGGCAGCGACGGCGAGCTCCTCCAGACGATTCAGCTGCTCGTCGGTGATGTTCTCCGTGTCGATGGAAACGAACGTCTCGCTGCGCCCGGCGGTGACTACTTCGGCGCCAAGCTCGCGCAGGATGCGCGGCAAGATGTCGCGGCCCACCGCCGAATGCTGATACACAAGAACGTGCAGGCCGGAGAGACCGCCGCAGGTGAAGCTGTTCAGGTAGCGACGGACGTAGGCTTCTTCGGCGGCCCGAGCGATCGGCGGCAGGTCTGGCGACTGCTTGAGCATTCCAGAGGCGTCGAAGGCCGATTTGGTCGCGGTCCGGCTGTACTCCTCGACGCGCACACGCTCGACCTCGCGCGTGATGCCTGGTTCGTCCTGCTTCAGGACCTCGCCGACGCTCTTGTTGAGCTTGATGCCGTTACGATCGAATGGAATATGGCTGCCGCTCACCATCACGCCGGCGCGTCTGGCGGAGATGGCGTGAGAGATCAATGCGGGCGTGGGGATCTTGCCTGCGTTCTCCACCTGGCAGCCCAAGTCGACAATCGCTTGGGCGCAGGCACGCATGATGCGGTCGGTGCTCGGCCGGAGGTCGCCGGCGATGACCACTCCGCTGCTCGCATGAATATCACCAATGCTCAACAAATACCGGAGCGCAGCTTTGACATTGATATAGGCCTCGAGGTCGGTAATGTCTTTGACCAGGCCGCGCAATCCGCTGGTGCCAAAGGTCAACGAAACCGGCGCGTAATCGAGGAACGAAGTCGCGGGGCGTATTCGCAGTTCGGGCATTGTAGTTATGTAATTGCAAGTCTCGCCTTCAAGCCAGCGAGGATCCCGATGGCGATCTAGGCGATCTGAGTTAGATAATCGGTAAGTTTCTTTTCTTTGATGATGAGAAAGCGATTTCTATTCGTCTCGATCAACCCAAGGTTATGAAATCGCTGCATAAACCAGCTGATCCTTGGTCGCGTTGTGCCCACCATCTCGGAGAGTTCTTCGTGGGAAATTCTCAGCTCGATGCGAATGCTGCGCGGATCTTTCTTGCCCATGGTGCGAGCCAGCTGTAACAACGTCTGGCCCAGCCGCTGTTCGCTATCCACCGTCACTAGATTGGCGATGACCTGCTGTTGGTCGGCGATGCGCACCGCCAGATAGCGCACGAAGCCCTCAAACAGCGAGTCGCGGCTTAGACGCCCCAAGAATTGAGGGCAAGGTATTTGCTTTAACATCGTTTGTGTCATCGCCGTCGCTGTTTCAAGTCGCGCGCCCAACCCGGACAGGCACAGCTCGCCGAAAATATCTCCCGCGCTGTGGATGGCAAGGAGGCACTCTCTTCCTTCGGACGAGAGCATGAGCAGTTTGATCTGGCCGCTCTCGATGAAATAGACCATCTCGTTGGCATCGCCACAAGTGTAGACGTTGGCGTGTCTCGCAATCTTGACGGCGCGAGAATTTAGAGTCTCGCGCTGCAACGAATCACGCAGTTGTTGTTTGAACTCGTCGGCTTGAGGAGTCTGTTGAATCATGATCCTGTCTCCTTTCGATGCCCACGATGATTACAACAACAGTCGACTTCCCCTGGCGCTCAGTCGGTCATTCTTTGTTAAGACAATATACTTCGGCGGTTGACGTGTTGCAATGACACTACCTCGTGGCCGGCGCTGTCTCCAGGCGGGATGGGGTCCGATGCTTAAGCTTTTCCCGTATTCCCGCTCTACTCCTTTTTCCCCTCAGAGTTCTCAGTCCCATGCGTTTCTACAGATCCCTTTTTCTCCTTCATGCTACCAATACTCCTCACCTTTAGAATGGCCTGCAATTCGGGCCTGTCAACAACTTCCTTTTCCAGAAGCAGCTTCGCCAACTCCTCCAGCGCCGAGCGGCGAGAGGCTAGGATGTCTCGAACTTTCACGTGAGCTTCTGACAGTAGTGTTTTTACCTCTCCATCAATGACCCGGGCGGTTTCCTCGCTGTACTCTTTAGGGCTATAAGTGGGTACTCGCAGGAACATGGGAGTCCTGGGTCCCTCGAGAGATACTAAGCCCAGCTTCTCGCTCATACCAAATTGCGTGACCATCGTCCTGGCGATCTCGGTGGCTCGCTGGAGATCGTTCTGAGCGCCGGTAGATATATCGCCGAAGACGATCTCCTCGGCGACCCTCCCCCCCAAAAGGACCTGGATTCGCGCGAGCAGTTCAGAGCGAGTCATGAGATAGCGGTCCTCCGTTGGCAGCTGCTGTGTGTAACCCAGGGCAGCGATCCCCCTGGGAATAATAGAGATCTTGGAAACGGGGTCGGCGCCAGGCACGAGCTCCGCCACCAGAGCATGACCGGACTCGTGATAGGCGACGGTTCTCTTCTCCTTGGGGTTTATGACATGGCTCTTTTTTTGTAGTCCTGCGACCACCCGTTCGATCGCCTCGTCGAAGTCGGCCATTTCCACGGAGTCCTTGGCCTGACGCGCTGCCAGCAGAGCAGCCTCATTGACGATGTTAGCCAGGTCGGCGCCAACAAAGCCGGGTGTCTTGGCCGCCACTACACCGAGATCGAGATTAGGCGAGAGCTTCACCTTCTTCGCGTGCAGTTGGAGGATCTTTGTGCGTCCCTTGATGTCGGGACGATCCACCAGGATCTGCCGATCAAATCGGCCGGGACGCAACAGCGCGGGGTCCAGGATCTCCGGCCGGTTGGTGGCAGCCATGATGATTACCCCTTGGTTCGGATTGAACCCATCCATTTCCGACAAAAGTTGATTCAGGGTCTGTTCACGCTCGTCGTTGCCGGTAAGCATGCTCGTCCCTCTTGCCTTTCCCAAAGCATCCAGCTCGTCGATGAATATAATGCTGGGGGCATGCTGTACTGCCTGGGTAAAAAGATCCCTCACCCGAGCCGCCCCGACTCCGACAAACATCTCAACGAAGTCAGAGCCGGAGAGGCTGAAGAAGGGAACCCCAGCCTCGCCGGCGACTGCGCGGGCAAGCAGGGTCTTTCCTGTACCCGGCGCCCCGACAACCAAAACACCCTTGGGAATGCGGCCTCCCAACCTTTGATATTTCTCCGGGTTTTTCAGGAACCCTACAACCTCGACGAGTTCCTCCTCAGCCTCATCGATTCCCGCAACATCGGCAAATGTTACTCCGGTTTTTTTCTCAATGTAGACCTTCGCCTTGCTCTTGCCGATCTGCATCAGGCCGCTTCCTGGTCCCATCTTCTTGAGCAGATAGCTCCACAGCAGAAAAAACAGGGCAACTGGAACCACCCAGGATAAAATGGTCGGTAGCCAAGTACTGGTGACCTCCCCCCGGAACGGTACTCTTGCCTCTTCTAGTTCGGCAGTCAGGCCCGGGTCCTCCACTCGCACCGCTACAAAGGGATAAGATTGTTTGCCTTCCCTTACCTCTTGAGGGATCTCCTTTAGTTTCTCCGGCGTGAAAATCTCCTTAACTGCCTCTCCCTTCATATTGCCTTCAATGGTCTTCTCGCCAATTGCAAGATCGGCGATGAGGCCCTTCTTGAGTACGGATTTAAATTGGCTGTAGCTGATGATCTCGACATGGGGTCTGCCAAGGTAGTTTTGGATCATCAGGACAATGAAAAAAACCACTATGAAGTACCAAATAGAGAACTGCCGGTGTTTCTTTTCCATGTTCAAACTATTCTCTTTCCCTCTTTATTTCTCTCTTCTGTTCCAATTCCAATGCACAGTTTCAGTCTAACATTGGACGATCTTGAAGAGAATGGTCGCGGGGCCCGCACACATGCAAAGCCGTACTCGGGCCTAATCCTACAATCCCCTTGCAACTCCCCGCGCCGGCGCTATTCTACTCTTACAATGGCCGAACGCAATTACTACCAGATCCTCGGCGTCGACCGCACCGCCTCCCACGAAGAAATCCGCAAGGCGTACCGCAAACTCGCTCGAAAGTATCATCCCGACATCAACCCGGGAAATAAGGAAGCCGAAAATAAGTTCAAAGAGATCTCAGCCGCCCACGATATCCTGAGTGATCCGGAGAAGCGCAAACTCTACGACGAATTCGGCGAGGCAGGGCTCACCGCCGGCTTTGACGCCGAGAAGGCACGGAGCTACCGGCAATGGCAGGAGCAGTCGGCGCGGGCGGGCGGCGCCCACGAATTCGATGTGGGCGATCTCGGCGACCTCTTCGGTGATCTGGGTAATTTCTCCAGGGCACGTCGAAGGACGCGACCTGGTCCAATGCGAGGGGCGGACATTGAGGCGACCATGGAGATCGACTTCCTCAACGCCATACGCGGCTTTCAGACATCGATAACGCTCCAGCGGCCCGTTTCCTGCGAGATCTGCGATGGCGCCGGGACCAAGCCGGGATCCACTCCGACTACGTGCCCCGAGTGCCGGGGGACCGGCAGCAAGTCAGTGGTCCAGGGACCGCTTCAGTTCCGCCAGACCTGCCCGCGATGCATGGGAAGCGGACGACTACCGGGTGATCCCTGCACTGCCTGCGGGGGCACGGGCCAAGTTCTGCGGCCAGAGACGATTCGGGTCAACATCCCGCCCGGGGCTGAGCCCGGAAAACGGATCCGCCTGCCCGGAAAGGGGGAGGCGGGTGTTCGAGGAGGACCGGCCGGGAACCTTTACATTGTGCCGCGAATCCGGCCGCACCCCCTACTCACGCGATCCGGTAGAGACCTGACCATGGAGCTGCCGATTACCGTGGGAGAGGCTGTCCGTGGCGCAACCGTGGAAGTCCCTACACCGATCGGGACGGTGAAGGTGAAGATCCCGGCAGGGGCGCAGAGCGGCCAGCGCCTTCGCGTCAAGGGCAAGGGAGTTCCCGCTCACGGGCAAATCCCAGCCGGAGACTTGTATCTGCGGCTCATGGTTCGCGTGCCAAAGGAAAAGGTCGCGCACGAAGTCATCGAGAAGATCGACCGGGCCTACACCGAAGACGTGCGCAAAGACATGCGCCTGTAGCAGGAGAGCGGTGCAATGGCAGGAAAGTATCTTCGAATTACAGAGGTCATTAAAATCTGCGGCGTTGACGAGGAGTTCGTCATCCGCTTGGAACAAGAGAAGGTAATCTACCCGATCATCCGGCGAAGACAGAAATTCTATCCCTTAGATCAGGTCGATCGTGTCCGTGTGGCGCGCCTCCTCATTGAAGAGATGGGAGTGAACCTAGAGGGGGCCGAGGTGGCCCTCCACATGCGCGAGCAGATGATCGCCATGCAACGTCAGTTCAACGAACTGTTGCGCCTGCTCGGCCAGGAGTTGAAGAGATAGGAGAGACATCTGGCCCTCCTCCTCACGTATTTGTTCTCACATACGAGAGAAGCTAGAGCCTTCAGTATCCTATTGAAGGAGGGCTTCTCTACCGAAATGGCGAACAGGTACCGGTCCAAGTGAGTAAGGGATAAGGGGAGCTGGCACGGCGAGTCGGCATGCACCAACCCAACATCGCTGGCCTCGAAGACGGAAATTATGATCGGGTTTCCTTACCTAACTTAAAAAAGTGGCTCGGGCACTCGGAGCAGAGATCGACATCAAACTCTCCGCTGGTTTTTGCGGCTGCGCCTGTTAATAAGCGTAAG
>MGSI01000059.1:0-4322 GCA_001798455.1 Deltaproteobacteria bacterium RIFCSPLOWO2_02_FULL_57_26 | reverse complement strand
TGTTAATAAGCGTAAGCTATCGCCCCTTCTTCAGATTTTACTTCAGCCAATTCAAAGTATAACCTAAAATCTCTGGACCAGATCCGCATATCTTTCTTCGAATAAGGGGGTTTGCCCCCAAAGTCTTTTGGCTGAACACCAATAAGGGTGACGGCGGTGATGGCGGGTTCTATGTTATTCCAGTTGACTGATGCCATTTCTTTTCCTTTTCCTCCCTCTTTGACCTCCATCCTGGCATAGCCAGTTGAGCTGTACCCTTGAAGGGCCGTGATCGGTGTTGTGAGTTGAACTCGAGTCAACACGTCCGTTGCGGATTGGAGTCCTTTATTCCGAGTCATCACCGCAATCCACAAGTGAGATCCAAATTCCTTCTTCAATTTTTCCATTTCCCCCTTGCTGTCGGACCCTCCGAACTGCGCTGCAACGCGGGTTAAGATAGGCTCAAGATTCGCAGGAGTAAGGGCAACGACCTGAGTGTCGAAGGCAACCCGTGTGATATTTGGCACCTGGATTTCCAGAATTTGTAAGGCCTGACGGGAGTTGACATATCCCCGATAACCAAAGAATAAGACCAGGACCAGGCCTATCACAATCAGGGCGGTGCTTTTCCCACTAATGTCCCTGGGAATTTCCATCGTACTTCCTCCTCTTTACAAAGACTAAAGACCCAATTTTGACCGCTTGAACTGCAATCTCCGTCGTTTTAGGTTTAATGGTATGCTGACTCGGGAGGGGGTTTCTGTCTAATATTGGACGATTTTGAAAAGAATTATCCCGCGGCCCGCACACATGCGCAGCGGCTCTGGACGACCCGTGTCCGTGGCTCGTGTTCGTAAACAAGCACGACTCCAATCTCAATTCAGCTTACATGATGCCCTTTCTGGAGCTCCGAAAAATCAGTAAGCCAGGGGCCAAGCTTTGCGTGTCCTCTCTACAAAATAGCCCTTACCAGGACACCCGCGATCCGATAGAGTGAGTCTTAACAGATCATTCCTTCGTCTCATGGCGCGTAAGAGGAAGAAGGCCAGGCCACAAACCTCAACGGTGGCAAGGACTTCGGCTCTGGTTTTCCCGCGAATGTGAGGGTGCGAGCCCGATATGACAACGCAGCAGGCGCCCCTTATCGACGGATCACAGCACTACTTGACAAGTCGGAGGGCGATGCTTACCTTTTGAACAGTCAGAATTCAAAATCTCAAGAAAGGAAGGCTAATTATGGAACTAGTGAGATGGCAACCCTTTGAGGGTCTGAGCAACATTAACGATCTTTTTGAGGACGCCTATGGTCGGTCGAGGCATTTCCATACGGCTCCGACCGGGGTCTGGTATCCTCCGGTGGACATCCTTGAGAGCAAGGACTCCTATCTGATCCGCGCTGAGCTTCCGGGTATGAAGAAAGAAGACTTTCACCTGGAGCTTGAGGATGGGACTCTTACCCTGAGCGGGGAGAGGAAGTTCGAAGAGCCTACGAATGGGGATCAATACCATCGGGTAGAGCGACTTGCAGGAAGATTTTCCCGCTCCTTCCATGTCCCTCAAGCCGTAAAGCATGACGGGATCAAAGCCACTTATCGAGATGGAATCCTCGAGGTATATGTTCCTAAGGCCGAGGAAGCAAAACCAAGGCAGATCACTGTCAGCCTGAACTGACAGTGACAGACGCTGATGCTCGGGCCAATGGGGGGAGGAATGCTAAATGTCCTCCCCCCATTTTTTTAGCCCCTCAGGACTAGTCGGCATCGGCCCGTTACCCTCCAGCCAGCCGGCAACGTTATTGTAGGCAAGCTTTGCCTGATTGCGGACTGTCGCTCCATAGACGTCCGAAATCTGAAGAGATCCATCCCCGACGATGACCATTTCAATGACAATGGCCAGGCGGTTTGATTCATAGTTGATAGAGGTAAGATCGGTCGAGAGTTTCTCCGACAGCATCGGAAATATCTCGGCAGCGGTGTATACCGAGGTAGTGTTGTGCCGGGCATGATCGTCAAGTGCCGACGGCTTCTTGACGAGAGCGTCCACATCGGCAATGGCGACAAGGATCTTTGCCGCCCCTCCGGGCATTGCTTCGGCAACCGTAAGCTGATCCAGATCGCGCGAATCATCGTTGTCTCCGGTTCTTCAGCTCGTGTTGCAGGCTCGCGGATTCTGTCGAGGTCGGCGAGCGCCTGGCGCGAAAACTCGGGAAGAAGTCCTCTTTCGAGCATCGCCCGGTGGGCGATGCTTTGTAAGATCGAGCGGTGTTGTCTGTCCTCTGTATTTGTCATTTAGATTAGTCGGCAAAATCTGCTTGGGCAGCCATGGGAGAAACGGCAGGAAGAGCGATACTCCGGCCATGCTGAAAAGGTTCTGAAGCATCTCGGTCGCAGAGATGCTCCAGAACGTTGGAGTGAGTTGGCTCATGCCAGATTTCTATATTGGCAAACTCTATTTTGGAAAGCGCTGTCGGACTTTTGCCGCAATCCGGCGATCCGTCATCTTGTCGACGGTTTCAACACCGACGATGCGCCCACCAAGTTTGTTTCTCTCGAGACGTTTCTTCAGCTCGCCCTTGGCCTCACCAGGACCAAATATCAGAATAGATTCTGCATCACGAATACACGCAATTACCGCATCGTAGTAAATATTGAGATGTCCCGTAAGGTCTCTCTCGCGGCTGTCGTCTAGCGGAACTTGCTGTGCTTCATATGGACCCTTGAGAGGTGAATCACCAGAACGGCGGAGCTGTTTTTCAACCTGTGATATTATCAGTTTTGTTTCCTCCCCTTTGTCTGTAACAACCACGATCACAGCTTTCCTATGGTCAATCCATAAACCCGCTGCTCTTTTCATAGATTCCTCCTTTGTCTGCGAAAGGGCCGAATCATCCCCTCTGTCAGTCTCTAACCGTCGCCCTCATTCGTGTTCGGTTTCATGCTCGTGTTGGTTTACGAACACGAGCCACCCTTCGACTTTGCTGGGGTGGTGAGCGGCTCGACTGAGCTCGGCGAAGTCTTGTCGAACCACGGCCACGAGGAACGATAACTCGGTGCATCGCCACTATGTTAACTTGGACCTTCGGCTGAGTTCGGTCGTGAGCCTCTCTTCGAGCCTGAGCCTCAGAGCCGAAGGCAGTCGAACGAGCTCCCTTCGATCGACTCAGGGCCTGAGCCCGTCGAGGGCAGGTCGAAGCCTTTTTGACTGGCCTGCGCACGGGGTTTTTCAACACCCCGGCAAGACTTGCCCTTGTCCTACCGCTTGCCTGACCACAACTGGTCGAAAAAGCCGCTCGTTTCCATCTCGTCGATAAAACGGGCATCGACGAGCTCCTGGGGCTTGAAGTTTTTGGCCCGCGGATCAGCCGGGGAGATCTCGTCGAGGGTCGCCTGGAGCGCCTCGTGCTTAATAACCAACCTGGGCTCTAGAGCTTTGATTTCTGCGTTGTAACTGGCCTCCAGGATCTTCCTGTCGTCGAGGCGTAAATACTTCCCCAGAACCTTATAGGTGAACTCTCGATCCGTGTGCAAAATCTTCGCCGCTTCCGCCATAACGCGCATAAACCGGCCCAGCACCTGTGGACGCTTTGTCATTATAGACCGGCGTGTCACAAGGGTTGTCGCTGCATAGGGGATACGCAGATCGGGGCCATAGATAACGTAATGATACCCTAGCCCAAGCGCCTGGGCATCCGTTGGCGAGGTCAATACCGCAGCGTCGATACCTTGGGCCACCAGCGCGGCTAGGGTCTCAGGCGCGCCTCCGGCCTGAATGAAGGCGACATCCCGGGCTTCAAGGCCAAAATGACGAAGGGCCTGCACCGCAAAGTAGTGGGGGTTGCTGCCAATTCGCGTGACGCCGATCCTTTTACCCTTCAGGTTCTCAGGCTTCTTGATCTGCGGCTTGGCCAAAATACTATGAGTCAGTATGTTTTTTATCCCTCCTATAAACACAAGATCCCTGCTTCCCTGAACAAAGGGTCGAACTATCGACGAAGCCCCCACCAGCGTGACCTCGGTATCGCCGGCAAGTGCCGCCGCAGCCGCAGGCGGACCGCCCCCTACGTAAACGAGCTGAAGATCCAGGTCGTACTTCTTGAAAAGACCCGCCTCCTGGGCGATCCAGGGCATCGATTGAGACATCACCCGAGCAGAATAGAGGCCAACCAGCTTGTCGGCCGCCACAGCCCCGGATTGAGCAAATACAGCCCCGAAAAGAACGGAGATAGCCAGGATGCAGATATGACGCTTCACTAATCGTGTCCGCATGACCACCCTCCTTGAATCTATATCAGCGATATTCGCCGCCAACCGAGAGGCCACTACCATCGTTCTGGGCGCGAAACT
>MGSI01000058.1 GCA_001798455.1 Deltaproteobacteria bacterium RIFCSPLOWO2_02_FULL_57_26 | reverse complement strand
AATCACTGCGGCCCGGCCATGGGAGTTGGGGCCATTTAAGATTGAGGGGATCCGTGTGACTCACAGCCTTATGGATTGTCTGGCCCTCGCGATCGAGAGCCCGTTGGGTACGGTACTCCATACCGGGGACTTCAAGATCGACCACACCCCCGTGAACGGCGAGTTCTTCGACTTTCAGAGGTTCGCCTCCTACGGAGAGAAAGGCGTTCTGCTCCTGCTTTCCGATTCGACCAACGTGGAGCGGCAAGGATATACCCCCTCGGAGCGGGTCGTCGGACAGTACCTGAAAGAGATCTTCCTGGCAAGTCGCGGCAGAATCTTTGTCGCCACCTTCTCCTCCAACATCCCCCGCATCCAGCAGGTTACCGAGCTCTCGGAATCTTTCGGCCGCCGCGTCGTTCTGTGCGGGCGCAGTATGATCAACAACACGCAGATCGCTTCGGATCTCGGCTATCTCCGCCTTCCAGAAGGGGTCATGACCGAGAGTGACCGCTGGCAGGATTTCCCTTCCGACCGGCTCACTTTTCTCACCACCGGAAGCCAAGGCGAGCCGCTTTCCGTCCTGCACCGGATCGCCTTAAACGATCACCGATCGATCCGGATTCAGCCGGGAGACACGGTGGTTCTATCGGCAAAATTTATTCCCGGAAACGAGAAGACGATCACCAACTTGATCAATCATCTCTATCGCCGCGGCGCCGAGGTCCATTATGAAAAGGTCTCGGAGATCCACGTCTCAGGCCACGCAAGCCAGGAGGAACTCAAGACGATGCTCCAATTAACCCGGCCCCGATATTTCATTCCGATCCACGGAGAATACCGTCACCTGGTACGCCATGTTCAATTGGCCCAGGCCGTAGGCGTACCGGCGGAGAACTGCTTTCTTATGGAGGACGGCGACGTCCTGGAGTTCAGGAGTGGGGAGGCCCAAAAAGTTGAATCGGTTTCGGTCGGGAGAGTTTTCGTGGACGGAAAAGGTGTCGGTGATGTCGAGGACGTCGTGATCCGCGACCGGCGTCATCTATCTGAGGACGGTATGGTCCTGGCCGTTATGGCCATTCACCAGCAGACCGGAGAGATCGTCGCTGGTCCGGACCTCGTCTCGCGTGGCTTCATGCGCGCCGAGGAGAGCGAGGAAGTCTTGCAGCAGGCAAAGAAGGTGATTGTGGAAACCCTGAAGAACATCAACCGCGAGACTCGCACGGATCCCATGGAGCTTCAGGAGGAGGTGCGCAAGGCGCTCAGACGTTACTTCAGCAAGACCCTGGAGCGACGGCCTGTCATCCTCCCTTTTATCATAGAGACGTGAGAGCTGAGATTCGAGTGGACCGAAGTATGGAAAGGAGTTCTAGATTAACTCGTGAAATTTGGGGAGTGATTATTTTTGTTTTTGCCCTCCTTATCACCTTAAGCCTTTTATCCTACAATCCGCACGATAAATCAATTAATACTCCCTCCGGAAACGTTAATCCCACACACAACCGAATTGGACCCATAGGGTCTTACACAGCAGATCTTTTGCTTCAGGCAGTCGGGCTCTCCGCCTATCTAGTTCCGCTTTATCTGTTCGTAGTCTCCTACTGCCTGTTCCGCTGGACTTATTATAAGGGTCTGCAACTTGCAAAAGCACTAGGATCCGGATTGATCCAATTTATTCTTCTTATTACAAGTTCGGCAACGCTTTTCAGTCTGATTATTAAATCAGATGAGGCGGTAAAAAAGGGGGGGGCGGTTGGGGCACTTTCTGGGGACAAACTTCCTCATTTTATTGGTGACATAGGTACCTACGCCGTTGGGTTCTCCGTGCTCCTCCTCACGCTAATGTTCACGTTCCGTATCTCCCTTGTTACGTCATGGGAATGGGTGCGACCCAGAATCGGAAAAAGCCAAAAATGGGTCACTGCCTCTCTCAGAACAATGATGAAGCAACTAGAGGAATGGAGAGAAAAAAGAAAGGCGGAAAATAGAAGGAAAAAACAACGGGAATACGTCCCACCACCGATTATTCTCAAAGAGGAGGTAAAAGAAGCAATAGCGGCAAAAGACGAGCCTGCAAGGAAACCAAAGAAAAAACCCACCCCCGCACAAGAACAAATTCCTCTTCCCGAAATAGGCCAAGGCTATATGCTTCCTTCCCCGTCACTATTAGATCCTCCGGATGGCCAGCATGTGGAGATCAATAACGAAACTCTCAACGCGATTGGACTGACTCTGCAAAGGAAACTGACCGATTTGGGTGTCGAAGGACAGGTGAAAAGTGTGCACCCTGGACCTGTGATCACGATGTTTAAATTCGAGCCCGCTGCAGGGGTTAAAGTAAGACGGATCGTCACCCTTGCGGATGACTTGGCAATGGCGTTGAGCGCGCTAAATGTGAGGATTTTGGCCCCGATCCCCGGAGAGTCTGTTGTGGGCGTCGAAATACCTAATCCACGGCGCGAGAAAGTTTTTCTTCAGCAGGTCATTGGGAGCGATGATTACCAAAATGCCGAGTCGAAGCTCACCCTGGCATTAGGAAAGGCTATATCTGGGTTTCCCTACCTGGCAGATCTAGCCCGTATGCCCCACCTTCTCATTGCGGGCGCCACCGGAACCGGAAAATCTGTGTCGCTCAACGCGATGATTTTAAGCATTCTTTACAAATCGACCCCGCAAGACGTGCAATTCATCATGATTGATCCGAAGATGCTTGAACTCAGCGTCTTTGAGGATCTGCCCCATATGTTGGTTCCCGTGGTTACCGATCCAAAAAAAGCTGCATCTGCCTTGTTCTGGGCCATGGATGAAATGGACTACCGCTATCGGCTCATGAAGGACAAAGGAGCAAGAAATATCGATCACTATAACCAAATATTGAAGAAGCGTGTCATCGATCAGAAGGAACAGAACCAGGGTGAAGAGAACGGCGAGATAGGTGGAAACCTTGAGGAGCAAAAGCCTTTACGGCATGAACACCTTGCTCGTATCGTCATCGTCGTGGACGAATTGGCTGATCTGATGATGTCCGTCCGCCGGGATATTGAGGAGTACATCACACGGCTGGCTCAGAAGGCCAGGGCCGCTGGGATCCATATGATCTTGGCGACCCAGCGCCCGTCGGTGGATGTCATTACAGGACTGATCAAGGCCAATTTTCCCGCTCGAATCTCGTTCCAGGTCACCTCTCGGGTCGATTCCCGAACGATCCTGGACTCCATCGGTGCGGAACGGCTGCTCGGTGATGGCGATATGCTCTTTTTGCCTCCCGGGACCGCTCGGATCACTCGGATTCACGGCGCCTATGTGTCGGATCAGGAGGTCCGTAAGGTTGTCGAGTTCATTAGGCAGCAAGCAAAGCCGAGCTACCGACCCGAAGTCTTCAGCGCCAAAAAGGAGATCCAGACAGGAGATGTGGACGACGAATATGACGAGATGTACGATCTGGCCGTGGAGCTGGTGACCGAGACGCAGCAGGCCTCGATCTCCATGATCCAGAGACGGCTCCGCATCGGTTATAACCGGGCGGCACGGATGATCGAGCAAATGGAGAGAGACGGAGTGGTCGGACCTGCGGAAGCGGGTAAGCCAAGAGAGGTCTATGCGCGGAAGGTGGATGGATAAAAGGCGAGCGTGGATTTTCTCGGTGCCGCTCCTGTGGCTCCTCTGTGTTACCGGCACCGTACCGGGAGCAACGTCGGAAAAGGATGAGCCGAAACGCGAAGCGGTCGTCGTCGACCGTTTGCAGAGGAGCTACGATACCGCGGGGGACTTTGAGGCGGATTTCCGGCAAGAGACAGAAGTAAAGGCCCTGAACCGAACCCTCAAGGCCTGGGGCAAAGTCTATTTCAAAAGACCGGGAAAGATGCTATGGCGTTATGATGAGCCCAAGGGCCAATGGGTCTTGGCAGACGGCAAAAATCTCTACCTCTATCAGCCTGAGCAGTCCCAGATCATCAAGAGCCCGCTTCAAAACGCTTTCCGCTCGGTTATTCCACTCTCCTTTCTGCTCGGGTTGGGCGAGCTGAAACGGGATTTCAAGGTGACGCTGAAGGGACAGGAAAAGGGGCATTACGTTTTGCAGCTTAGACCGAAGGGAGAGCAGTCGGGACTCGGTGAGGTTGAGCTCGGAGTCGACCGGCAAGTTTTTGATGTCCTCTGGGCGCGCGTCCGCGACGCCGTAGGCAACGTCACGACGGTCCGCTTTTCCAACACGAGAAAGGGGATAGGCTTAAAAGACTCTCTCTTTCGCCTGCAGGTTCCCGACGGCGTGGACGTAGTGGAACTAGGATCTTAACCGATGAGGGAAAAGATCAGCATTATCAGCCTGGGCTGCGCCCGCAACCTGGTGGACTCGGAGGTGATGGCGGGCCTTCTACGACAGGGACCTTACGAGGTGGTCTCGGAGCCTTCGCACGCCCAAATCGTCTTGGTCAACACCTGTAGTTTTATCGATGCGGCCAAGGAGGAATCGCTCGATGCCATCCTGGAGGTCTCGCGCCTGAAAGAGGAGGGCAAGCTGCGAACCCTAGTGGTCGCCGGCTGTCTTTCCCAGAGGTATTCCGAAGAGCTGATGCGCGAGCTCCCGGAAGTAGATCTTTTCATTGGCACCGGGGAGGTCCCGCGGATCGTAGAAATTCTCCAAGAGCATCAGCAAAACCAGAGACGGCACTACGTCGGGATTCCCAGCTACCTTTACGACCACGCCACCCCGCGGCGAAGATCAACGCCATCGTTTTGGGCCTATGTGAAGGTGTCCGAAGGCTGTGACCACAAGTGCGCTTTTTGCATCATTCCCAAGCTCCGCGGTCCCCATCGAAGCCGTCCGATCGGCTCCGTCGTCGAAGAAGTGCGGTCGCTGGCCGAAGACGGGGTGAAAGAGATCAACCTGATCGCTCAGGACCTCACCGCCTACGGGCGGGAGCGTCGCGACGGCACAACGCTCTACGGTCTGCTTCGAGAACTCGTTTCGGTGACTGGCATCCAGTGGATTCGGCTTCTCTATGCCTATCCGAATTTTCTCGACGAGTCCTTGCTGAGCTTGATCCGCGAGAACGAGAAGATCTGCAAGTATCTGGACATCCCCTTCCAACATGTCAGCGCGCACATTCTGAGGCGGATGCGGCGTGGAAAAAGCGGCAGCGCCGTGCGCGAAGCGCTGGCTAGGCTACGACAGGCTATCCCCCAGCTTACCCTGCGCACGTCTCTGATTGTGGGCTTCCCCGGAGAAACCGAAGAGGACTTCCAGGAACTACTGGATTTCGTTCAGGAGGCGCAATTCGATCGCTTGGGAGTGTTCAAGTACTCAATAGAGGAAGGAACAGCAGCGGCACTGATGGAAAGCCAGATTTCCGAGGAGGACAAAGAACGGCGCTGGCAGGAGGTCATGGAGGTGCAGGCGGACATCTCGCGGCGTAAAAACGAGGCCTTGATCGGCACGATGCACCGGGTTATCATAGATGGGTTCGATCCTGAGACGGCTCGGTTCATCGGCCGAACGCAGGCTCATGCTCCGGAAGTGGACGGGGTCGTCTACGTCGACCCAAGCCCGGCCCGGACAAAATCCGGGACGGCGTGCCGGCCCGGGGATCTGGTGGAAGTAAAAATAACGCAAGGACTTGACTACGATTTAATTGGTGAGATACTAGATGCCTAAATCTGATCCCCGTAAGGATGCCAAAGTGAGAAAAGAGTTCCTGAAGAAGGCTGAGGAAACACTGCTCGAAACCAAAAAGCAGTTGCTCCGAGAGATCCAGGAACGGGTCAAAGAAGAGACCGAGGGCAGCAAAGACGAGGGGCGGGATACCTACGATCTCGCGAGCGACGAGAGGGACCGAGAAATCAACTTCATCCTCAGCGATCGGGAACGAGAGAAGCTGCTCGCCATCGAGGAGGCCTTGCAGCGGATTAAAGACAAAACCTACGGGATGTG
Source organism: Deltaproteobacteria bacterium RIFCSPLOWO2_02_FULL_57_26 (assembly GCA_001798455.1). Lineage (GTDB taxonomy): Bacteria > Desulfobacterota > Binatia > UBA9968 > UBA9968 > 2-12-FULL-57-22. The sequence goes on along the minus strand of MGSI01000058.1, from coordinate 925 downwards.
TGAGTGCGGCTGCGATAATTGTGAGGGTGAGATTCAGCTCGGACGCCTCAAGGTGCTTCCCTTTACGCGCTTGTGCGTGAAGTGCCAGGAGGAAATGGAGCGGGAAAACAAGTTGCAGAAGAAATTCGAAGACGAGAGAAGCTACCGCAAGCTTGCCATCACAGATATCGAGGAGGAAAACTTCTAACCGTATCCCCCGCGTTTCTCTGCTTCCGGACAACCATTCCGGCCCAACCCATCGCCCCTAGAAAAGCGGACGGCGTATCCGTTCTTCCCCCAGAACGAAAAACAAAATAGCCGCGGTTACCAAGACGGCGATCAGCGTGGCGATGGCGGCTTTAGTCGTGTCTAGCTTGTGGCTTTTTTCCGTCCCGAGAAAGATGAGGTAAAAGCCGTACAAGTAGGCGAATACGCCCAAGACGGGAATCCACGCCAGAGCCAGACAGGCGCCCGCATACGCGCATACGCGCAATGTCCCCTCATAGTCCCCTTCCCCCTGGAAGAGAAACTGGCAGGCCAGCATCAAGATGCCAGGCCCGAAGATGTAGGTCAGAACGATCAGAAACAACGCATCTACACCGTCGCCCAATCCGCTCACAATGACCTTGAGGACGAAATAAACGAGCCCGCAAATGCTCAAGAAGATCAAAGGGTTTTCGAAGCCCCCGGAGGTCGGCACCTCCCGATAAAAATTGCGCGGATCCAACATGACCTTGCGCCAGATCTGGACAAAGGCCTTGGGTCCTCCCTGCAAGGTAAACTCAGAGTCGCTCATACGCCCTCCTAACAGATCTACCGGCTGATGGGGGGACACTATAGATGAAAGAAGGCTCTTGAGGCAAGGTCCGGAGGCTCGAGGGAAATTTTCCGTGCGGGTTGGGAAAAGAAGTCGGGGCGCGCCTCCAAGCAAGAAGAGGCGCGCCCC
>MGSI01000057.1:10458-18219 GCA_001798455.1 Deltaproteobacteria bacterium RIFCSPLOWO2_02_FULL_57_26 | reverse complement strand
CTCCTAAATCCCCCTCTATCCCCCTTTACCAAAGAGGGAGAAAGGGGGATTTGAGGGAGGATAGGGTGATTATGGTAATTTTCTTTTTTCCTTCACTATAGGCATCATCGGCAAGTTTGACTTACCCGAGTAGTTCGTGGGATTCTGTTTAATAATGGGCTGGTTGGGACTTGGGCTCAGAGGGGTTGGCCAATGCTGAAGGAGAAGCTCGCGGTGATCGGAGCGGGAAAGATCGGCTCGGCCATCCTGCGGGGGGTGATCCGGGCAGGGCTGGTGCATAAAGATCAAGTGATGGCGAGTGATTTAAGCAAGCCCTTGCGGCAGTCCGTTGCCAAAGCGCTAGGGATCAAAGTTACGCCGAACAACGGCCAGGTGTGTGACTTTGCAGATATCGTCATCCTTGCGGTTAAGCCCCAAATCGTGGATCCTGTGGTTGAAGAAATCGCAGAAAGATTGGGCAGGACAAAACTCTTAATCTCGGTCGCAGCGGGCGTTCCGCTCTCCCGGATTGAGGGCAATTTGGCAGAGGGGGCTCGGGTGGTGCGAGTCATGCCCAATATTCCCTGTGTGGTGGGTGCCGGGGCATCCTGCTATGCGGCCGGGGCACACGCCACGGCAAGAGACTTGGAAAGGGTAGGGTTGATTTTGAGCAGTTTTGGCATTGCCTTGCCCGTGGAGGAAAAGTATTTAGATGCGGTCACGGGCCTCAGCGGTAGCGGTCCTGCTTACGTTTTTCTTTTTATCGAAGCCTTGGCGGACGGCGGTGTCCAAATGGGCCTCAGCCGAGAGGTGGCTCTCAAATTGGCCCTGCAGACTGTTTACGGCTCAGCCAAAATTGCTCTTGAGAGCGGGAAGCATTTGGGACAGCTCAAAGACGAAGTGACCTCGCCCGGAGGCACGACCATGGCAGGGTTATACGCTCTCGAACGGGAAGGGTTCAGGGGAACAGTCATGGAGGCAGTCTTGCAGGCCACGCGGCGCTCCCAGGCATTGGGAAAGGGAGAAGCATGAAGGAGGAGCCGGCCCTTCTACATTCCGAAAGCGAGGCTCAGGTTCTTGCCGCGATTCGCGAGCTCATGGGCATCTCCATGCCGTTCGAGGAGGTCGTCGCTGGTGCGCTTCGTCTTGCTGCCGCGACGATGGGGGCCGACGCCTCAACCCTGCTGTTCATCGAGCGCCCGGGTCAGTATGAAAAATTTCTCTTTGCCCCAGCACAAGGGGTGCGGAAGCTCGAGGGAATCGCCTTGTCTCCCGGGGAGGGAGTCGTCGGATGCGTGGTCGAGACCGGTAGCCCACTCGTCGTACCCGACGTCGCGCACGAGCCGCGCTTTTCCGAACGGGTAGACCAGCTTCCTGGTCATAAGGCCCGTTCGATCGCCTGCGCGCCGCTACGTGCGAGAGATGAACTTATCGGGGTGCTCACGGTCGCGAAGGGCAAGGCCGGGGCTTGGAGTGAGAAGGACCTCGAACCGCTGACGACCCTCGCCTTTCCGGTCGCGATCATGATCGAAAATGCCCGGGTTCTGCGCGAGGTGAAAAACCTGCACGAGAAACTGGAGCAAGCCAACCGGGTCAAGGCTCAGTTTCTCGCCACGACGAGCCATGAGCTTCGCACGCCCATCCACATCATTATCGGCAATCTAGACATCCTTCTGGGCGGCTTTCTTGGGGAACTGACCCCGCGCCAAAAGGACAGCCTTAGGACGGCGCTGCGCAACTCAGGGGAGGCGCTAAACCTGATCAGCAGCTTGTTAGACCTTTCTCGCATCGAGGCGGGGCAGTTCGTCATCCACGTCGAGGAGTTTCGGCTCGAGGACGTGTGGAAGGAGCTGGAGCTGCTATTCCGCATCGGTCTGAGCGGCAAGGAGGTCGAGCTAATCTGGGAGGCTAAAGGACCCCTGCCTCTATTCAAAACGGACAAGATCAAGGTGAAGGAAATTCTAAGCAACATCATCTTCAATGCGGTCAAATACACCTATAAAGGCAGGATTGAGGTTGCGGCCTCCGCATTGGGCGCGGGCGAGGCGGTCCAGATTGAGGTAAGGGATACCGGAGTCGGGATCCCCAAAGAGTTTCTGCCCTTGATATTTGAGCCCTTCCGCCAGGTTGAAAGCTCCTCTCCCGGAGCTCATGGTGGGGTGGGCCTTGGCCTCACCATCGCCCAGCGCCTGCTCGACCTTTTGCACGGGCAGGTTGAGGTGGAGAGCGCAGTGGACAAAGGTTCTACCTTCCGCGTCACCATACCGACGAAGTATTCGGCTTAGTCGGATTGTCTTAACTTTGATTGACCAACCCCGGCGGGAATGGCTAGGTTTCTTTACGAAGCCCTTGCCTGAGCCCTCCTGTAAAGATTATAACTCTGAAAAAGGGGGTGAGGCAGAACATGAGACTCTGGGTTCGGCATCTCGGCGCGATTGCAATCATGGCGGCGATGACCTGGCTGCAGGCTGAGACCGCTATCCCGGCCACTCTCGTTCCCGCGGAAAAGGCCGCGGAGGTGGTTGTCTTACGCAACGTGGCGATCAAGGACGGGAAGATCTCCGGCGAGCTGGTCAACCAGACGAAGCACGCGGTTCGTGACGTCCAGTTGCTCATCCGTCACCTCTGGCAGTGGAAAAACGAGTTTCGGCCGGGGACCGATGAGGTAGGAAGGGCCGTCTATCACACCGTGGAGAAGGAGATTGCCCCTGGTGGCAGCGCGCCGTTCAGCTACGAGCCGTCTCCACCGTTACCTTCCCGCCCGGGCGGTTTTTACCAGACGACGGTCTCGATAGCCGGTTTTACCGAGATTATCCGGTAGAGGGTCTTTAGATCTTCACAAATCTGTGCTGCCGGCTTTTTTTGAACACCGGCAGGCATTACTAAGCGGCCGTCCCTCTAACGCCACGCATTCACGTAGCACTGGCTCTGGCGGCGACTTTGGTCGAGCCTATGAACAATATTATGGTATAAGCTCTGGGGCCGGTAACCCGCGATCGCTTACCCGGGAATTCTTGCATTGGGGATCAGGTTATGCGGCCGTGGGTGCAGGGAAAAATGGCAAGGTTCATCATGGCTAGGTTTCTGGTCGTAGAGAAGCGAGGGGAAATCCAGCGACTTTTGCGACGGCGATTTCCCAGCAAGGAACTCGGGCTCGACGTCGTCCCGGTCATCGACAAGGCGCTCGATCAATTCGATCGAGGCGCTTACGATGTCCTGATCTGGGATGCCGACGTGTCCAGGGAGGAGAGGAGCCGGGCGGGCGAAGTCTTTAAAACGCTCTCGAAAGACTCTCCTCGGACTCGGTTCTTGATGGTCCATAAGGACGAAAGCGGGGCCGTAGCTTATGACGCTCCGAAGGGCATCTTGTTCCAAACCATCAAGCGCCCAGGCTACGAGCAAAAGCTTGTCCGATTCATCGAGCGTACCCTGGAGAAGCAACGCGTTCGCGGAGAAGGAGAAGCCGCCCATCCCGATTTACTAATCCCCGTTGAATTTGAAGGCATCATTGCCGTCAGCCTGCCCATGCGCGCTGTAATTCAGCGGATCCTGGAAGCTGCCTCAACAGACATCCCCGTCTTGATCACCGGCGAGACAGGAACTGGAAAAGACCTGGTTGCGGCTGCCATCCACAAGAGGAGCGAGAGAAAAGACAAACCCTGCGTCCCGGTCAACACTGGGGCAATGACCCCGGAGCTAATAGCGAGTGAACTATTCGGTCACGAAAAGGGTGCGTACACAGGGGCATCCGAAACCCGTCGTGGCTTCTTTGAGCAAGCCGAGGGTGGGACTGTTTTCCTCGACGAGATCAGCACCATGGACGAGAAGGCACAAGTGAGCCTTTTGCGAGTATTAGAAGAAAAAACATTTCGTCGAGTCGGGGGAGAAAAGGACATCCAAGTCGATGTTCGCGTTATTGCCGCGACCAATGAAGATCTCGAAGAAGCAGTCCAACAGAAGCGGTTCCGAGAAGACCTCTATTATCGCCTGGACGTCTTTCGTATCGGTCTGCCTCCACTGCGAAGTCGGCCAGGGGCTGTTACGCTCCTCACTGATCATTTCGTCTCTTATTTTGATACGATGTACAAAAAAAAGGTCCGCGCAGTTTCTCCAGAAACTTATCGGTGTCTCCGTCGTTATCCCTGGCCGGGTAATGTGCGTGAACTTAAAAACGTGATCCAACGTGCGGTCCTGATGGTTAAAGGGGAGGAGCTGACACCCGAGTTGATACCCGCAAGAATTCGAGAGGCAGCCGGATTGAGTACGAATGCAGATCCGCAAACGTTTCCGATTCGTGTGGGCATGACCTTGCAAGCTGTTGAAAAAGAGTTTATCAGGATGACTCTTGCCTCTACCGGTGGGAATAAAAAAGAAGCCGCAGCGATTCTTGGAATCAGTCGGAGAGCCCTCTATAACAAACTGGAGAGATACGGGCTATTATAGCGCAATCTGGCCTGGCAGGGTTTTTTCTTGAAGTCGCATTAGGATCTGCCCGGATCTCAGCCCAACCCACCTTTCTGTAAATTCTCTCCACTGTTAAGGCCGGGGACTGCCCCATCATGTGAACATTTTGCACAGGTGCACTCGCGTGACGCGTGTTCATTTTTGACCTTTTATCAAGAAGCGTTGGATTTGCGCTGCTTAAGATGCCTGGCATCCAAATTGCTCACTCGCTTAGACATCAAGGAAATCTCGGCATGAGGAAAGGAGATTGCTGTAGCCTGCCACTACCTGCAAGCATACGTGAGGTGCACTATGGATGTCCTTGGAATCGTCATAGCGGGTGGAAGAGAGGGTAGGCTCTATCCACTGACCAGGGATCAGGCCAAGCCAGCCGTACCGTTCGGTGGAAAATACCGGAGTATAGATTTCGTCCTCTCGAACCTGGTCAACTCGGATATTCGTTCCGTTTATGTCCTGACGCAATTCAAGGCCCAGCCCTTGCTGCAACACCTTGAGCAAGGCTGGCGGTTCGGTGACTTCACGGGTGACCGTTCCATCGCCTCCGTCCCTGCTCAGATGAGAACAGGAGACGACCGGTACCGGGGGAACAGCCGATTCTGTCCGCCAGAACCTCCACCTGATCCAACGGCACAATCCGAAACTCGTCGCGATCTTCGGAGCGGCTCATCTGTACCGTATGAACATCCGCATGGGTAACTATCTCTTCAACACCGATGTCCTAATTCAAGCCCTGGCCGCTGACCCGAGTAATCCGGCAAGCAGTCACGACTTCGGTCGAGATATTCTTCGAAAGGAGGAGAAAGCATGCAACTGAAAGACACTTATCAGGAAAAGCTGGAGACCCAGCTCAAGGAGTGGAACGCTAAAATTGGTGAATTGAGGAGCCGAGCAGAAAGGGTAGCTACCGGTGCCAGGGTGAAGTATCAGGAGGAAGTTGAGGCTCTGCGGTTCAGGTACGAAGGGGCACAGAGGAAACTACAAGAGTTGAAGCAAGCAGGTGAAGGGGTGTGGGAAGACCTCAGGAGTGGCATAGAGGGCGCCTGGGATGAACTGAGGCAAGCTGTGGACAATGTCGTTTCCAGATTCAAGAGAGATGAGGGCCGCGAGGAAGAAATCCGATTGGTTGCCTATCGAATCTGGGAAGAGGAGGGTTGCCCGCACGGGCGCGATTTGGAGCACTGGCGAAAGGCGGAGGCTATCTGGGAGGAGCAGCATCGCGAGAAGCCGAGAGCGACTCGACCTGAGAAACCGACACCAAAAGCAAAGGGCAAGAGAAGAAGCAGTGGGGCCAGACCAAAACGCTCGCGTTCTTGAGGCGTGTAAATTATCTTTACTCCTGGGTCAGACGACCCTCATAAAATTGTAAATATTTTGCACACGCCTACTTGGGTTGCCTGCCCTTATTTCTCGCGATTCTATTATAAGTCCCTGTAGTTCCAGCAAAAGTGCTTTCCTGGCATATCGATTGCTCCTTCGATCAAAACAGGTGTTTTCATGTTTTACGGCGTAAGCCTGGGAATGGAGACCAAAGTTGCCTCTTTTTTTTCAGCCGGATGTCCTTCTTGCTGCTCAGTATCATGAGACCGTTCGTAGGAAGGGCGACCTGGAACCGGAAAGGATGCTAATGGTCGCAGTCTTGGAGGATGCCGTCGCCTGCTTCCAGAAGTGTGTTTTTGCCAGAGACTCTAGGGGTAAGAATCTATTTCGGGACGCTGAGGATTGGATATTGGAGCAAGACGGCGATCGGTTTTTTTCCTTCGAGAATATCTGCGGGTTGTTGGGAGTTGATGCTGACTATCTCCGTGAGGGGTTGATGTGTTGGAAGCAAAAACAACTAGCAAGACGCCGCAGAGCCAAGGCGTGCAAGACCGCTCCCCCAAATCCCTTACAACTTGTCGTTAACAGCAGGAGAGATAAAGGCTCCAATTTATGAGCCTACGGGATCTCTCAAGCTTAGGCAAGATAATGCTTGTTTGTTCGGATCCATGTGATGAAGTCGAAAAGTGTCTTCTTAGTGCGGGATGTTGGGTAGTCAAGGTGAAAGACGGGGAGACGGCGGTATCCCAGGCCCGGCGTGACATTTTTGACGCAGTGGTGCTTGTTTCAACTGGAAAAGGGATGGACTTGGCTGAAACAGTCTTTAATCTGAGGGACATAAGTCGTTCAATGCAAATTATAATTGTCGCTGATCAGAGTGGCGTCGCTCAAAGCCCCGTCCCAAGGGAGACCCTCGCCCGTCTGACTCCAAATACACAGGTGCTTACTATGGCCGAATTAGCGACGCAACTCGCGCAGCTCGAAGGCTCAGGAAGACCGAAAATAGGACAGAGACACTAAGGATCAGCGGCAAAATTCTAAGAGAATGAAGGAGGGACCACGAAGCTATATAAGGCAGAAAAACAGAGGAACTGGCCTTTGTTCCTAGTGGCAATGAGCCTTTCAGTGTTTTCAGCTTGGATACTGACTGAAAAAATCTTTGCGCAGTCTCCAGTGGAATCTCCGCCCGGGATTGTCAAGGGTGCAACTGAGCAAGGTTTCCCCTACATGTCAGGAGGAGTTGGGATTGATGAAAGGGAAGTCATGCGGAGTTGGGGCGCAGCCTATAATCTCAGGCTTTCTTTTGCGGAGACATCGGGCATGTATCTCAGCGATGTCAAACTTTAGAACGGGCAGCCTGCCTCTCGCAAAGAAGCCGGACAAAGACCGGCCGATCATCTTCCGGCGGACCTCGGAGATCATCGGCTGGATCGTCGGTTTTTTTGCCTCCATATGGCTCCTTGGCTTCCCCACGGCGGTTCCGTTGAATGCCTTTCTTTACCTCAAGGTGGGAGCGAAAGAACCATGGCCCATAAGTATGGCATTGACGTTTCTTGCCTGGCTATCCTTTTTGGACTATTTGATTATGCCCTCCATGTTCCATTTCCACGGGGGGTGGTTCTGGATTGGCTAAAGGTGTGACTTGGGGCAGATGAGGCTGGCATGACAGATCGAAACGGCGCTCTTGCTATCATCTCCAACCGTGCCCCCTATCAACTCAAGGAAAGATTCGGACGGCTCTCCTGCGAGAGAAACGTCGGGGGCCTGGTCTCTGTTCTGGATGAAATGATGTGCCAGGCTGGGGGCACTTGGATTGCCTGGGGAGAGGGATGGGGCAGCTGTAACGAAGTCGGCATTCCCCCAGAGGCACCGACGTATTCCTTGCGCCCTGTTCCCCTCACGGACCAAGAGGTTAATCATTATTACCACGGGTTTTCTAATCGTGTTCTATGGCCCCTTTCGCACTATTTTTTAGATCGGTGTCACTTTCGGGCTGAATAC
>MGSI01000057.1:0-10438 GCA_001798455.1 Deltaproteobacteria bacterium RIFCSPLOWO2_02_FULL_57_26 | reverse complement strand
CTTTCGGGCTGAATACTGGAGCGCCTATCAGGCGGTGAATGAGAAGTTTGCTCAAGCGTTTATGGAGGGTCCGAGCGATCACGACCTTGTCTGGGTTCACGACTTTCACCTGACCCTCCTGCCCGCCCTCCTGAGAAAAGGGCGCCCCGATCTCTCGATCGGCTTTTTCTGGCATATTCCCTTCCCCGCCTCTCCTGTATTTCGGGTTCTTCCCTGGCGCGAGGAGGTCCTGCGCGGCCTCTTGGGGAGCGACTTGATCGGCTTTCACCTTCCGCTACATGCGGAGCACTTCCTTCGATGCGTCCAGGATGTGCTCAACGCCCCTGTGGATCGTGAGGGCGGCACCATCCGGTACGAGGGCCGGGTCATCCAAGTTGGGGCCTTTCCGGTGGGGATCGATTTTTGGAAGTGGAATAAGCTGGCCGCAAACCCTGTTATCACCGAGAAGGCATGGGAGCTGCGCAGAGAACTGGGGGTTGAGCAAATCATCCTCGGCGTGGATCGGCTCGACTACACCAAGGGGATCCACGAGCGACTGTTAGCCTTTGAGCGCTTTCTCGAAAAGTATCCACAGTTTCACGGCCGGGTCTGCATGATCCAGATTGCGGTTCCGTCCCGTGTCCGGGTCGATGAATACAAGAGCTTGAGACGCGAGATCGACGAAGCCATCGGACGCATCACCGGACGCTTTAGCGGTCGAAAGTGGGTTCCCTTGCGCTATCTCTACCGGGGCTCTCCCATAGAGGAGCTCGTGACCTATTACCTGGCAGCGGACCTCGCCCTCATTACTCCACTAAGGGATGGAATGAATCTGGTCGCGAAGGAGTACGTCGCTTCGAGGGTAAAGCAAGATGGCGGTCTGATACTCAGTGAATTCACAGGGGCAGCGGGGACTCTGACCGACGCGATCATCGTTAACCCCTACGACATTGAGGGATTGGCGGACGCAATTCATTTTGCCCTCTCCATGCCGGAAACGGAAAAACGGCGTCGGATGGAGCGGCTCCGTCAGGCCGTCAAGGAAAGAGATGTCTACTGGTGGTGTAGAAGCTTTCTAGAAAGCCTTGGCCGAATCAGTGAGGAAAGACAATGACCGAAATGCTTGGCATCAAAATTCCTATGAATCCTTGGGTGGTGTTGCCTCTTATTGTCCTTGCGGCAGTCATTTTGGCGTATTTGGCCAATATTGCCATACTCTCTATTTTGAGAAGAGTTGTGCGAAAAACCGCAACGGAATTTGACGACCGGATTTATCGGCTTGTCGACAGATATCTTTTTCCGCTTCTTCTGGTGGGGGGTCTTCTCTTGATTCTTGATGTGGTCCCTTTACCTCCAAAGGTACTCCGGGCCGCTCACGGACTGCTCGCCCTTTCGGGCCTGCTTTTAGCTATCTTTCTCTTAACCAAAGCGGCCTTGGTTATACTCCGGAACGTGGAGGCCCGCTATGAGGCCATGCGCAGCATCAAGGGCCCGATGGAAATTCTTACCAAGATCGTCCTTATCGCCGTCGGTGGAATGATCATTCTCGATAACCTGGGAATCTCACTGACTCCTATTCTCACCACCCTCGGCATCGGCAGTTTGGCGGTGGCCATCGCCCTTCAAGATACTTTGGGGAACTTCTTCGCCGGGCTCTATATTAAGGCGGATCGTCCCATCGAGGTGGGCCATTATGTGCGCCTGGAAAGCGGGGAGGAAGGATACGTAGATCGCATCGGTTGGCGCAGTACAAGAATAAGAATGCTTCCCAACAATATGGTCGTGGTCCCGAATAGCAAACTTGTACAAAGCAATATCACGAACTATTACTTACCGGAAAACGAGCTCGCGGTTTTGGTACAGGTCGGAGTGCACTACGATAGCGATTTAGAAAAGGTCGAAAGGGTGACGTGTGAGGTGGGCAAAGGAGTCCTTCAAACAGTGCCGGGTGGCGTCCCGAGCTTTGAGCCGTTCATCCGATATCACACCTTTAACCAATCCAGCATCGACTTCACAGTGATCCTGCGCGCACGAGAGTTCGTTGACAACTTCTTAATCAAGCATGAGTTTATCAAGAGGTTGCAGGAAAGGTACAACCGAGAGGGCATCACGATCCCATTCCCGATCCGTACAATTTACATGAAGGCGGAACCAGATAGCCGTTCCCAAAACGCGGGGCCAGGAGGTCAGGGATGAGGACGCTCGCTTGAAAGTCCTTCCCATGGGAGTTAACAATGGAGTCGGAAGCTGCTATGAACTACGAGACCGCATTCCGCTCTTACTTGGCGAAGCGGATTGAGCAGATCGAGGCCGCGGATATCGTCGTCGGAATTCCCTGCTACAACAACGAGAGCACCATCGCCAACGTTATTAAGCAGGTCAGCAGCGGACTTGCGAAGCATTACAAGTCGGCAAGATCCGTGATCTTGATCTCCGATGGGGGTTCCACCGACGATACCCGCGAGGTGGCGCGTGAGCAAGCAATCATGCCCTGGCAGGAAAAGATTATCTTCATCTATCGCGGGATTGCCGGTAAGGGGACGGCATTCCGCGCCATTTTTGAAGCGGTGGAGAAATTGGGAGTTCGTGCTTGTGCTGTCGTCGATGCCGACCTGAGGAGCATCACCCCTGAGTGGGTGAAATACCTCTTGGAGCCGGTGCTGGATAAGGACTATCAGTTTGTTGCCCCGATTTACTCCCGCTATAAGTACGACGGCACCATCACGAATAACGTGGTCTATAACCTCACTCGAGCCCTCTACGGGAAGAGAGTCCGCCAGCCCATCGGCGGCGACTTCGGCCTCTCTCACGACACGGTTAGCTCCTATATCCGGCAGAATGTCTGGATGACCGATGTGGCGCGCTTTGGCATTGATATCTGGATGACGACTCATGCTATTACTCATGGCTTTCGGATTTGCCAGGCGAATTTGGGAGTAAAGGTCCATGACCCCAAGGACCCAGCGAGCTCTTTAGGTCCTATGTTCCGTCAGGTGGTTTGGACCCTGTTTACGCTTATGGAGCAAAATGCCGAGATATGGAAGAAGGTTCGAGGCAGCGAGCCCGTGGAGACCTTCGGTCTCACGGAGTTTTCAGAGCCGGAACCCATAGAAGTGAATCTGGACCTATTAATCTATAACTACAAGCTCGGCTTTCAGCACTTCGGCACGCTCTGGAAAGAGCTTCTTAGTCCACCCTGCTATGAAACCTTGCGCCGGTTGGCCAGTGCTGAAACCAAAGATTTCCTTTTCCCCGTGGACTCCTGGGCCAAGGTTCTCTATGAGCTTGCCGCTACCTTTCACCATTGGCCAAAAAACCGCGCGAAACTGATCGATGTCATCAGCCCTCTCTATCACGGAAGGGTTGCTTCTTTTGTCAACGAGGCTGCCAAGATGAAGAGCGTAGAGTCCGAGCAGGTAGTTGAAGAACAGGCCGAGGTTTTCGAGAGAGAAAAGGACTATTTACTAAAAGTGTGGGAGCGTGAAGGAAAAGAGCCTGAGGAAAAAGGATTTTTCCAAAAAGTTCTACAGGGCTGGAGACCTTAAATTTTGTCGTAATAAAGCTACTCCATGGAGTTGATCAATAAGGTTCTTATCCCTATCACCGATCCTGCCTATGCGGCGCCTTATCTGAAGCTGGCGGCGGCCCTGCTCCCGCCGGAAGGCAAAATTCTTGCCCTTAGCGTGGTCAGAATCCCAGAAGAGACCTCGCTGAGTGAGGGAACGGAGGAGGCGCGCAGTTACCGGGCTGTTTTAGAGGAGCTTAAATCTCATTTGTGGGATGATAGAGTGGAGCTCAAGACCCTGGTGAGGGTTTCTCACCGTCTGTCAGAGGGGATTGCGGAGACTGCAAAAGAGGAATCCTGTGATCTCCTCTTGTTGCCGTGGAAGGGATTCACCGCTTCTGAGGATCGTTTCTTCGGGTCCACGGTCGACCGCCTTCTAGATCATCCTCCTTGTAACTCTATCGTCGTGCGGGCGGAAAATCTCTCAGACTTAAAACGCCTCCTTCTTCCCGTTCGCGGCGGTCCTTACGCAGAGTTTGCTCTCGAGATTGCAAGCCGGCTGGCAGTATCCCTCAACGCAGAGGTGACGGTTCTCCACTGCGAGCAGCGATTTCCAGCTCCTGAGTTTGGGGGTCAACTCTACCGCTCTTTTCTACAGAAGCTCCGATTCCACCCGCACGTGAAACGCCTCTTAACCGTCCAGGGAGATCCCCAGAGTATCATCATCGAGGAGTCCAAAAGACATGACATGGTCATTGTCGGAGCAGGGGCGAGTACTGAGCCTCGGGCCTTTTTCTTGGCGCCTATTGTCGAGCATATAGCGAGGGAGACGGAGAAGCCATTGCTAGTCGTCAAGACCCCCCAGCCATTTCCTTCCGGCCTCTCCAGCGAGCTATGGGTGAAACCGAAAACCTTATCCGAAAGGGTGGATAAGTGGTTCGCCGAGAATAGCTTCCACAGAACGGAATTTAACGATCTCAAGAAGTTGGTAGAGCTTAAAGAAAGACGAGGCCTGACCATTAGCCTGGGGCTGCCGGCTTTGAATGAAGCCGAGACCGTGGGAAGTATTATCCGGACGGTTAAAGAAAGACTCTTTGACGAGTGCCCGCTTTTGGATGAGATTGTGCTCATCGATTCCAGGTCCACTGACGAAACGGTGAGAATCGCTGAAGATCTCGGCATACCGGTTTACGTCCACCAGGAGATACTGCCCCAGTATGGCTCCTATCGTGGTAAGGGGGAGGCTCTGTGGAAAAGTCTCTATGTTCTGAATGGGGATATCGTTGTCTGGATTGACACCGACATCAAGAACATTCACCCGGGCTTTGTCTATGGCATCTTGGGTCCCCTGCTTAAAGAGCCCGAGATCCAATACGTCAAGGGGTTTTACCGCCGTCCGCTCAAGGCAGAAGGGGTGATCTATGCCGAAGGCGGGGGGAGGGTCACGGAGCTTACCGCGCGGCCTTTTTTAAACCTTTTCTTTCCGGAACTCTCAGGTATCATCCAACCCTTAGCCGGGGAGTATGGCGGCCGGAGAGGGGCCCTTGAGCGTGTGCCGTTCTTTACCGGCTACGGTGTCGAGACAGGGCTCTTAATCGATCTGTTCAACGAGTTTGGCCTGCGCGCGATTGCCCAGGTTGATTTAGAGGAGCGTATCCACCGCAACCAAACGTTATCGGCTCTGAGCCAGATGTCGTTCGCCATCATCCAGGTTTTCGTCCAGAGGTTGGAAGAGAAAAGTATGATCAAGCTTTTGGAAGAGATTAATCAGAGCATGAAGCTCATCAAGCATCGGCAGCAGGGCTACGCCCTGGAGGTCAAAGAGATCCGGGACCATGAGCGGCCGCCGATGGTTTCTATCCCGGAATATCAAGCCAGGAGGCAAGAGGTCTCGTCCGACAAAACAGAAGGAATCCATTGACTGTACCCCGGCTTATCATCATTACGGACTTGGACGGCTCTCTTCTAGATCAGGAGACCTACAGCTATGATGCCAGTCTACCGGCTATCGAGAAGCTTAAATCTCTGGACATCCCTTTGATCCTCTGCTCCAGCAAAACTCGGAGCGAGATTTCTCTGCTCTGGCAGGAGTTGGGTCTGATGGACCCCTTCATAGCCGAAAGTGGAGGGGCGATCTGTTTGCCGCCGGGTTATTTTCCCTTCCCCCTTCAAGGGGTAAAACCCAAAGGCTCCTTTGAAGTTCTAGAGTTGGGCACCGACGTCTTGAAACTGCACCAGGTGCTAATGGAGACGGCCCAACAATTTCAGGTTAAGATCAAATCGCTTAGCATGCTGAGCCCCGATGAAATCTCCGCGTTGACGGGCTTGACCGGCAACGCGGCGAGCCTAGCCCTCGAACGGGAATACGACGAGCCATTTCTGGTGGAAGAGGAGGATTGTCAACAACTCTTTACAGACTTAAGAATGAAAGGCTTCTCTCTAACCCGAGGTGATCGCTTTTTTCACCTCACCGGCAACCACGACAAAGGGAAGGCAGCAAAAATTCTTCTCAATCTATACCGGCGAACAAGCCCGGAGATTCTGACTGTAGGCCTAGGGAATTCAGCCAATGATCTCTCTCTTTTCTGCTCTGTTGATCGTCCGGTATTGGTCAGAAATCCGGACGGGTCTTGGGATTCCGAGGTGCTGAGGACCATTCCTGGCATCGAGCGCACTCAAGGCATCGGACCCTATGGCTGGAGAGAGGCGGTCGAGAAAATTTTAGCAGAGGCTATCCCAGACCCCTATTGAGATCCCAGGGAATGGCTATCACCGTCTTGGTTTTCTTTGTTCTTTTTTCCTGCTCGTTTGTCTTCGCAGAGACCGAGATCCGCTTTGTCACCTGGAAATCGCAATTTCCAAAGGTCTGGGACGAAGCGATCCGCGCATTCGAGGCGGAGCATCCGGGGCTGAAGATCGTTCGCGAAATCGGTCCTCATTCCTCGACGGAATTTCACGACCTGGTCACCCAGAAGCTCAAAAATCGCGACCCCGAGATGGATGTCTTTTTCATGGACGTCATCTGGCCGGCAGAGTTTGCTGCGGCAGGTTGGGCCCTGCCGCTGGATCGTTTCTTTCCGGCCGGTGAGCGGGAAAAATTTCTCAGCGCACCGATACTGGCCGACACTTACCGGGGGCAGATCTATGGCGTCCCGGTTTTTATCGACGCGGGTATGCTCTACTACCGTAAGGATCTCCTGGCCCGATACGGCTTTTCGCCGCCGCGCACGTGGCCCGAACTGGTCGCCCAGGCCAAAGCCGTCCTGGCGAAAGCCAAGGACCCGCAACTGACCGGATTCTCTGGCCAGTTCAAACAATACGAGGGCCTGATCTGCAACATGATGGAATACATTCTGAGCAACGGGGGATCGCTGTGGGACGACGATGGGCTTCGGGGAGCTCTTCACCGGCCCGAGGCCATCGAGGCCGTCCAATTCGTTCGCGATCGGATCATCGGGGAGATCTCGCACCGTGGCGTGCTCGCCTATCAGGAGCCCGAGTCGCTTGCGTTGTTTGCCCAGGGACGAGCCGTCTTTCACCGCAACTGGCCGTATGCGTGGGAGATCGCCAATGACCCCCAGCGGTCGCGCGTTGTCGGCAAGGTGGGCATGGCGGTGTTGCCGGCGTTTCCAGGAGGGAAGAGCGTTTCCACTCTCGGCGGCTGGCAATTGGGGATCAGCCGGTTTTCGCGCAAGCCCGATCTGGCATGGAAATTCGTCAGCTTCATGACGAGCCCTGAGATGCAAAAGCGCATCGCGCTCTACGCGGGCCGGGCGCCGGCGCGCAGGGCGCTCTATCGCGACCCGGACGTTCTTAAGAAGCGGCCCGAGTTCGAATCCCAGTTCGAGACCTTTGTCCATGCGGTTCCGCGGCCGCGCACGCCGGTTTACGTGCCACTCTCCAACGTCATGCAGCGCTTCTTCAGCTCGGCCATCGCGCTTCGGGACTCCAACATCGAGTCTCTAGCGCGCCTCGCTTCCCGCGACATGGATCGGGTTTTGGATCTCTTGCGCGAGGGGGTCCGTCCATGAGGGAGGCCCAACGCGTTGCCCTATATTACGTGTTGCCGAGTCTCGTCTTCGTGCTGCTGTTCTCGATCTACCCTATTTTCGAATCCTTTCGTCTGAGCCTTTACCGCATGATTCTCACGCTCCCGTGGCTCGGGCAAAAATTCGTCGGCTGGGAGAACTACCGCGACCTCCTCACCGATCCGGTCGCGATGAAATCGCTTCTTACGACGCTGCTCTTTGTCGCCGTGACCGCGCCGGTGGAAGTCCTCTTGGGGCTATTCATGGCTTTGGTGCTGAACGAGTCTTTTCGGGGTCGGGCCCTGCTGCGGGCCGTCGTCCTGGTGCCGTGGGCGATCCCCACCGTGGTCTCCTCGCAGATGTGGCGCTTTATCTTCAACGATCGCTATGGTCTCGTCAATTTTTTCCTTTTCGGCGATGCCACCCATCTTTACGTCGCGCCGCTCGCCGAGCCTTATCTGGCTCTGATCGCGATCATGGTCGCGGACGTCTGGAAGACGAGCTCCTTTGCGGCGCTCATTATCCTGGCGGGGCTCCAGACCATCCCCGACGAGCTCTACGAGGCCGCGAGCATCGACGGGGCGACCTTGTGGCAGCAGCTTCGCCACATCACGCTGCCATTGCTCAAGCCGGCTCTGCTTTTGGCGCTGCTTTTTCGGACCATCGATGCGCTGCGGGTTTTCGATCTCGTATTCGTCATGACGCAGGGAGGACCTGCGGATGCGACGAACGTCCTCCAATTCTATGGCTACAAGAAGACCTTTGCCGAAGGGATGATCGGCTACGGATCGACGATCTCGGTCGTGGTGTTCTTTGCCGCCCTGTTGCTCTCTCTGCTTTACATTCGCCTTCTCGGGGCGCGCGTCCTGGAGAGGCCGGGACGATGAGGCAAAATGCCTTACAGCCGGTGTGGTGGGTGCTTATCGGCGGCTTCAGCCTGGTGCCCTATCTATGGTTCGTGCTGACCTCCTGGAAGAGCCCGGCGCAGGTCACGGCGATACCACCCGAGATCGTTCCTGAGTTTCATTGGGGCTTTTATCTCTCGGCGCTTCGGGACTATGGGCTGTTGCGGTATATGCGCAACAGCGCCATCGTCGCCAGCTTGACGACCCTGATCAGCATCGCGATCGGCTCCTTCGCGGCGTACTCGTTGACCCGATTCCGGCTTTCCTGGACCCGCATCTATCTCATGCTCCTGCTCGCGATCTCGATGTTTCCTCAGATCGCCATCGCCGGTCCGGTCTGGAGGATCCTGAACACTCTCGGTTGGCTGAACACGTATCAAGGCATCGTCGCCGCTTATATCGCGCTGTCGCTGCCGTTGGCGGTTTGGATCCTGGCGACATTTTTCAAAGAATTGCCCTATGAAGTCGAGGAGGCGGCGATGATCGACGGGTGTACTCGGGCGCAGGCGTTGTGGAAAGTGGTGCTTCCGCTCGCCGCGCCCGGCCTTTTCACCGCGTCGATTTTGGTCTTTATCCATGTGTGGAACGAGTTTTTCTTTGCGCTTCTGATCCTCACCAACCCGGCGCTCCAAACCCTTCCTGTGGGAATCGCGCTTTTTCCCGGAGAGTACACGATGCCCTGGGGAGAGATCGCGGCCGCGTCGACTATCGCCACGCTGCCGCTGATCGCTCTGACCCTGATCTTCCAGCGCCGGATCGTCCGGGGCTTGTCGGCGGGGGCGGTCAAAGGATGAAAAGTTTTGAGTTGTGAGCTTCTATAGTGAAGGAAAAAAGAAAATTACCATAATCACCCTATCCTCCCTCAAATCCCCCTTTCTCCCCCTTTGGTAAAGGGGGATAGAGGGGGATTTAGGAGAGCGAGAGGGGATTTGATGTCAACTTATTTAATTCCGTCACTATAGTTCTTAGTTTTCGGGCCAGAAGAGTGCAGCTTGTGCTCTGGAAAAGTCGCTGATTGCTGCTAGATTCGAACCTGAAACGCAACACCAAAAACTCAAAATTAAAAACTGTTTCGGGAGAGCTAAAATCGCTTCACTTTCGGTTGAGAACGTCTCGAAGTCGTTTGGCGCCACGGCGGTCCTGAAGCGGGTCTCCTTCGAGGTCGACGACGGCGAGTTCTGCATCCTACTCGGCCCTTCGGGGTGCGGCAAGACGACCTTGCTGCGTTTGGTGGCGGGCCTCGAGGAGGCCGGCTCCGGCACAATCGCGCTTGGAGGAGAGCGTATCGACCGGCTGCCGCCGCGGGAGCGGGACGTGGCGTTCGTGTTTCAAAGTTACGCGCTTTATCCTCACATGAATGTCTTCGATAATCTGGCCTTTTCACTTCGGCTGCGCCGCCACGGCGCCGAAGAGATCGAAAGACGGGTCCTCGAAGCGGCCCGGTTGCTCGAGATCGAGGGCCAGTTGGACCGCAAGCCGCAGGAGCTGAGCGGCGGGCAAAGACAGCGGGTCGCGGTGGGGCGGGCGATCGTGCGCCAACCCAAGATCTTTCTATTCGACGAGCCGCTTTCTAACCTCGATGCTGCCCTTCGGGCCACTATGCGCGTGGAACTCGCGCGGCTTCACCGCAGGCTGAATGCGACGATTCTCTACGTCACCCACGATCAAGCCGAGGCCATGACGCTGGGGGAAAAGATCATCGTTCTCCAGGACGGGCAAATCCAGCAGATCGGCACTCCCGATGACGTGTACCACCGGCCCGTGAATATCTTCGTCGCGCGGTTCGTGGGAAGCCCGGCGATGAACCTGGTCGAGGGGGAGCTCGCCGATGACGGAGCCGTCTTCAAGAGCGCGCCGTTCGACGCCGATCTTTCGGCGGTTCTTCGCGAGCGGGCGCCCGAGTACTCCCGGAAGCCGCTCACGGTCGGCATTCGACCCGAGGATCTTCATCCCGCCGATCCGGAGAAGGCCTGGATTCACGGCGAGGCGGAGATCATCGAGGACCTGGGGGCGGATAGATT
>MGSI01000056.1 GCA_001798455.1 Deltaproteobacteria bacterium RIFCSPLOWO2_02_FULL_57_26 | reverse complement strand
CGGTAAATGCTGCCCATCCGAGCGAGGCTTCCGAGAACCAGGTGCTCGCGATTGGCCGGAAAGACATCGTAGTAGATCGCGTTGCGGCGCATGGTGATGGTTTTGACTTGCACGAAAGGTTTCTCGCCCTCACCGACGTAATACCCCGGCCATTCTCCGAACGGGCCTTCAAAATGGGTCTCGTTCGGCGGCATGATTCCTTCGATAACGATCTCAGCCCTGGCGGGCACCATGAGATCTACGGTTTTTGCTTTCACCAGCTCCAGGGGCTCTCCGAGCAGGGCTCCCGCCTCCTCAAATTCGCCGCCGGACCCAGGCAGTTTTGAGACCGCTCCGAGGATAAAAGTAGGATAGTGGCCGATGGCGATCGCAACCTCCATGGGCCTGTTCATTTCGCAATAGCGTCTATAGATGTAACCGCCGTGATGGCTCCCCTGAAAGTAAACTCCCAATTGTTGCTCTCCCTGCACCTCATGCCGGTAAATCCCGGCGTTATATTGTCCCGTGTCCGGATCCTTGCAGATGAGGACGCCGCCGGTAACGTAGGGACCGGAATCCAGCTCATTATGGGTCGGAATGGGTAGCGTCGAAAGTTTAGCCTTTTCGCCCTTTAGAATGACCTCCTGGACAGGGGCTTCGGTGACGAGCCGGGGAGGTAGCGGCTTCGCTTGTCGCTGACCATATACCCTGACGACTTCGCTGACATCCGTACCCAACGCCAAGGCCAATCTTTCGTAAGAAGCGGTCAGGTTGATCACTAACGGTAAGGAAGAGCCTTTCACGTTGGTGAAGAGAAGGGCAGGAAATCTGCCCTGTTTGGCAAGCTTGCCGGCAATCGCCGTGATGCCGAATTTAGGCTCTACCTCCGCCGTGATCATCTGGATTTGATCTGGCGTCGCGTTGGCGAGCTGCTCGATAAAAGACCGCAGATCCTTAGGCATGTCTCTCTTTTGCTCCCTCGTTGGGCTCGGAGTTCCTCCTCCAGGGGCCGCTCGTGGTTAATGGCTCGATGATTAAAGCACTCTGCGTCAGGAGGTGTCAATCCATGTATCTCCGCCTCGCATCCAGAATTTGCCTGATCCCACGTCGGGTCGCTTTTTGTCACTTACGACCGTTTTTTGTTCGTTGGTTTGGCTTCTAGCACCGCGACATAGGGGCCTAAACGTGAGAAAACCTGACACGTAAACGTTCCACCTGGCTTTTTTGGGGATGTTTCTCTGTTTTGGCATCATGCTTGCTTCTCTCCACGCACAAGGCAAGAGCGTAGGAAAGGTAAGAGCGGAAAATGGCGTGCTTACGTCGTGGTCTCGGGTGCTGGGTTCTCATCCTTGCGCTGTCCTGGGCCGGTCCTTCGCCGCTGCTGGCGGGTGGCCCCCTTCAGCTGGTTCGAGACACGATCGATCAACTCACGAACATTCTACAAATCCCTCTGAGTCCGGACGGTTCCAGGACGCCGCAGAGAAGTGTGTTGCTGCATCGAGCCCTGGAGTTGGGCTTCGATTTTTCTGGGATGGCGCGGATGTCGCTGGGGAGCCACTGGGAGCGCCTCGCGGCGCGGCAGAATGAGTTCGTCCCCGTTTTCACCGCATTCGCGGAGCGCGCTTATCTCGTGAAGATCGAATCTTTGAAGGACATGAAGGTGGTTTATGTCCGTGAGCGCGTAGACCGCCGGATGGCCCAGGTCGATACCAGAGTTGAGCCGCCGGTGGGGGAATATATCCCCGTCAACTACAGGCTTCATCTGGTCGGGGGAGAGTGGAAGATTTACGATGTCCTCATCGGCAACGTCAGCGTGGTGGAAAACTATCGCGCCCAATTTCAGCGCGTCCTTAGATACGCCTCATTTGACAACCTGTTGAAGCGATTGCAGGAAAACCTGCCGGAAAGGGAAAGCTGAGAGGGTGGGGTGGGTGGCCCGCATGTTAGAGAAGCTCTGCTTGTCTCTGGAATGGCCCTGCTCCCGTGGCTGTGCTATCATGGGGCTCGTGTTATTTTTCCCAGCCCTTGTCGGGTACGCAAGGCTTTGGGTCGAGCCGATGAAAAACGAGGCGCCGGTGCGCCGCCCTTTGCTGCGCCAGGTCGAAGTGACCCTGGGGCGGGGAGAGACCCTGCAGTCCGTGCTGAACCGTTTCAGCCTGGATGCGCCGACCGCTCATGCCATCGTCAGCGCCATTCGCCCTTTTATCGATCCCCGCAGGATCCGATCAGGGCAAGGCCTTCAAATGTTCATCGATTCGCGGGAGAACACCGTGAAGGGGCTGGAGCTTTCTTTAAGGAATGCGGTCGTACGGGTTAGATCCACTCCTGAAGGGTGGCTAGCGGAGCGCGGAGAGATCCCTTTTGTCACCGCCACACAGGTGGTGCGCGGCACCTTATCCAGGAACCTTTATCGCGATGGAACGGGTGCCGGACTTACGCCGGCGCAGATTCTGGATCTCGCTGACCTCTTCCAGTACAATGTCGATTTTTTCTCTGATATTCGGCGGGGTGACACTTTTTCTGTCGCCTTCGAAGAGTTCCGGTACTTAAACGGGGAGCGGCAGCGGGGCCGGATTCTCGCTGCGGAGCTGACCGTCGGCGGGGATCCGGTGCGCGCCTTTCATCACACCGACCGCGCAGGTGAGGGGGCCTACTTCGATGCGGACGGCCGCTCGCTGCGCAGAGCCTTTTTGCGCGCCCCTCTCAATTATCGCCGGATCTCGTCCTATTTTAGCTTGAATCGAGCCCATCCTATTTTCCGCACTGTACGGCCGCACCTCGCCATCGACTATGCGGCCGCTCATGGGACTCCGGTCGTCTCCATCGGACGGGGGACGGTGAGCTTTACCGGCTGGCGTGATGGCTACGGCCATATGGTGGAGATCTCTCACGCGAACGGGTACAACGCTCGCTACGCCCATTTTTCCCGCATCGCCTCCGCAGTGCACAAAGGCAAGCGCGTGACCCAGGGGGAGGTGATCGGGTATGTCGGCCAGAGCGGGCATGCGACCGGTCCCCACCTGCATTTCGAGCTGTTACGCGGTCAACAAAAAATCAACTTCCTGGCCTTGCGAATTCCGCCCGAGCGAAACCTCCCTGCCGAGGAACTGGAGCTATTCGATGCCGTGCGTGGCGAGCGCCTCGCCCTGCTGCAGGGCGAAAATCTGCAAGTTTCCCAGGCCACCCGCTGAGCGCCTGGCCGTCCTGCCCTGTTCTATTTACCTCAAGGCGAGACACCTCTCCTAAACGCTTCTCATCTGCCGGATCCGATCGATTGTAGATTTTTTCGACCCCGCTTGCTAGATGTCGGTGACTTATATATGGTCTAGGAAAAAAAAGTTTTTGCGATTCGAGGATGAAAATCAGCAGGGTCAAAGGGTTTTCGGATATCCTTCCGGGAGAGGTCGAGCTTTGGCAGTTTATCGAGGAGAAAGCCCGCGAAGTGTTCGCGAGATACAACTTCTCCGAGATTCGCATTCCGCTGCTTGAGAAGACCGAACTCTTCAGTCGCTCCTTGGGTGAGACGACCGATATCGTGGAAAAGGAGATGTATACCTTCGCCGACCAGGATGCGAATGGTGCTCTCCTGACCCTGAGGCCGGAAGGCACGGCCGGAGTGGTCCGCGCCTACGTGGAAGCCGAACTGTACAAGGCCGAGCCGCTGCGCAAGCTCTTCTATTTCGGCCCGATGTTCCGGCGCGAGCGACCGCAGAAGGGTCGGCTACGCCAGTTCTACCAGATCGGGGCGGAGGTCTTGGGGCGTGAGGACCCGTTCGTGGACGCAGAGATTCTTCTGCTCCTCAACGATTTTTTCCTTATCGTCGGGCTCGACGGGGTGAGCTTGGAACTCAATTCGCTGGGCTGCGTCCAGTGCCGGCCGCGCTACCGACAGGCCCTTCTGGCGCACCTGAGTGAAAGGGCAAAAAGCCTGTGCCCGAACTGCCAGCGGCGCATGGAGCGCAACCCTCTGCGAGTCCTGGACTGCAAAGAGGAAGCTTGTCTGGAGACGACCAGGGACGCGCCATCGATTCTTGATTACCTTTGTGAGGCCTGTCGGGATCATTTCGGCGCCGTGGAGAAGTTAATGCGTCAAACCGCTCTGGTTTACCGGCTTAATCCCCGAATGGTCCGCGGCTTGGACTACTACTGCCGCACGACCTTCGAGTGGACCAGCCCTCGTTTGGGCTCTCAGAATACGGTAGCGGCGGGCGGGCGCTACGACGGTCTGGTGGAGGATCTCGGGGGCCCTCCTACCCCCGGGGTCGGTTTCGCTATCGGCATGGAGAGGCTCGCGCTCCTCCTCGAGATGAAGGAGACCAGGGAAGCTCCCCGCCCCGAGCTCTACCTCGTCTGGGTCGGTACGGCCGCGCGCCAGTGGGCCTTCCCGGTCGTGCATCGGTTGCGCCGTAGCGGAGTGAGAGCCGAGATGGGAGGAGAAGAAAAGAGCTTGAAAAGTCAGATGAGGCGCGCGGACAAGCTCAGGGCGTCGTTCGTGTTGATCGTGGGCGATGATGAGCTGAAAAGCGGAAAAGGCGTTCTCCGCAATATGGATACCAAGGAGCAGTCCGAGGTGAGCCTAGATCGCGTTGAAGCGGAACTGCTGGCTCCGAAGCTGGGTGGCTGAGGCATGGAGAGAGTTTTTGGCGACCCACTTGGGGATTGGAGGCGGAGCTGTTACTGCGGAGAGCCGCGCGTGAGCTCGGTGGGTGAGGAGTTAATCCTGGCCGGTTGGGCGCAAGGTCGGCGCGACCACGGAGGCCTAATCTTCGTAGACCTGCGGGATCGCAGCGGGATCATTCAAATCGTTTTCAATCCGGAGGTGAGCCCAGCGGCCCACGACAAGGCGAAGCAGATTCGCTCGGAGGATGTTCTGGCCGTCCGGGGCCTGCTGGCGCGCCGGCCGCCCGAGACCATCAACTCGCAGATTGCGACCGGGGAAGTCGAGCTGCTGGCGCGCGAGGTGAAGCTGCTGAACGCGTCGCAGGTTCCTCCTTTTCCGATTGAGGATGAGGCCGAGGCCAGCGAGAACACCCGCCTCAAATACCGCTACCTCGATCTGCGCCGTCCTCGGAGTCTTTCGCCTCTCGTGCTGCGCTATCGGATGTGCAAGAAGATCCGGGATTATCTCGACGGTTTGGGTTTCATCGAGATCGAGACCCCGGTGTTAACGAAGAGCACTCCCGAAGGGGCGAGGGACTACCTCGTCCCCAGCCGCATCTATCCGGGCAGATTTTACGCGCTGCCCCAGTCGCCCCAGCTCTTCAAGCAAATTCTTATGGTGGGAGGCCTGGATCGCTACTTCCAGATCGTGCGTTGCTTTCGGGATGAGGATCTTAGAGCGGATCGCCAGCCCGAATTCACGCAGCTCGACGTGGAGATGTCCTTTGTCCAGCCAGAGGACGTGTTCCAGGTTGTCGAGGTAATGATCGGCCTGCTTTTTAAAGAGCTCAAGGGCATCGATCTCCAAAGGCCGTTTCCACGGTTGTCTTGGGAACAGGCGATATCCCGCTACGGGTCGGACAAGCCGGATCTGCGTTTCGGCCTCGAGTTAAGGGATTTTTCCTCGACCTTTCAGGGATCTCAGGTGAGGGTCTTCTCCGAAGCGCTGGCCAAAGGAGGGGTCGTCAAAGGAATCGCGGTGCCCGGAGGTTCCGCTTTCTCCCGTAAGGAGCTGACGGACGAATTCCCGGGTTTCGTGGGCCGGTACGGAGCCAAAGGCCTGGCTTGGATCAAGCTCACTCCGGAGTGGCAATCGCCGATCGCCAAGTTTCTGACGGAACAGGAACGCAGCGACATCCTGCAAATCTCCGGGGCCAGGAGCGGTGATATCATTTTCCTTCTTGCCGATGAGGCCCGCGTGGTCCATGAGGCGCTGTCTAATCTCCGCCTGCATTTGGGAGAAAGGTTGGGGCTGATCCCTCAGGAAGCCTACTCCCTGGTTTGGATTGTCGATTTCCCCCTTTTGGAACACGATCCCGAAGGGCGACGCTACGTGTCGGTGCACCATCCCTTTACGGCCCCTCGGGACCAGGATCTTAATCTCCTGTCCCAAGAGCCGTTGAAAGTCAGGTCCAAAGCTTACGACCTGGTTCTGAACGGGGTGGAGATAGGCGGCGGGAGCATCCGTATCCACCAGGTGAGCCTGCAGAAACAGGTCCTTGGCCTCCTGGGTTTCAGCCCGGAGGAGGCGGAGGAAAGATTTGGCTTCTTCCTGGAGGCGCTGAGTTTTGGGGCGCCACCGCATGGAGGCATCGCCTTCGGGGTCGATCGGCTCGCTATGATCCTGAGCGGGGCGCGATCGATCCGGGAGGTTATCGCTTTCCCCAAGAGTCAAAGGGCAGTGTGCCTATTGACCGACGCTCCTTCAGCGGTGGATCCCAAGCAGCTCAAGGAACTGGGGATCAAAACCATCTTGGGCGAGTGAATGGCAGGGCACGAAGCTCCTCGTATCGCGTCGCTTGAGAGACGGGGACAGCTCTGCTATCTTACACGGTTAAACGCTATGTGGAAGTTAGCGCCTTTACTGTTTCTGCTTTTCTCCTGTGCGCTGCCCGGCAATTTTCAGAGCCGATATTCGGAAGACTTAGACAGGAGGAATATCCGACGGATCGCCGTCTTGCCGCCCGCGGCGAAGGACGATGAGCCTGCGGTGGTCCTGAGCAACCATATTTATTCCGCGATGGCCGCTTTCCCCCAATGGCAGATCGTCTCGGAGCGAGAAGTCCGCGAGGTCGTGCCTGACATCTCTAAGGGCACGGAGGCGGCGCGCGCCAAGAAGCTCGGCGAGCTGGTTCACGCAGACGCGGTGGCCTCCGGCAAAGTGCTCCGTTACCGCGAGCGGGTTGGTGAGGAATGGGGCGTCAAAAGCCCGGCCTC
>MGSI01000055.1:4702-6947 GCA_001798455.1 Deltaproteobacteria bacterium RIFCSPLOWO2_02_FULL_57_26 | reverse complement strand
TCCGCCAAGCGTCCGCTCGTGGGTCAGGTCGTCCTTATTGACCCAGAGTCCTGCGAGACTGGCATCTCCATCAAGGATCGCTAAATTGTAGTTGTAGGGCTTTTTGCCGATAAACTTAAGGAGGTCTTTGTGCTCTTTCCTTGAAAACACGAGAAGGGAACCACCGTTCACTACCTTTTCATTGATGGGCCGCACACCATGCCAACCCCAGGGCTCCACGCCCTTGCACATCGTGTCGTCCAGGACGACCGAGATATCGGCCTCGTCGATCTCGAGCTTGGCGCCGCATTCCGCTTCCAGCTCCTCCTCTGAGAGGTCGGGCGAAACAAAGGCAAAGTATTTACAGGGGATCCCGTTTCTCTCCGGCGAGTCGCTGTAACGGCCGTTGGAGAATGCCCTCTGCCCCATTCGGCTCGCGATCATCACGATGTCGCTGCCGATCTTCTTGCCCAGGTTCTTCTGGAAAATCCCCCGGTAGTTGATTTCTACGCGTTTAATCATGGATTCCTCCGATAGTTTTTTTGGCTCGAGCGCTTTAAGAAATACTCCTCTCACTCAAGTCGGTGCTCGCGTGACTGATCTGATTTTTAGTTTTTTTAATCGGGAGCACGTTCTGCTCCACCTGTTCGATGTGGCGAAGCATCGCCTCCCGCGCCGCCTCTCTGTCGTGAGATTCGATCGCCGACAGTATCCTGAGGTGAGATTCCAGGGAGACCTCGTTGCGGCCCGGGGTCTGGAGCGACTCCTCGCGGCTGCGGCTCAGAATGTCCATCAGAGCGGAAACCAGTTTTTCGAGCGCCAGGTTCTGCGTCGCCTGTCCGATCGTGAAGTGGAACTCACTGTCCGCCTCTACTCCCGTCCCGCCCTTTTTGACCTCTTGAGCTTGCTTGTCCAGGATTTCTTTCAACTGCTCGATCTCTCTGCTGGTCGCTCGTTCCGCGGCCAGAGAAGCGATCTCGGGCTCAATGAGCTTTCGCATCTCGAAGATATCCGCCAGGGCATCCTTCTCTTTGCTTAAAAGGGTTGCCAGTGTGGAAACCAGCGATTCCATCGGCAGGTCGGCTACGAAGGTTCCCATGCCCGTCCGGCTAATAACCGATCCCTCGGCTTCTAGCGCCCGCAACGCCTCGCGCACGGAGGAGCGGCTCACTTTAAAAGTCTCCGCCAGCTCTCTTTCCGAAGGGAGTTGGTCCCTGGCCTTGAGCTTCCCTTCGCGGATGAGGTCGTGGATCTGGCTAACGACCTCCTCGTAAATCCGTGTTTTTTTAATGGCTTTGAGCATGATCAGGTCTAGCTGTCTGCTGGTCTGACCAATATCAGATTAAAAAACGGCTGTCAAAGGGGGGTAAGGGTTTGCAGGTTAAAGTCCATCCTTGATTTCTGTGACCTCATGTATTATAAATTCACTAATAAAATCTATTGGAGAATACATAATGGGAGCCATTGCTGTCTCGAAGAAGGAAGAAGAGCAAATCGAAAGGCTCCGGAAGGAGCTCGGCATTTCCACCAAGTCGGGGCTGATCCGGGTCGCCCTGAAGGCCTTGGAGAAGAAGGCTGAGGAGGAGCGTCTGCGACGGGAGATTCAAAAATCCGTCCAGCGCTGTGCGGAAGCCGACAGAGAAGAAAACCAAGAGCTGTTGAGCGCAGGAATGGCCCGCCATAGCACGGATTAGTCCATGGAGATCAAGAGGGGGCATCTCTACATCATCGACCTCAACCCGCGCGTCAAGACCAAACCGGGCAAGCTCCGTCCCGCCGTGGTCCTGCAATCTGATCTTGTTAACGAGGCAGGTTACCCATCCACCATCGTTATCCCTACCACCACCCGTTTGGTTGAAGACCCTGGCATCCTGAGGCTTCGGCTCAGCAAGGGCGAGGGTGGGCTTGCACGCGACAGCGACGTCCTGGTGGGACAACTGATCGCCGTGGCCAATGAGTCTTTCCGACAGGAGATCGGCGTGTTGCCGGGTGATTTAATGGACGAGCTGCAAAGGCGCGTCCGGATTATCCTCGGCCTATAAAGCACTCTGATCTCCTTTTCGCTTTCGGCAGGCATCAAAATTTTTTCTGTACCGATCATCCCGAAGGGAGCTCGCCGAAGTCAGGGCGGGGCTTCCGCTCAACTCAGCTCGCCGCGGGCTCAGGGTGACATGAAGAGAGAACGGGTTATTTCGACGAAAACTTCCGGACGAGCTTCCGGTTGTAATAGCGGGCGGTTCCCAGTGGCAGCGAGCGGCGTTTAAGC
>MGSI01000055.1:0-4696 GCA_001798455.1 Deltaproteobacteria bacterium RIFCSPLOWO2_02_FULL_57_26 | reverse complement strand
AGATGGATCACTTTCCAGTAGAGACTCTTCGCGATCGCGGTTCGCTCGCCTTCGTCCTCGACGTACTTCAGCAGATCCTCGAGGGTATGAATCTCCTTCAGCAATTGCGCCTCGGGCGGCAGGACGTGAGCGTTCTTGAGCATGATATAGGCGGCGCGGAGATCTTCAGGCACCCAGCTCAGATCCTCGAGCTCTAAGGGCTTTCCTTTCCCCGGGAGATTGCCGAAAGCTCCAGCCTGCTGCGCCTCGTGGATTCTCTCTTCCACAATTCTATGGAAATAGGGGAGAGCCATTTCTCATTCCCTTGAACCCTTCATCCCTTGATCCCTTCAACCTTGATCTCGCGGACTCTGGCTTCTTCCGGCGGTCTCTCATGCCGGAACAGGTAGTAGAAGGTGATGTCGTGGGTCAATTGAAGGGCAGCGCCAATCACCAGGGGGATAGTCAGTGAGAGGCTCTGCATCATGTAGGCGGAAATCGTCGGGCTGACCCCGAAGGGGACAACTCGTGCGAGATTGGTCACGCCGGCGGCCGACCCTCGTTCCTCCGATTTTACCATCGCCATCGTGTAGGATTCACGTAGGGGATTGTCCATGTAGGCGAGAAAGGAGCGAGCGACCAGGATCATCCCGGCAAAGTAGAAAGTCGGAGCGAAGGGAAGAATGAGGTAGAAAACCGAAGCCGTCGCGTGAGAGAAGACCATGGTTCTTACGACGCCAATACGTTGGGCGATCAGAGGCGCGACCAGGAAAGAGATCGCCGCGAGTAAATAGGACAGGAAAAAGAGCACCCCCAGCGCCTTGAGGTCCACGCCGAAGCGGAGATAGAACCAGTAGGAGATCAACGGGCTCAGCATTCCTGCCCCGAGGTTATCGACGATACCCAGGAGCGACATCTTCGTGACGAAGATTCCGGATTTTTTCGAGATGATCTGGCGGGTTTTGCGGGGGGGTGGGTCCTCTTTCAGGGACCGGTAAAGAAAGATGAAGGCGATAGAGAACAGAACGGTCAAAGCAAATAGCGGCTTGTAGGAGGCGATTGGATTCCATCCCCTCGCCTCCTCGAGATATTCCGGCAAACCGCTCACCAGGGCCCCCAAGGATCCCAACACCGAACCGATGAAGGCCATAACCCCGAAAATCCGGTTTCTCTCCTCAGCCTTGCATTTTTCGGCGAGAAAGGCCTGCTCTACCGGGTTGAAAGGTCCTCCTCCCTGTCCGCCTCCCGCTGTGCCGCCCGCTCCAACGTTGACCAGGACCACCGCCAGGAGAATCATGGCCAGGTGCGTGGAGAAGATGTAGATGGAGGTCGAGAGGATGGTCAGAACCGAGAGCAAAATGAGAATCTTTTTGCGGCCGAGGCGGTCGGAGGAAAATCCCCAAAGCGCGCTCAGGATCGCGCCGCTGATGTAAGCGACGGAATGGACGATGCCAATGGTGAGAGTAGAGTAACCGATCTTACTTAGATAGATCGCAAAGACCACATTGAGGTTAGAAAAGGCGAAGGACCTTAAGCCGCGGGCAAGCAAAATGATCTTTACATCTGGATTCAAGTTGCTGATCATCGGAGGGGCTCGTTCTGTCCCAATCTACAAGTGTTCTTAGCCGGGCTTTTCTTTTTCCTTGTATCTCTCGCGTTCCAAGTCGAGCTCGGTTTTGAGACCCATGGCGTGCAGTGCCTGGTTTGCCTCTTCCAAAGAGGCGCTTGACCTCACGGCTTGGGCCGGCCGCGACAGGGTGTGAAAAACGACGGTAGGCGACATAAAGAACGTGAGCGTGGTCAGGGGAGTAAGTTCGACTCTCCTCTTGTCCTGGCGGATTCTCTTCTCTCCCCAGGCCCCGCGCGCGCATTCCACCGGTATCGCGCTGGCTTCGGTGGGTACTTTTTGAACGACTTGCTCCAGCTCGGAAACGACTTTGTTCGTCAGACCCCAGGCCCCGAGCAGGCCCCTCGCCTTGGCCACCTTTTGGAGCGCCGCCTCAATCTCCTCGGTCGTCAATTCCCCATCGCTGCCATAGCCGAAGACGGCCCACAGCACCCGTTGACCTCGCTCCTCAAGTTCGGCGTAGGCCGCGAGCATGACCGAGTCCGCCAACGGGCTTCGAAGTCCCGGCTCATCGCCTTGCGCCAAGGAATCGCCTCCCACATCTACGCCCACAAGCAAATCGGTCTGAAACTCTTTCAGGGCCGCCTCCAATCCCTCCACTGCGCCCTGCACTCCCCCGTTGATGTCGATGAGAAGGATATCGCGGCCAATAATCCCGGCCATTTTGGATTCGGCAAAGGGAACACCGGTGAATGTCCGGCTGTTAGGATTGGCTAACCACGCATAGGGATGAAGCGGGCGGACCTCTTCGACTTGGTTCAGGGAGCGGGGGCCGGGAACCGGGTCGAAGACCGAGCGCTCCCATGAAAGGCCGCCGAGCCAAAACTCCAGGCCGCAGAACTCAAGGAAGCGCGCGGCCGCCAGAGCCCCGACCACGTCTCCTCCTCCGCCCACCCCAATCACCAAGGCGCGTGAACAGGTACGGATAAGATCTTCTAGGGAGGAGGGTTGTGGTTTCATCGCCCAGGATAGAATCTCAAGGAAGGCGCAGGGTAGTCGTGCTTTCCGATTTGGAGCATGCGACTTGGATGAGTTAAGAGACTAACTTAGTGCGAGAAGCGAGTAATAGCAAGGGTTCATTGCCGCCTGATGGCTTTATAGCGCCGTTGGTTGCGTCGTGGATTGCATTGGAGGGGATTTTTCGCTACTCTTTGCCCCAATATCTTTTCCTCTTCTGCCGTCCTTTAAGCTCTCAGACGCAGGCTGGCACGTGAATACGGAGGTGTGTTTTGTCCCCCTGGCAAGCGCTTAAACTCAAGTTGCAATCGCTACCGTCGAGCGACGTCGAAGGCGAGAATCCCACCGAGGGCGTTCTTGCGCGTCCTGGCGTCCGCAGGCCGAAACAAATTGCTTTCGCCGCGCTGCAGCACCGCGACTACCGCGCGTATTTCATCGGGACGATGCTCTCGATGATGGCGGATAACATCGAACATGTCATCAGCTACTGGGTCATCTTTCAGGTCTTTAAGTCACCGGTCTTGGGAGGATTTGCCGTCATCAGTCACTGGACCCCCTTTTTGCTATTCTCGGTTTATTTCGGGGCGCTGGCGGACCGGTATGATTGCCGCCGAATCATCCAGATCTCGCAGGTCATGTACATGGTGGTTTCCTTTACCTGGGGCCTCTTGTTCATCACCAACACCATGCAGGTCTGGCACGCTTGTGTTCTGCTCGTGATTCACGGGCTGGCAGGGGTTCTCTGGGTGCCTGGCAGCCAGCTTATCATCCACGACATTGTCGGCTCGGAGCATCTCCAGAGCGCGGTCAGGCTGAACGCCACCGGCCGGCAGTTGGGGGTCCTGTTCGGGCCGGCCGTAGGCGGCGCGCTGATGTTGGCTCTCGGCCCTTCCGTCGGGCTTTTCGTTAATTCCCTGATCTACCTCCCGCTCACCGTATGGTTGATGCTGATCCCCTATACGGGACACCACAGGCAAGTTGCTCGTGGCAGTCGGGCGCGCGGATTGGGATTCAAAGACGCGGTAAAGCTTCTGCGTGAGGTCTCCAGCAACCGCGCCATTATATCTATGGTAGCGCTCGCCGGCCTTTCCTCCCTGTTCGTCGGGAATGCTTTTCAAGCCCAGATGCCGGAGTACGCCCACGACCTCGGCACGGACAAGGCGGGGTTCGCCTATAGCGCGCTGCTGGCTGCCAATGCCGCGGGAGCCGTGATCGGGGGACTCTTGCTGGAAGGGGGCAGTCTGCTCTTGCCAAGGGCGAGCACCGCGGTTATCGCGGCCGGCCTATGGTGCGTCACGATCGTCGCGTTCGCCGCCGCGACGAGCTATCCGCTCGCTTTGTTCCTCTTGTTTCTGGCCGGGTTTTTCAACCTAACCTTTAGCTCTATGGCTCAGACCCTGGTGCAGCTCCTGGCGCCATCGCAGCTGCGCGGCCGCTTGATTGGCCTCTTCAATATGTCAGGCAATGGACTGCGCGCCTTTAGCGGAGTGACGGTAGGGGTGCTCGGAGGTCTCATCGGGGTTCACTGGTCTCTGGGACTGAGCGCCGCCGCTCTGCTTGCGGTCACGATCGCTTTGCTTGCCTTCGCGCTTCCGGGTGGTGAGGACCGAAGCTTCGGGTAAATGCGGCGTCTCGACCGGCGCTACTTTGTGGCGGTGACCTCGATCTCGATCAGCTTCCCCGCGGCAGAGTAACCGTCGACGAGGGCGTATTCCGCTTGCGCGCTCGCCGCCCGGATGACCTTCCCGAAAGACTCCTTGAGCGCCTCCAGCTTCTGACCCCGATGGAGAAAGAACGAGACCTTGACGACCTTCTCCCATGAGGTGCTGGCGTCGGCCAGGGAGCCCGAAATTCGGGAAAGGATCTCGGCGACCTGATTCTCCAGAGCGGGGAGGGTGGAGGTTACCCCGGAGAGGAAGACCACCTCGTCGTAGATCAGATAACGCAACGGGACGATGGGTGGATCGTACTCTTTCAGGGTTTTCGCCAGGCCCGGCTGAGACGGCCTCATGGCGAGCAGGTCCAGAGCGACGCGGGCTTCCGAGTCAAAGTGGATCGGTGCGATGAAACTCGAACTCGCCGATCGCGCCCTGCCGGATAATATCTTGACCCGCTCCGCGCTACCCAAGTTTC
>MGSI01000054.1 GCA_001798455.1 Deltaproteobacteria bacterium RIFCSPLOWO2_02_FULL_57_26 | reverse complement strand
GTGCGGGTGGCGGAGAGGTTCGCTTTCGGGATAAAGCCTTTCTCTTTGCCTTTTTCCTCGGTTCCCTCGTACGTTCCTGCGAGGGTGCCACAGACTCTAGAAGGTGAACCACAATGGGCTCAGGCCGAGCTGGAAACGGGGGGCGAAAAGCGATTTGTGCCAGCAGAAACAGCAGCAGGAGGTGGAAAAGAAGCGAGATGACGAAAAGCGACTCCAGATCGATGGCGGGGTCGGCGCGCAGGCTCGGGATACCGCGAGCGGGTCTTTTAAGCTTTCCGTAGCGCTGGAAAAAGGGGCTGCTTTCCAGGCGCGCCAGCCAGCGGTCGGTTTGGATCTGCGCCTTTCCCCAAAGACTCTCCTCCCGCTTTTTTATTCTCGCCAGGGCTGCTTCTAGCGGGGATGACATTTCGGCCCCCTCCTCCGTGTGGAACCTCGAGCCGTTTAATTTACCATGTCTCCGCGCGGTTGGAAACTCGGGCACCCAGGTGCTCCGTCTTTGATTTTTCAGCCCTATCTGACTAAACTCGACCGTAAGAAAAGCGAGGAGAAGAGGGGGGTGAGGGAAACCTTGGACCGTTGGAGACAGGATTGGCTTTTTTTCATTGCGCTGGTTTGCTTTTTTCTCTCGGGTGCTGCGGGGCTCATCTATGAGGTGGTTTGGACTCGCATGCTCACGCAAGTTTTCGGCAACACCACCTATGCCATAGCTACGGTCCTATCGTCCTTTATGGCGGGCCTGGCGTTAGGCAGCTACCTCTTTGGCCGAATCGCGGACCGGGGAAAAAACGGCTTTCTTCTCTATGGTGTCCTGGAGTTTGGCGTCGGCCTGTACGGTCTTGCGGTTCCTTGGCTCTTTAAGCTGGGGCAGATCATTTACATTCCCCTGTTCCGCCTGAATGACTCCTATCCATTGATTTTCAATCTTCTGCTTTTTTTCCTCTCCCTTTTCCTTTTGGTGCTTCCCACCCTCCTGATGGGCGCTACGCTGCCGGTTTTGAGTCGGTTCTTTGTGCGTAGCTTTGCCCGACTTGGGCAGCGCGTGGGAGATCTTTACGGGACCAACACGATGGGAGCGGTTCTGGGTTGTGGTTTGGCCGGTTATTATTTGATTCCCGCGCTGGGCATGCGCGGGACGGTCTATGCGGCCGCCGCGGTCAATTTGGTGATCGCGATGCTCATCTTCGCCGCCGACCGCATTCGGCTCAAAGAGCCAAGCGGGATTTTCGTCGCCGCCGCGGAAGCTGATCCTAGCGGATCGGCGCCAAGCTGGCTCGGGCGAGTCCTGCTTTTCTCTTTCGCTCTTTCCGGGTTCGCCGCTTTGGTTTATGAGAATGCCTGGACCCGCGCCTTAACTTTAGTCGTAGGCAGCTCGGTTTATTCGTTTACCACCATGTTGGTCACTTTTCTCGTGGGTTTGGCCTTGGGGGGATTTGTCTATGCGCGGTTGCTGGCGAATCGGCAAGCGCGCGTGAGCACTTTTGGAGCAATCGAGCTTGGCGTTGGACTTGCCGCCTTAGCGACGATTCCTTTGTTTGAGAAGCTACCGTTAATCTTTCTCAGACTCCTTCATGGCTTTGGGGATTCTTTCTCCCTCTTTCTTACCGTTCAAGTGTTGCTTTCAGCGCTGGTTATGTTTTTGCCCACGGTGCTTTTAGGGATGACCTTTCCTTTGGTGGCGCACCTCCTCACCCAGAGCCTTGACCATGTGGGGAGCAGCGTGGGGGCCTCCTATGCGGCCAACACGGTGGGGGCGATTTTGGGGGCGTTTGCTGGTGGTTTTATTTTTATTCCTTTAATCGGCGTGCAAAACAGTATTCTTTTAGGCGTAGCGATTAACCTCTTAGTGGGGTGGTTCCTCGTCGTAATGGATCCGCGATTTTCCTCAGCGCCGCGTTGGGTGCTCGGCATGGTCGTGCTCGCGGCGGTAGTCCTGATTCCCTTAAAAATGCCGCGCTGGGACCGCTATATCCTTACGAGCGGCGTCACCATCTACAGCGATCATTACTCGGATTTGCCCCGGGACTCGTTGCGCCTGGAGGAGATGCGGCGCAGCGAATTACTTTACTATCGAGAAGGGCTAACCGCTACCGTCAGCGTGCATCGCTCCCACAAAGATTACCTCTATTTAACCAGCAACGGGAAGATCGATGGCTCCCACGGGGATGCGCTCACCATGCTGATGACCGGTTACCTGCCTATGCTTTTACTTCCTGCGGCGGAGCAGGTTGCTATCATCGGCTTGGGAACGGGTATGACCGTGAAAGCGGTGGGAGCTTTTCCGGTTACAAAGATTGAAGTCCTGGAGATCGAGCCTGCGATGGCTGAGGCAGCGGCTTTTTTTGGCGACGCAAACGGAAAAATTCTCGAGGATCCAAGGGTGAGAATTATCCCCACCGATGGGCGAAATTACATGGTAGCTACGCCCCACCAATATGATCTGATCATCTCCGAGCCTTCCAATCCCTGGATCGCTGGAGTCGCCAGCCTGTTTACCGAAGAATTCTACGCTGTGACCAAAAAGAAGCTCAAGCCTCACGGCATTTTCGCCCAATGGTTTCACAATTACTCTATGTCGCCGGATGACTTCCGCATGGTCCTGCGCACCTTTGGGGAGTCCTTCCCCTTCGTCACAGTGTGGAATTTGCAGGAGAGCGATTTCCTGCTGGTAGGTAGCTTGAGGGAGTTGGGGTTTGATTATCCGCGCCTAAAAAAGCGTTTCTCGGAAATGGGCGTTTTGCGCGAGGACTTTAAGAAGCTGGGACTCTCAGATATCTACGCTCTCTTGGGTTTCTATCGGATGGGGAGAAAGGAGCTGTTGGCATTTGCTGAAGGCGCGGATTTAAACACGGACGATAGCGCTCGACTCGAGTATTCCGCTCCCCGCAGCCTAGGAAAGAGCACCTCGACTCTGAACCGAAAGCTCTTCGAATCGTTCGTGGCCGATCCCCCCTGGGGCTCCAACAGCGAGTGGGTTTCCCGGGCTCGGCACCACTATTATATGGGTCAGGCTTTTCATGCTAGCGGCTGGAGTACCCGAGCCCTAAAAGAAGCGGAGCAGGCCATAAGGTTTGAGCCAGGGAATGGGGACTATTATCTCCTGCGCGCCAAGATACTTTTGGCTCAGGACAAGACCGCCGAGGCTGCGGAGGCGGCGGAGAAGGCGCTCTTAAGCGGAGCGGAGAAAGCCAAAGAAGTCTTGGCTTTAGCGGATGACTTTTACACGACCCAGGCGGAGAAAATCTATAGGAGGATTGTGCGCACAGGTGTGAAAGAAATCAGCCCATATCTAGGGCTTGGCAGTATTGCGCTCCACCGAAAAGACTTTTCGGCGGCACAGAGGTGGTTCCAGCAGGCAGCAGAGATTCAGCCCAAGCATCCAGGAGTTCTCTTTGCCCTGGGGAGGCTGCAATTGGCCAAAGGGAACGATGCCGAGGCACTGACCTTGTTGCTAGAATCACAAGAGAACGGCGAAGATTCGGCTGCGCTTTACAGCGAACTGGGCGAAGCCTATAGCCGGCTGAAACAGTGGGAGAAAGTGGTGCCCGCTTATGAGGCCGCGCTTAGGCGCAATCGGAGAAATGTCGCGTGGCGTCTTTCTTTGGCCCAAGCCCTCGGGCGGCTCGGGAAGGTAAGGGAAGCGGAGGAGAAATACCGCGACGTGCTGGCTCTAGATTCGAGTAGCACTGAGGCCTGGAGGGGGCTCAGCGGCTTAGGAAAGAGGTTCTAAGCTTTCCCGCTGTCGAGGAGATTATCGTAAGGGGTCTAATTCAGGAGGCTCGATGGATGTCTTGGCGCATGGACTGTGGGGAGGTGTTGCTTTCTATCCCCACGGAGCGAAAAGGTTTGCTGCGGGGTTGGCTCTGGGAATGGCCCCCGACCTCCTATCCTTCGGCCTCTTCCATGTCTCCCATCCGGGTTGGCTGAGCCTTAGGTTGGCGGGACAAATCTCCGGCCCGCCGCCCTTGTCCATTCTCCCGGAATTTGTCTTCCATGCCTATAACTTGACTCACAGTCTGGTCGTGTGGGCCGCCCTTTTCGCTCTTATCTGGGCGTTGCGAAAACGGCCCCCGTGGGTTTTCTTGGCCTGGAGCCTGCACATCGTCTGTGATATCCCCACCCACAACTCAGCATACTTTCCCACCCCGTATCTCTGGCCTTTCCCGACCCCGCTAGTAGAGGGAATTTTGTGGGCAACCCCCTGGTTCATGATAACCAACTATTCGGCCCTTCTGGCGGCCTATCTTGGCGTCGCCCTGCTCGCGAGGAAACTGAATCTCGGAAGGACTGAGGGAGGCTTCAGCGGTTAGTTATAGCCCGGCAAAGCCCTGGTCGGGCAGGGAGGAGAGTCCTGCCCGACCATAATCACTAGTTAGAAAGCTAAAAGGAGTTACTATTTCTTGCCCTCTTTTTTCTCTTCCTTTTCAGCCTTCTTTTCAGCCTTTTTGGCCGGAGCTTTAGCTGTCTTGACGGAGCTGGCCATCATCTTCCCTTCCTTCTCGGTATAAGAGACCGTGACCCTATCCCCGACCTTGACCTTCCCGAGCGCCTCCTTAGCAGCCTTGGTATCCGCGGTGAAACTCATTTCTTTGTCCTTCACCTTGACTGCCATCATACCCGTCTTAGTATCAGCGGATACGAGCTCGCCTGTAGCGCTCCGTGCCTTGGCTTTCGCCTTCTCCGGGGCCTTCTTTTCCTCCATCTTCGCCGGAGCAGAAGGCTCTGCAGCCTTTTTTTCCGCAGCGAAGATCATCGGAGGAAAGGCCAGAGCGGACCCGATCAGTGCCGCTAAAAGCCATAGAAACCACTTCCCTCTCATGTTTAGCCTCCTTTTGATTCTCCCTCCCGGTCACCTCTCGCCACCCCCTACCCTACCAGCCGGGAGTTTAGTGGATAGGGCCGGGGACCATTATTGTCGCTGTTTGTAGTCGAAGCCTCGTTTTTTGTCAAGACCTGTCGCAGCCACAGAGAGACACACTTCGCTTTACATAGCTCAGGGGAGGTGCTAAAGTAAAAGCTCTTTTTTGAGCCCAAGCGCGGACGCATGAGAAAACGAGACTCCTAGAGGTGCCTGAGCGGGATTCGACGGGGGAGCTATGGACGAAAAGAAAACGATTATGGTGGTTGACGATAACCCGGATATCGTGACTATCGTTAAGACCATCCTCGAGGGAAGAGGCTATAGAGTCCAGTGCGCCTATAGCGGCCTTGAGGTCTTTACCCTTCTGGAAGAACAAAGGCCGGACCTCATCATTCTCGACATTATGCTGCCCCAAATGGACGGTCTGGAGGTATTGACCAAGGTCAAGGGGACTCCGGACACCTCGTCCATCCCTGTGATCCTGCTCACCGCCAAAGTTCAGTATGAGGATGTGTTAGGCGGCTACAAGCTGGGAGCCGATTACTATATCACCAAACCGTTCACTAGCACTCAGCTAATCAACGGCATCAATCTTCTCCTGGGCGAGGGGAAGAGTTAGACTCATCCCTAAGATTTGGAAGTTAGCGGTCAGAATTCAGGACCGTCTGATGGCTGGATTCTGACGTGAGACTTCTGTATTCTCAAATCCAGCCTGTTCATGATTCGTTTCATCTCTTTTGAGGGCGGTGACGGCTCGGGGAAGACCACTCAGCTTAAGCTGCTCGAAAGTCATCTGGCGTCTCAGGGAGAAGCTTACCGCTCTACACGTGAACCGGGGGGGACCTCGCTGGGGCGAATGCTTCGAAAAGTCCTCCTGGAGGTGGGGAAAAAAGAGATCTCCTCACCGACGGAGCTCTTTCTCTATCTGGCCGACCGGGCGCAGCATGTCCGAGAAATTATTGGCCCTGCCCTTGAGAGGGGGATGCTGGTCCTGTGCGACCGCTTCAGCGATTCGACGTTGGCCTACCAGGGCTATGGTCGCGGCATCGATCTCGATCTCCTCCGACGTCTGAACCAGCTGGCCAGTCGTGGGATCAACCCTGATCTGACGTTTCTCCTGGATTGTCCGGTTGAGGTGGGTCTGGCGCGCATCAGGGAGCAGCTGAAGTCCATCGGCCCCACCGACAAGTCCGCGAAAAATGAAGGGCGCACAGGCCAGGATAGGTTCGAGCAGGAGGAGATGGAGTTTCATGAACGGGTGCGCAGAGGATTCCTAGAGTTAGCCCACCTGGAGCCGGGGCGCTTTTGTGTTTTGGATGCCTCCCGCCCGGTTCGCCAGGTGCACGATCAGATCAAGGAGCTTGTCGATCGGAGACTGAGGGAGCGCTAGGCCGCGTCATTTCATATGCCTTTCACGGACATTGTCGGGCACCAAAAGCCATTGGAGATCCTCAGGCAGGCCCTCGAGAAGCGGCGTCTGCCTCACGCCTACCTCTTCCTGGGCCCTGACGGCGTGGGTAAGAGGACTGTGGCCCTGGCATTGGCCAAGGCGATCCAGTGTCAGGCGGGCTCGAATGATTTCTGCGGGAAGTGCGCGGACTGTATCCGGATCGCGCGCGGGAATCATCCTGACGTGAGGGTGCTGGAACCTGCGGCAGGGAAAAAGGAGATCAGCATCCTGCAGGTGCGGGAGTTGGAAAGGGAGCTGAGCTTCCGGCCTTTTTCCGGGTGGAAAAAAATTGCACTCGTGGACCCGGCCCCTTTGATGAATGGCTCCGCGCAGAATGCCTTGTTAAAAACCCTCGAGGAGCCTCCCCAGAGCTCCCTCATCATTCTGGTTTCGACCAGTACGGGAGGACTCCTCCCCACCTTGGTTTCCCGCTGTCTTCGCCTCTCCTTCACTCCCCTCCCGGTGGCGCTCGTCGCGGACCTGTTGGCGTCCCGAAAAGGTATGGAGCGGGGGCAGGCGGAGTTTTTGGCCGCTCTGGCTATGGGCAGTCCGGGACGGGCCTTGAGCGCCGAGATGGAACTCCTCGTGGAGCGGAGGAGAGTGTGGTTAGAAAAAATCTGCTCGCTTACCCCGCAGAATTATAAAGCGGCTTTGGCAGCAGCCGACGAGCTGGCAGGGTCAAGAGAGGAAAGC
>MGSI01000053.1 GCA_001798455.1 Deltaproteobacteria bacterium RIFCSPLOWO2_02_FULL_57_26 | reverse complement strand
TGCAACCCACCTCTGGGCCCCTTCCCGATATTTTCCGGAAGTTCTCAGGCCGGAAAAGAAATGAGTAGATGAGTGAGCGAAACATCGCGGGCCGTTACCGCGGTTTTCTTTTACCCCCTCTGATTAGAGAGAGGCGTGTGCTTTTTCTGCTCTTGATTTCGTTCAGGAGGCATTCCCAGTCTATAAGGGTGATATAATCCTCCGGCGGACTATACCCACAATCGTACCCGCGTAAGAATTTCGTAAAGCTACCGTAGCTCTTTTCGTACCCCTTAATCCTTTTTTGGATTTCCTTGAGCGAAAGAGAAGAATAATCGATTTTTGTTTCGCTATCGGCTCCTTTTATGGCAAGTATTCGGCTCATTTCGTGATCTCCTTCAGCTCCGGCAAGATGATGTCAATGATGCGCCGAAGCTCCTCTTCTCCCGCCTTTGGCTCCTTAAAGGGAGTAACGAGCTTAACATGAAGATGGGTCGCCAGAACCTTTTTACCCTTCTTGATCTCGTGGCTGTCATA
This sequence comes from Deltaproteobacteria bacterium RIFCSPLOWO2_02_FULL_57_26, assembly GCA_001798455.1. GTDB lineage: Bacteria > Desulfobacterota > Binatia > UBA9968 > UBA9968 > 2-12-FULL-57-22. The sequence continues at coordinate 8,867 of MGSI01000053.1, read as the reverse complement.
CCCCACCTCGTCGTACCATCCATCATTTTTCCGATAGCAATGGATCTTGTATTCAATGACGGCGCCAGATTCTTTATCGCTAACGGTAACGTTAAGACACTTCCAGCCGTTGTTCGGTCCTTTCGGCACTGGTTCAGTATTTCAAAGTTCGGCCGATGCTGCAACCCGGGCTTTGATTACCGGTGAATTTTAACTCCCACCTTATCGCAGTACTTCTCCACCGGACACTGGCTGCACATGGGCGATATCGGCCGGCACAGGTGCTGACCGAACGAGACGAGCAGGTCGTTGTATTCGATCCAGTATCGCTTTGGGAGTCTCTGGCGCAGCGCGAACTCGGTCTCTTTCGGATTCTTCGTCCGCACGTATCCCCAGCGGTTGGAGATCCGGTGGACGTGGGTGTCTACACAGATTCCGGGCTTCCGATAACCTAAGGTCACCACGAGATTCGCGGTTTTTCGTCCTACTCCCTTGAGCTTCAGAAGCTCGTCAATCTCATCGGGAACCCGCCCGGCGTAATTTTCAATCAGAGTGCGGCAGATCTCGCGAATTGTTTTGGCCTTGGTACGGTAAAATCCGACCGGGTAGATCGCCTTTTCGATTTTCCTGGTTGAAAGCCTGCGCATCTCTGCCGGCGTGCCTGCCAGGGCGAAGAGGCGGCGGGAGGCCTGGGCCGTGGTGGCGTCCTGAGTGCGAAGGCTCAGGATGCAGGAGATCAAAACATGGAACGGGCTCTCCGACGATTGCGCCACCACGGTGACGATCGGGGTCTGCCATTTCGGCACCTCTCGGCGCAGGATGCGGATGGCTTGATGGATTTCTCTATGCGTCACGGCACTGGCTTTTTGGCCGGGGATTCGGTAAATTAACGGGAGTCTTTAGCATAACTCTTGCCGAGATCAAACCGGTTTTTCTCCGAAGATGGCCGCCGACACAATCTCCAAAATCCTCCAGGCGCGCACCCCGCGCACGTTAAGCGGAGGGGACTATACCCAAGCGGCGGTCTTGGTCCCGATCCAGGAGCGCGAGGACGGAGACTACTTGATCTTTACCCAAAGGGCGGAGGGGCTCAACCATCACAGCGGCCAGGTGGCTTTTCCCGGGGGAAGGGTCGATCCGGTGGACCGGGGAGATCTGGAGGCGGCCCTGCGCGAGACTTACGAGGAGATCGGCATTGATCCCGGCCATGTTCGGGTTTTGGGACGGCTCGACCAGACCAGGTCGGCCTACAATTTTTCCGTCACCCCATTCGTCGGTCTCATCCCCTGGCCCTATGAATTTCGCTTGAACCACGCAGAGACCTCGGCAGTTTTTTCAGTCCCGGTTTCTGCTCTCCTGCAGCCCGGCTGCTTGGTCACGGAGGATCGTTACTTCGATCCCGACAGGCGCCATCCCGTGTATCACTTTTACTATCAGGGTTGGGATATCTGGGGCGCCACGGCGCGGATCCTCAAACAATTTCTAGAGATCGCCTATGATTTCAAGCCGGAAGAGAATGATGCTTGATGGCAAAGACACGCTACCGGTGCCGTAATTCTCACTTTTTTGTCGGTTCTGATTCCGCTAGGTCGATGCTTTCTTGAGAGCTATTGTACCTTGACCAGCTCTCTTTGGGCTTCTTTGAGAAAAGAGAAATCCAGCATCGACTCGGGTGGGGGAATGACCGGGTTGTCCTGGCCCGTCTCCCTCGCCATCTCAAGCACGTCGCGCACTTTCGCGGGGCTCACCTCCCCAGCGCGCGTAAGGAGACCCAGAGCATCCTCGTAGACTTTCTGCGCGGTCGAATGGGAAATTTTAAATTCCGCCGCGAGAAAGGGTACGCTGAGGTCGCTTCGCTGGCGGTAAAGCTCCACTGCCTTGAGGGTTGCCCGCACCATGCGCTTGACCTGTTGGGGCTGGGAGCGAATCTTTTTTTCGCTGGTAACAAGACCGTCCACGACGGGCGCGTCGGGTACTTCCTTGCCCAGGAAGGCGAGGCTGCGCAACCCCTTCTCTTGGGCCAGCACGGAAAAGGGCGGCGCTAAAACCGCCGCATCCAGCGCGCCCGCTATGAGCCCCTGAAACGCTAGAGGAGAGAACTGTCCGGACACGTAAATAACGTCTTTGTCCGGATCGAGTCCCCGCTTGCGCAGAAACCGCCTGAGCACCAGATGCGGCGTATCGCCGGGGAAAGAAATGCCCACTTTTTTGCCCTTCAACATCTCGACCCGTTCGATTTCGGGGCGGGCCGCTAGCCAGAACGGAGCCTTATCGTCCAAGGCAAAGACGAGCTTCAACGGAAAGCCGCGCGCCGCAGCTCTCAGAGCCGCCCCGCCATGGGCGAGATAATCGAACTGACCGGTACCCAAGGCTGCAAGGGCCAGATCCGTGCGGGCCGCCGAGATCTCCAGCTCTAATCCTTCAGCGGCGTAGATGCCGTGCTTGATTCCGAAGTAATAGGGCGCGTACATGACGGCAACGACCGGGACGGCTAGCCTGACCTTTTCGGTCGCGAATAGGGTCGGGGTTGAGCCGAGACTCAGCGAGCCGGTGACAATCAGGCAGGCCCACAACAAGCCACTGGACGTCAGCGCGGCGAGCTTATTTGCCATAAGAGTTGTTTCCTCCTCAAGCCCCTTTTCCGCCCAGCACGAACCTTGGCCGGATCAGGCTGATCAGCGCGGGCAGGAGGAGGAGGCCTCCGAGCATGTTCATGGTGAGGATGATGAGGAGCCCATAGCCCATCTCGGCCTGGAAACGCAGGGGAGAAAAGGCCCAAAAGGCGATTCCGGCGGAGATCAAAAAGGCGGTGTAAAGGACCGCCTTCCCGGCGGTGGCCACGCCTTCGATCAGGGCCGCCCTGAGATCCTGCTTTTCCTTCTGTCGCTCATGCTCCTCGATCGCTCGGGACACGATGTAAATGCCGTAGTCAACGCCGAACCCGATCCCGAGGCTGACGACCGGCATCGTGTTGACATTGAGGCCGATATCCCAGAACCCCATCAGGGCAGTGCCGAACATGTTAGAGACGAAGACTACGCCGACGAAGAAGAAGCCCGCAAGGACTGACCGAAATCCCAGCGCGCAAAAGATTAGCTGAGCGATGAGCATGAGCCCCAAAACAATTCTTTGGTTTCGCTCCATCACCTCGTTGGCCGCTGCCAGGACTCCGACGATCCCCCCGGCGAGCCTGAATTGGGCCTCTTCTAGAGGGTGGCCGGCGATAAACTTTCGGGCGCGCTCGATGACTTCGTGAATCGTGCTGCCTTTGTGATCGTAGAGGAAAACCGTGATCTTGCCGTGCTGGAAGTTATAGTTCACCCAGCGGTCGAAATCACCGGGCTCGCTGCCATGCTCGGCGACCATCAGAATCCCTCCCACTTCCGTCTCTGAGCGAGGCAGGATTCCCCAGCGCGGGTCGTTGTTGTGCAGCACGGTGTTGATCTGTCGCGTGAGACCGACCAGAGAATCGGTCCCACCGACGTGGGGCGAGCGTTCCATCTCGCGCTGGAACGCTTCCATGGTGCGCAGGACCCGCGGTGATGTCGCCGTCTTTTCCCGCTTGCCCTCCACGATGATATAGAGCTGGTCCGTGCCCTGGAATTTGTCGTTGATGTGCCGCACGCTTACATTGTAGTCGGAGTTGGGCCACAGCAGGGGCGAGCCCGGGCGCGAATCTCCGACGGTCAGAAACTGATTCCAGTAAAGGCTCCAGAGGAAGATGGTGCCAAAGGCCGCAAGCACGACCCAGCGGCCCAAAGAGGCCGTGCATAGGCGCCCGACCTGCCGCAAGGGGGCATCGAGCCAGTGACCCTCTCCCCCCTTCGGTCGCCGGCGCGGGGTGGGAAAGTAGCAGCAAAGAATCGGATCGAGAACCAGCACGGTAATCAGGTTGCTCATCACCCAGAAGCTCCCGGCAATGGCGAGCTTTGTGAGTATGGGCATGGGCGCGGTCAAGAGCACCGTGAGGCCGACCGCGTCGGTGAGGATGGCCACGCCGCCTGGCATGAGCAGGCCGGAGGCGCTCTCTATGGCTGCTTTTTCCTTATCACCCCATCGGTCCAGCTCCTCGAAAAAGCGCTCGCGGAACTGAATGGAGTGGCTGAGGGTTCTGGCGGCGATCAAGAAGGGAACCACCAGAACGAGGGGTTCGAAGTTGTATCCCATGAGCGAGGTGAAACCGGTCCCCCAGATAAAGGTGACGAGGGCGGAAAGCACGGGAATGACCACCCCGTTTAGGTTCCGATAGTAGAGGATCAGAAGCCCGAGGAGGGCAAGGCAAGTGAACGCGATGACGACGACGATGTCCTTCAGATGGTAGTAGATCCAGCCGTAGAGAATGGGCTCGCCCGCGGCGTAGACTGTGGTGTTCTCGTCTTCCACCTCGCGGATGGCCGATTGGATGCGGCGAAATAGCTGGGCATAGTCAAGCCGCTCCTCGTGGAAGGCAGCCGTGATCAGCGCGGCCTTGCCGTCGAGGGAAACCAGGCGCCCGGCGATCGTGGGGTTTGCGTAAACCGCGTTGTGAAGCCGCTCGAGCTCCTCATCGGTTCGCGGCACCTGCGGCCACATGACGGGCTGCACTTCGATCCCCCAGGAAGTGGCGCGGACATCCTTCACTTTCTGTCTGGCGATGGAAAAGATCTGATAGTTGTTGGCCCCGTACGTAAGCTCGAGCACCTCGGTGAGCCTTTTGATCTTTGCCAAGGTGCGGGGGTTGAAGATGTCGCCCTTTTTGACCTCGACAGAAAGAAAAACGAGGTTGGCGCCGCCGAAGATCTTGCTGAACTGGTTATGAACACGGATGAAGGGGTGGTCGGTCGGAATCAGATCGGAGAAGGCCGTATACATCTCGATCCTGAGAGCGCGAAGGCCGAAAAAGGCCGTCACGAGAACGATCGCGATCAGGACCGGAAAGCGCTTTTTAACAATCCATTCAGCCAGGTGTCTCACGGGGCTTGGCTCACCCCCTTCCCGGCTGCCTCAGGCGCGATCCTGATTGGCCTCCACTCCCCGCCCCCATTTTCGGTCCTGAGGATCAACCCTCGGTTCCCGACGATGAGCCCCAAGCCGTCGCTTCCGAAGGCGATCCCGTTGAGGCTTAGCGGCGGTATTTTGAGCTTCGCGGCTTGCCATTGGTCCTGCCCCGCGGCGGCGACGAGTACTGTCCCGCGCTCTCCCACTGCCCATTTTTTGCCGTCAAAGAGCGCGGCGGAAAAAAGGTGATGGCGTAACGCCGGCAGAGGCCCGGCCCCATCCGGGTGGTGGAGTTCCCAGCTCTCGCCGTTGCCGGTTCTCAGGATCACGCCGTCCAGGCCGAACACCCACCCTCCTTGAGAGTCCGGAAAAAGGAGGCGAAAGAGGTTGCGGCTCTCGCCGCTCACAAACGAAACTTCAACCGGGCTTTGTTGCTTGCGCCAGGTGTGGCCTCCATCCTGGGAGTGGTAAATGCGGCCGAATTCACCCACAATCCATCCCTCTTTGGGGTCCTTAAACCAGACGTCGTTGAGGATGACATCTTCCCCCAGTGAATAGTCTTTCCAGGACGCGCCGCCATCCTCGGTTATAAGGATCGCGCCCCGGCTCCCTACAGCCCATCCCAAGCGCTCGTCGGCGAAGTGAAGCCCGAAAAGATGTTCCTGCGTGGGAGTACTCTGGGCCTTCCAGCTTTTGCCCCCGTCCCGAGTGTGCAGGATCGTCCCGTAGCTACCGGAAATCCATCCCTGCTTTTCATCGATGAAGGCCAAACGAAAGAGGGCCTCCTGGGTCCCGCTACGTTGCAGTTCCCAGGTGAGGCCGCGGTCTCCCGAATGGAGGAGGGTTCCGTAATAACCTACGATCCAGGCGTGGGAGCTGCGGACCTCCGCGTCGTAGAGATTATCGCGATAGGCAGGCTCTCGCTCCGAAGGCGCAGTCGCGGCGAGTGGGAGAGAGAAAAACGCCCAAAGAAGCCACGCGGAGAAAATCAGCAATATCGAATTGGTTCGCGCTCGGAACATCGAGATCTAACCGGTCTGCCGTGCGATTTGGGGAGCCGACCGTTTATTCCACGCTTCCACCCCGCATGATCCTCTGCAACGTGGCCAGGCTCCACAGGCTGGCCGGGTAGCCGCGATTGTACGATCTGACCGCGGTCACGAGCGTGGTCCTGCCGTTTTGAACATTGTGAATGACCACCGTTCCCACCGACCAGACCTCTCTTCCGTCGGCAAGCTTCACGGGGGCGCGGAAGGCGAACTGTTCTTTCCAGTACTCGCCTTTTCGGTCCCACATGAAAGCCCACGTGGACTCCCAGGTCACCTTGTCAATCCACATAACCTTTTTGGGATAGCAGTAGCCCGGATCTTTGGGGGTAATTTCCAGGACGTAGACGTCCTGCACCTCCCACTTCTCGTCGGTCGGTAGATAATCGCCTGTTTTGCGATGGAAAGGCAGGCCTTCCTCGACGAAGTTCGTCAGGATTTTCTTCTCGCCCAAAAATTTATAGTTGAAATCCGTGATCTTCGCGTTGAACGTGTTGATATCGTCCAACGTGAACTCGCTCGGAGCCAGAGTCTGGCACCTCAGAGTTGTGGTGGCTCTCCGGATGCGCCGTATGCTGGGAATGTAGAGGTAGAGGTCGTCGGGCCGCTCGGGATCGGCATAGCGGAACTCCAGCGTCGTTGTTCCCGACGTGTCTCGTGGATAGGTGTCGATGCGGATCTGGCTCCAATCGATATGCTCGTATCCTGGAATCGCCGGCTTGGGCGAAAGCATGTAGCGGGTGCGTGGAAACAACGTGTACGAGACCAGGTCCGCTCTCCGCTCCGCTCCGTCTCTCTCGATCGCCAATCGGACAATTTTTCCTTCCTTGGTGGCGCCTCCGGTTTTGAAGTCATCCCCTAGCCACCGCCAATAGAAGTTCCAGGCGAGCTTCTGTCCTGCCTGGGGATCGTTCGGTTCGATTTTGGGAAAAGGCAGCCCTGCCACGTAGTTTAAGAGTTCCCCTTTGGAGCCGAGCCTGACCTGGGCGGAATGTTTTTCGGTCGCCTCGACGTATTCCTTAGGCGACGTATAGTGCTTCGACGCCTTAATCTGGAAGCTGTACCCTGCCTTAATGCGGTTCAGTAAGTTCGGGCCCACCATGTCTTCGACTTTTTTCCAATTTTGCGGCCCGATGGTGTCACCCGGTTTGAGGTCGACCTCCGCTGCCGGGAGATTCACGGAGGAGAAAATTAGCAACACCACGAAGAGGAAAAAACGCCGGGCCGCCAGTCCGAAGGAATTTAATGCCTTTCCTTTTTCTATCGCTTTCATTTTAAGTCAAACCTCCGATAAAAATCGTTAGAACTGATAGCGCATCTTGAGAAAAACGGAGTCCTTCTCGCTGAAAAATCCCGGGAAGGCGAATTTGTTATGGCCCCCGTAAAGGGCCGCAGTCAGGGTCAGCTTGATTTTCTCGTTCCATGGCGGCGCGTAGCTGACGGCAGGGTTGAACGACCAATAGCCTGCTGGATCGTAGCCCACGAACAAATCCGGCAGAATCGTGTCACCCCGATAGCCCGTGGAAACTCGAAAGGTCAGGAAGTTGGAAACCTTTTTGATCTTTTCGGCCGTGGAGAAAAGATGGATTCCGTGCTCGTGATCCAGGATGATTCGCTGGAAGATCTGAAAAGACATTCTAAAGGCGCGCCACGGATCGTCCTGCAGGAACGGGATAAGGATCGAGCGGTCGAAGCCGAGAGCATATCGCAGTGTGTTCTTTTCCAATATGCTGTCGGAGTCCTCCACTCCGCGTTTGCATCGCGGCCCAACCCGGAAACCTGTCAGGACTCCGGTCGCGCAGTTTCGGCCCGGAAACTCGGAGATGTTATAAGGCTCCTGGGGGTAAATGGCGATCTCTCCGCGAATCGCCGTATTGAGAGGGATGCTGAGAATCTCATCGACCGCGTAATTAAAGTGGCCGGCAAATATGTGGGTGCGATCATTGACTAGCCTCAAATTAACCACGCTCGGGGCCAGACCCGCCAGGCACGGCCCTGCAACCGGGGCAGAGCACGTCACTGCTCCCTTGCGCTTAAACACCATGTCCGCGCCTTGAGGGTTGTAGCCCCAGATATATCCTAGGCCGAAATTTAGTTTGCCGATGTTGTGAGTAATCCTAGCTCCTATTTTCCAGTTGTCGCCTGCATCGGGAAGCTGTCTGGTCGTGCTTGGGATGACAAGGCAACCAATGGTAGGGGCGGCACATGACGCCGGACTGAGAGAATTGGCGTAAAGGTTGCCGAAGGCATTTCGCCCCGCAATAATCAATCGCGTCTCCGGATGGGCCGACCATCTTCCATATCGAACTATTCCATCCCGGGTGTCGTTGCTGCCAACCACCTCGTCAACACGCTGCTTCGCCTCTTCGAAGCCCGGCAAAGCGACAAGTTCCAACGTTGTGCTGCTAGCAGGGATCGCGGTATAGAGCATTCTGATTCCCCAGGTGGGGATGCGCGTCTCATCCAGGTCGAAAAGGTTCGGGGCTACCGGCGGAGCGAAGGTTGAGTCTTGCGGATTGATGACGTCCAGCAACCGCAGTCCATCGGTCTCGCCCCAGGAGATGAACTGCCGGCCAAGGCGGATGGCAAGCCGGTCCGTTGGGAGCATGTCGAGGACAGCTTCCCAGGGTTTTGGGCTGTCCTCGTCGTAGAAGGTATTAGGGAGCGGTTGGACAGGGGCCGTGGGAAAATAGGAAACGCTCTTGCGCCGCGAGCGGGCCTCGGCATTGTATCGCGGCTCCTTGACGAATCTCCAGGAAATAAAAAACTTTGCCCAGTCGGTCATCTGCGCGTTGAACTCGGGCTGAATCGTGAAACGTTCCATGATGAAGCGGTTTGAGGTTTTGAAGTGCCGCCTGTCTCCAT
>MGSI01000052.1 GCA_001798455.1 Deltaproteobacteria bacterium RIFCSPLOWO2_02_FULL_57_26 | reverse complement strand
TCTCGCTCTCCTCAAGGATGTAAAGAGCGATCCTGTCCTTGATGCTGCCGCACGGATTCGTGCACTCGAGCTTTGCGAAGATTCCGTCGATCTGTACCAGCGGAGAATGGCCGACCGTCCTCATTGAAAAACCTCTCTAATAGATCTCGTGACCCGCGTAGAAACAATGTAAACGATAGACATGACTTTTTCAAAGCCGAAACCCTCGGCCGCTCCCGCCCCGCATAAATCTTCTATAAAACAACTGCAGGATGCCAGGTGATTGCGTCAACCTGAGGTGAATTCACGGAAGAAGATTTATCATTGTTTTATCCTGTCCCGTTTTTCCCTTGTAAACTCTCCCGCAGATCGCCTAGAATTCACGGGAAAAGATGGCCCGAATAAGGAGGTGCGACCATGCCGTATTCTATTCGTAAAATAGACGTGTGGGCGGCGGAGATCGAGGACCGCCCGGGCGGACTGGCTGAAAAGTTGGAGGCTTTGGCGAAGGCCGGAGCGAGCCTCGAGTTTATCATCTCCCGACGCGCTCCTGACAAGCCCGGCAAAGGGGTTGTTTTCCTGACCCCGGTCAGGGGAGCTAAACAAACGCGTGCCGCAATCGACGCCGGCCTTGGCACGACGGACAGCCTGCATTCCCTGCGCGTAGAGGGGCCGGACCGGCCGGGACTGGGCACTAAGATGACCCGCGCGCTCGCCGATGCCGGCATCAATTTGCGCGGCCTTTCCGCAGCCGCCCTTGGCCGAAAGAGCGTGGCGTATTTTGCTTTTGACAGCGCCGACGACGCGGCCAATGCGATCAAGTTATTAAGGAAGGCCCTGAAGTAAGGCAGTCGAGGCCGCTGAAAAAGGCCCGTCTGCCATAGCCTGCCAATGGCAGGCGTTGCGATGGTTGCGCTCCGGGCCGTTCGCTCCAACGTGCTGACTAAGGTAGGCCTCCGCTCACGGGTTCCTCGCGCGCCTCGCATCTGAGACCTTTTTGACCGGCCTGAAGACAGGATTTTTCAACAGCTTTCAGACGCGGCCCCGTAGAGCTTTCATCGATAGGGCCTTATACAGTGACCGGGTTGGGAGAGTTGATTGACACTCATCGCGCGACTCCGCAAGAAGATAAGGGATGGCGACTATGAGTTCGTAATCCCACACTTCTTTGAGCAGATGGCCGAGGACGGATTGATTTTTTCCGACATTGAAATGGCGATTCGACGTGGTAGAATCCGAAGGAAATTCACTCGTGATCCGAGGGGAACACGATACGAGGTGGTAGGCAGGGCATCCGACGATAGGGAGATCGCCGTGGTCTGTCGGATAAAGAGCACAGGGAAGCTGCTCCTGATTACCACCTACGCGGTTGATCGATTAGCCTAGGAGGCCGCCTCTATGAAATACAATTACGGCGAGTGCGAGATCTGCGATGCTAAGCTAATAGAGAAGCGAATCAAGCAGGATTTTTGGGTACGTGGCAAGCTCGTAGTCATCGACCATGTCCCCGCCGGGGTTTGTCCTCAGTGCGGCGCCAAGGTGGTCCGGGCGGAAGTTGGGAGACGTATCTCAAAGCTCCTCGAAGGCCACAAAAAATGGCCTAGGGCACAGGTTATGGAGGTGCCCGTCGTGGACTATGCTTGAACCTCCTGTCGAGCAGCCTGCTATGGCCTTTTGTTAACCAATCAAAACCTTGATATATTCTTGACAACTAGCTGATATTCCTAATGGTTTTACTTTTTGCTTAGGTCGGATCGAACCTCCTTCGAAAAGGATGTGAGTTATGGCCGAAGTAACACGGCGGCGAACTGGTGAGTTTCTGCGAAAGTTGGTCGAGATCTTGATGCCGCACCCCGACGGCATGCAAGCCCGTGAGGAATAGGCTCGGCTAAAGCCCATGGAACAGTTACGGATCTCGGGCAAAGATCTCGGCGCTGTTGCCCTTACTGACTTCTGCGCGCGTTGCTTCTGGATTCAACGGAAAGCCCCTGCGGGGCTACCGTTTCAGATCTTTCCTGGAATCTTTAGCTCCATCGATTCTTACAGCAAGAACACAGTTCACACATGGTTCGATCGCCACGGAAGCCCGCCGCCATGGCTCTCAGACCTTGGTGATGTTATCGGCTATATAGAGCCTCCGCATTACACAAAGTTCTCGACCGTGGATGCCTCCACAAACATCTTACTAACCGGTGCGCCGGATGCGCTGTTCAAATTGAGCGATGGCTCGCTTTTGATTGGCGACTACAAGACGGCGAAGTTCACACAAGCACAGGATAGGCTCCTTCCGGTGTATCGGACCCAGCTCAACGCTTACGCCGTGATTGCGGAGGCATCAGGGTTCGGACGCGTTTCGCGCCTGGCTCTGATCTATACGGAACCTGACACAGACCGGAGTACCGCGGCAACGGACGGGATTCACCGGCAAGATGGCTTTATCATGAGATTTTCCGCGCATGTCCTGCCTATCAGCGTTGACGCAACAACCATTCCGCCGCTTCTCAAGCGTGTCCGCGAGTTGCTTGACTCGTCTACTCCACCGCGCGGCCGTGCTGGCTGCAAAGACTGCCGGAAACTTGACGGCCTCGTGGATCTAATTAGTGCGCAGTCTAGTAGCTGAGTAGGAATGGGGAAAGATGAGGCGCACTTAGGTCAGCAAGGGTTGTTTAGGTTGTTCTGCCCGATCCTGGACCCTCTGAGCGCCTTCCGACTCCTCCTGTAAGGATTTTTCCTGTCCGTGATATAATCGGAACTAACCGAGAATAGCAGCCAGGGTTTGTATGCCAGCAAAGCGTCATCACTATGTTCCTCAATTTTATTTGCGTTACTTCCTTCCGAAGGGACGTAACGCCCTCTGGGTTTACGAAAAAGAAGGAGGAACGGCCAAGCCTCAGCAACCTAAAGACACGGCAGTCATCGGCGGATTTTATTCGATAAACACTTCAACCGGAGAGCCGGACGATATGGAACGGGAGTTTTCCCAGGTTGAAGGTGCCGCGAAGCTTGTCTTGGACCGCTGGCAAGAAAACAAAGCGATTCCTTCATCAGACGACATTGCAGAGATCCCTTAAAGGGGTGACATAATCACTTAACTGTTATGGGGTGTCATTTTCGCTGAGCTGCCACACTCGCCGGCCGGAGGCTTGCCGACCCAAGCGAAGCTGAGCTAAAATAGGGACGTGTATTCTAGGCCTGCCTCGCTCGTCCCTTTCCTCGTTTTCTCCGCCTTCCTACATCTGCTCCTCATTCTCGGTTCCTGGGCCACACCGGCGAAAAATGAAAAGGTCGAAGAGTCGTTTCCGATAGCCTTTATGCCGTCACCCGAGCAAAAAAAAGAACCGACCGAGAAGCGTAACACCCCGAACAGATCCAAAACAGTCAACACTAGGCCCCCGGAGCCTCCGGGTCAGGTAGCGAAACATTCCACCACCTCGCCCGAAACGAATAGTGTCGCCCCGACAAAGACACCGAAGGGAGAAGTTGCAGAGAAGATAAAAGAGCTGCCGCCGCTCGAAGAGCCCCCGGAGGTCCCAGAGCCTCCACGGCGGGCGCGAGAACAGCCCACGATCGTGCAGCGCCCGCTCCCCACCTTCAAGGATCTACTCCCGCCCGTCACCTGGGCGCCCGAGGTGGAGAAAACCGGGCGTAAACAGGAGGCCGTTCAGCTCAACACGCGCGAGCCGAAATACATCTCCTACTTCGCCAGCATCAAACGGGCCATTGAATTGGTTTGGGAATATCCGGAGCCCGCCCTGCGCTACGGGCTGCAGGGAAAGCTCGTCCTCGAATTCACCATTCTGGGGAATGGCCAGTTGGAGAGGACCCGAATGATCCGCTCTTCGGGCTCTTCGGTCCTCGACGCGGAGGCCATGCGCGCCGTGAAGGCTGCAGCCCCCTTCCATGCCATCCCGCCCTGGATCGGAAAAGACCGCCTCGAAATCATCGCCAGCTTCGAATATCTCGATAATCGGCTGAACTACGGCCTGGCCCCGTAGCAAACCAGGCATTAGGCACGAGGCACCAGGCAAGAGTAAGGGAGTGATCTTTTCCCATTGCTATTGCCTGTTGCCTGTTGCCTGTTTTCTGTCAGAGGGTTCCCACCTCAGCACGGGCTTTCTTGCGGCCCGGGCCTCATCGAGGCGCCCGACCGGAGTGGAATGAGGGGCGGACTTGAGCAGGGATGGGTTTTCCTTGGCCTCGCGCGCGATGGAAATCATGGCGTCGGCGAAGGCATCCAGCGTTTCCCGGGTCTCCGTCTCGGTCGGCTCGATCATAATCGCCCCGGGAACGACCAGGGGAAAATAGATCGTGGGAGGATGAAAACCGTAGTCCAATAGCCGCTTGGCAATGTCCAGAGTCGTGACGCCGTGCTTCTGTTGGAGGCGGTCGGTGAATACGCATTCGTGCATGCACGGCTCGGTATAAGGAAGATGGAAGGTGCCCTCAAGCCTCTTTTTTAGGTAATTCGCGTTGAGAAGAGCCATACGGCTGGCCTCCTCCAGACCGTCAGCCCCCAGTGAAAGAATATAGGCGTAGGCGCGCACGAGAATTCCGAAGTTGCCGAAAAACGAGCGAACCCGGCCGATGCTTTTCGGGAAATCCTCGCGCAGCTCGTATCCCTCCCCTCCGTTGACGATCCGGGGCACCGGAAGATAGTCCCGCAGAAAGTCCTTGACGCCCACCGGGCCTGCCCCCGGTCCGCCCCCGCCGTGAGGGGTAGAGAATGTCTTGTGCAAGTTAATGTGGAGCACATCGACTCCCATATCCCCCGGTTTGGCAATGCCCATCAAGGCATTGAGGTTGGCGCCATCGAGATAAAGCAAACCCCCTTTCGCGTGAACCACCTCCGCGATCGCCTGGATTTCTTTCTCAAAGATACCCAGGGTATTCGGGTTGGTGATCATCAAGGCCGCCACCTCCTCGTTCATCACCTCAGCCACCCCGGCCACCTCCATGACCCCCCGAGGATTCGAAGGAATCTGAACCACCTCATACCCGCACAGCGCTGAGCTAGCAGGATTGGTGCCGTGGGCAGTGTCTGGAACGATGATCTTGTGGCGCGGGTTTCCCTGGCTGGAAAGATGGGCGCGTATGAGCATCAATCCGGTGAGTTCCCCTTGGGCGCCCGCGGCGGGCTGCAGCGTGACATGGTCCATCCCGCTGATTTCGGCCAGCATGCTTTCAAGACCGTAGAGCAGCTCGAGGGCGCCCTGCATGAGCTGAGCAGGAGCGAAGGGATGAAGCAGAGAGAAGCCCGACAGGCGCGCTACCGCTTCGTTGACCTTGGGGTTGTATTTCATGGTGCACGAACCGAGCGGATAAAAATGGCTCTCGATGGCGTAGTTGAGGTGCGAGAGCCGGGTGAAATGACGCAGCACCTCCAGCTCGCCCAGCTCAGGAAAGCCGGGAATGTCATCCCGAAGGAACTCGGAAGGAATCCTGGCCTTTCCCGTTGCCGGCTCCTCGGGCCAGAAAAAGCCCGACCTTCCCGGCGACCCGCTTTCAAAGAGCAGCGGGGGCGCGCCGCCCCGCCGATTACTCCCCGGAGACTGTTCTGACAAGGGTGTCGATCTCCTCTTTGTCGTTCATCTCAGTGACACAGACAAGCAGGGCATCTTCCAGCTCAGGATACCAACGGCCCAGAGGAATCCCCGGGACAATTCTTTTTGCGGCCAAGCGCTGAAGCCATCCGGTAAGCCCCCGCACCTTGAGAACAAACTCATTAAAAAACGGCCCGCTAAAGGCCGCCGCCAGCCCCGTTTCCCCGATCAGCCGGTCGCTCGCCTCGTGCGCGTGCCGGAGGTTGATCTCAGCCAGCCGGCGCATCCCGCTCTTTCCCAAAGTGGCCATAAAAGCCGTAGCCGCGAGTGTGCAGAGATTCTGGTTGGTGCAAATGTTCGAGGTCGCCTTCTCGCGCCGGATGTGTTGCTCGCGGGTGGAAAGCGTCAGGACAAAACCCCGCCGCCCCTCGCTGTCGACGGTCTCTCCAACCAACCTTCCGGGCATGCTGCGAACGAATTTCTTCGCGCAGCTGAAGAATCCAAATCCCGGGCCGCCGAGGCTCATCGGCACTCCCAAGCTCTGTCCTTCTCCCACGCCGATATCGGCGCCCCAGGCCCCCGGAGGTCGGAGCAGGGCCAGGGCGAGTGGCTCCGTCGTGACCGTAATCAGCAGCACCCCTGAGCGAGTGCAAACCTCCCGGATCGGGCGCAGGTCCTCAACGATTCCAAAGAAATTCGGATACCCCACTACAACACACATCGCGGTCTCATCCAATGCGTGGGTGAGAACCTCCACATCGATTCCCCCGCTCTGCCCAAATGGGATCTCCACGAGTTCGACGCCTTCAAGGTTCCGCAGGTAGGTGGCTATGACCGCACGATAATGCGGGTGAAGGGCGCGGGAGATGAAAACGCGCCGCCGGCTTTCCTGCACGCGCCGTGCCATCAGTACCGCCTCGGCCGCTGCCGAGGCCCCATCGTATAATCCGGCATTGGCGACCTCCATCGCTGTAAGCTGGCAGATCAGGGTTTGAAACTCATAGATGGCCTGAAGAGTGCCCTGGCTCACCTCGGGCTGATAGGGGGTATACGAAGTCGAAAACTCGGAGCGTGTGATCACCGCGTCGACGGCGCTCGGAATCGCGTGTTGGTAAATCCCCCCGCCAAGAAAAAAATGCCAGTCCTCGGCCGTGGCGTTCTTTGCCGCAAGCGAGGCCATCTTCTTTTTGACTCCCACTTCCGACAGACCCGGGGGTAGAGCCATCCCTCCCCGCTCCTGCAGGGGACGCGGGATATGCTCGTACAGTTCCTCAATGCGGCTCAAACCGAGCGCGCCGAGCATCTGCTCCTGATCGAGGGCCGTATGGGGCGTGTAGCGCATCGGCCGGGCTTATTCCTCCTCTTCTTCTTCCTCGTCCTCTTCCCCCGCCTCTTTTTCCTGCGCGACATACTCCGCGTATTCGTCCGCCGTCATGAGATCTTTGAGGTCATCCGTATCCGACATCTCTACCTTGATCATCCAGCCGTCGCCGTAAGGATCTTCATTGATCGTCTCCGGGCTGTCCGGCAGGGCGTCGTTCACTTCCAGGACGGCGCCGCTCACGGGGGCGTAAATGTCGGAGACCGCCTTGACCGATTCCACGGCGCCGAAGGGATCATCTTTGACGATCTTTTCGCCCACATCGGGCAGCTCGACATACACGATGTCGCCGAGCTCCTGCTGGGCGAATTCGGTGATGCCAATGGTGGCGATGTTTGCCTCGACATGCACCCACTCATGCTCCTTAGAATATTTTAGCCACTCAGGAAACTCCATGATTCTCCTCCTTGTGACTGAGACTTTTCTTTTCGTTTCCTCCCCGGCGATAAAAGGGTAAAGCGACAATCCGCGCGCCCACGCGCCGACCCCGTATCTCCACCGCCACGCCATTCCCAACCTCCGCTTCCTCCACCTTAACGTAACCTAAGCCGATGGCGCGGCCGAGCGTCGGGGATTTCGTGCCACTCGTAACCTCACCGATGGGAACTCCCTGTTTGAGGATCGGATAATGACCGCGGGGAATTCCCGGTTCCGTCATCTCTAAACCCACAAGTTTGCGCCGTATCCCTTCCTGCTTCTGTCGCAGCAGGGACTCACGGCCGAGAAAAGGTCCTTTGGAAAATTTGGTGACCCATTCCAACCCCGCCTCGAGCGGTGTGGTGGTCTCATCCAACTCATGACCGTAGAGAGGAAAGGCCCGCTCCAGCCGAAGCGTGTCTCTGGCCCCGAGTCCTGCAGGCTCAAGCCCCACATCGCTCCCCGTCTCCATCAGACTATCCCACAGTCGCGGTCCCTGCTCCGCACCACAAAAGAGCTCGAAACCGTCTTCACCGCTATAACCGGTGCGGGCCACGAGGCAAGGGATGGCGGCGATGTCAGCTAAAGAGAAATAAAACGGTTTTAACCCGTCGAGGCACAGAGCCGTTAGGCGTTGCAAAACCTTTTCGGCTAGCGGTCCCTGAAGGGCCAACTGGACGTAATGAGCGCTCTTATCCTCCACGGCAGCGCTCTCTTCCGAGTTGTCCTTCATCCACGCGAAGTCCTTCGCGGTATTGGCCGCATTGACGCAGAGGAGAAAATGTTCTTCGCCAAGCCGGTAAACCACGATGTCATCGATGATGCCACCTCCTTCGTTGAGCAGGAGGTTGTACTGAGCCTGACCCTGCTTCATACGGGAAACGTCGTTGGCTGTAAGCCTCTGGCAGAGACCCAATGCCCCCGGCCCGCGGACCTCGACCTCGCCCATGTGGCTGACGTCGAAAAGCCCGACGCGAGCACGCACGGTCCGATGCTCTGCGATAACGCCTCGGTACTGGACCGGCATCTCCCACCCGGCAAACTGCACCATTTTCGCTCCGAGACGCCGGTGCACCGGATAAAGCGGAGTCCTTTTCGATTTGAGAATCAACGGTGTGGTTGCCGCCTCCACGCGAACCGGCTCAAGCTTCCCGCTGGAGCGATTGCTTGGCTGCCTTCAGGGTATTGAAAAGAAGCATGCAAATCGTCATCGGCCCAACTCCCCCGGGCACCGGTGAAATCCAAGCGGCGCGCTCTTTGGCCGTCTCGAACTCTACGTCTCCCACCAGCTTGCCGCTCGGGAGCCGATTGGCGCCGACATCGATAACGGCCGCGCCGGGCTTAATCCAGTCGCCACGGACCAACCCCGGTTTGCCGATGGCAGCGACGAGGATATCGGCCCGGCTGACCTCATCTCGCAGGTGACCTGTGCGGGAGTGACAGATGGTCACCGTCGCATGCCGGGCCAAGAGCATCAAGGCAACCGGCTTCCCGACGATGTTGCTGCGGCCCACGACAACGGCGTTTTTGCCCTTCGGATCACAGCTCACAGAATCGAGCATGCGCATGATCCCCATCGGCGTGCACGGCTGGAAACCTTCCGCGCCCAACAGCAGAAGCCCCTGGTTGACCGGATGGAACCCGTCGATATCCTTGTGCGGCGAGACTGCTTCCAGGATCTTCTGCGCCTGGATATGAGGCGGCAGCGGAAGCTGAACTAAAATCCCGTGAATCTCTTTGTCGCGATTCAAGCTATGGATGAGAGAGAGCAGCTCCTTCTCCGAAACCACCGCCGACAGGAGATGTTCCTGAGAGCGGATTCCCACTTCCTTACAGGCCTTTTCTTTGTTCCTGACGTACAGGTGAGAAGCCGGGTCGTCTCCGACCAAAACCACTCCCAGGCCAGGGACCAGTCCCCATCTGCGCTTGAGACCCTCGATCTCTTCCTTGATCTGTTTCTGGATCTCTCGCGCGAGAGCTTTTCCGTCAATGATCGTCGCCATAAGCTTTCCTAAATCGAGTTACAGACTCTATACAGAAAAGAAAAAGTTTGTAAAGACTTCCAGGCTTTTTTTCGCATAACATGGCGGCGTCGAGAGGTCAATCCAAAGTTAGCGCTGGCAGGCGAGAAAAAAGGGGGGAAATGCGCAGAGGATTACGCCAAAGCGCCGGACGGCTTGGAGTGAGCTACCTGGATCTGCCAAGCGGAGCGCCACTGCATAGCGTTATCCAATTACCGTTTGACTACTTGGATGTAATTTCTGGACAAGGCGGTCTGGACTTGGTCCTTGCCATTCGTTTTGGCTAGGTAGAGGGCT
>MGSI01000051.1 GCA_001798455.1 Deltaproteobacteria bacterium RIFCSPLOWO2_02_FULL_57_26 | reverse complement strand
ATAGGGCCCCTAAACCATTTTCGGAGGCAGTGATGATCAAGCATGTTGTCCTCGTCAAGGTCAAGCCCGGCACCTCCCAGGAGCAGATTGACGCTATGGTGGCGGGCTACAACTCCATGAAAGACGCCATACCGGAGCTGGTGAGCTGGTCGATGGGGCCGAACCTGCGCGGCGACGGCGAGTTCTCCCATGCCATGGTCGCCGTAGTCGAGAACCTGGAAACCTTGAAACGCTACGTGGACCACCCCCTCCACCAGCGGGTGTCGGCGGAGCTTGGGCGCCCGATTTTTGAGAAGCGGGTTATCGCCGACTACGAGTTCGACCCGGAAGCCGAGCCGTGGGAGCCCCAGGTCAAGGAGGTGTGGACCGAGTTAGTAGAGGCGGTGCGGCCGGAGCACACGGCGCTCATCGTCATCGACGTGCAGAACGACTTCTCCGCTCCAGGCGGCGCCAGGATGAAGGGGGACCTTACCACAATCGAGGCAATGAAGGAGCCCACGCAACGGATGGTGGAGGCCGCCAGGGCAATCGGTGTGCCCGTCGTCTACACTCAGGCCCAGACCGACGCGGAGCACGACAACGGGCCGATCCTGGCGCGGCGTCAGCGGGTTGGGCTCGGCGGAGCCAAGTACACTATCCCGGGGACCTGGGGGTGGGAAATCTGCGATTTTGTCGCGCCACGTTCCGGGGAGGTGACGATCCCGAAGTGGCACCATAGCGCCTTCACCAACCCGAAGATGGACGCCACGCTGCGGATACTGGGCGCCAAGACGCTGCTGTTCACTGGCATCGCCACCAACGGCTGTGTGGAGGCCACTGTGCGGGACGCTTTCGCACGCGGGTACTACACGGTGGTGCTGGCGGACTGCGTAGGTGCCTACGACCTGGACCTTCAGCGCTACTCGCTCAAGAACATGGCCACCCACTTTGCGCTGATCAGTTCGAGCCAGGAAGTGCAGAAAGCTTGGGCCCAGGTAGCGGCCGTCGCTCGTTAGCGGGAGGGCCGGAGGAAGCCGATGGGAGCGATTGACGCTGACGCTCATGTGATCGAGACGGTGCAGACCTGGAGTTATCTGGAAGGGTATGAACGACGATTCACGCCGCAACTCTTGAGGCAGACCTTCGGGGATGAAATTCTCAGCAACGAAGGGTTCGCCGTGCGTGACTTCTGGATGATCGAGGGCCGAGCGTTCGGCAAGGATCGCAACGTCGGTACCGACACGCCACAGGAATCGCGAGAGATGCTAAGCGTCAAGGCGCGGCTCGCTCACATGGACGAGCTCGGCATCGAGACGCAGGTCCTTTATCCGACGCTTTTTCTCCGGCCGGTCGTACAGGAAGCCGAGCGTGAGCGCGCCCTGTGCAAATCCTATAACCGCTGGATGGCCGATCTTTGGCGACAGGGCAAGGGCCGGTTGCGCTGGGTGGCGAAGCCTCCGCTTCGCCTCCTCGAGAAAGCGCCGTTTGCGATCAGGGACGAACTTGCGTGGGCTAAGGACAACGGGGCCTGCGGCATCTTTATGCGGGGGTTGGAATGCGAGCGGGCGCTCGGCGCCCCATATTTCTACCCGCTCTGGGAGATGGCCCGGGATCTTGATCTACCGATCTGCATCCATTCCGCGAACGGGAGCTTCCTTCATCACGACTTCTTCAACGAGGACACGACTTTTACCAAGTTCAAGCTGGCTGTAGTCGGCGCATTTCATACGCTTCTCGAAAAGGAGATTCCGAGCAAGTTCCCGCACGTCCGTTGGGGCTTCGTTGAGGTCAGCGCGCAATGGGTGCCCTATGTTCTGAACGATCTGGCCGACCGCTTCCGGCGTAAGGGCAAGTCGTTTCCGACGGACGCGCTGACCGCCAATCATATGTGGGTCGCCTGCGAGAACACCGACGATCTGCCCTACGTCTTGAGCCACGCGGGTGAGGATTGCCTGATGATCGGGACCGACTATGGTCACCATGATCCATCCAGCGAGCTCAACGCCATTCATCTGCTGCGTAACGACAAGCGGATTGCGCCCGCGACGGTCAGCAAAATTCTTGAGGTAAATCCGCGAAAATTTTACGGTCTTAATTGATGCGGCTGATCCAAAAATGATCCTTCGGCGCGTTTTGAGGAGGCCCACATGATCAGGCTGAACCTTGAGCTGGAGGGGCTGAAGCAGGATGGCTTCGCCCCGGGCGAGGTCCCCGAGTACGACCTGCTGGCGCTGCGGCGGCGCAAGTGGGACTGGGACCGGGTGGTGAAGGCATCGCACCAGAGCAACTGCGGTATACAGCGCGCCTGCAACATGAACCTCTACGTCAAGGACGGGGTGGTGCTGCGGGAGGAGCAGGCGGCCAACTACCCCGCCCCGAACGATCCCGACACCCCCGACTTCAACCCCCGCGGCTGCCAGAAGGGCGTCTGCTACGCCCAGCGCATGTACGACCCCACCCGCGTCAAGTACCCGATGAAGCGGGTCGGCGAGCGGGGCGAGGGCAAGTGGAAGCGCACGACCTGGGACGCGGCGCTCACAGAGATAGCCGATGCCCTCCTGGACACCCTCGCCAACGAAGGGCCGCAGGCCATCGTCCAGTGTGGTGGGACCCACGTCCAGAACACCGACACGGTGGGGACCGGGTCTAACGCCTTCTTCGGAGCGCTGGGTGCACCCAGCGCTAACGTGACGGCTGACAACGGGGACGACCACCAGGGAGTAGCGATCACCCTGGGGAAGATCATCGAGGGGGACTCGGCCGACAACTGGTACTACGCGGACATGATCCTCATCTGGGGAGGCAATCCTGTCTACACCAACATTCCCAACTACCACTTCATCGCCGAGGCGCGCTATCACGGGGCGAAGGTGGTCGCCATCACCCCCGACTACAGCCCCTCGGCCATCCACGCCGACTTGTGGGTGCCGGTGAACGTGGGCAGCGACGCCGCGCTGGCGCTGTCCATGTGCCAGGTCATGGTCAAGGAGCGGCTCTACAAGGAGGGGTTCGTCCGCGAGCAGACGGACCTGCCGCTGCTGGTGGTGGAGTCTACGGGGAGATTCCTGAGAGAGAAGGACCTGAAGCGCGGCGGGCGCAAGGACGTGTTCTACCTGTACGACCAGGCATCGGGCCGGGTGGTGGAAGCGCCCCGAAAGAGCCTGGCGCTTGACGGGATGGTGCCGGCCATGGAGGGCACCTACCAGGTTGAAACGCTACAGGGGACGGTGGCTGTGCTGCCGGTGATGGAGGTGCTGCGTCGCCATCTGGACGAGCATTACCTGCCGGAGCAAGCTGGTGCCGTCACCGGCGTGCCGCCACGGATGATCGAACAGCTGGCTCGGGAGGTGGCCGCGGCCGGCGGGGTGGTGAACATCGAGACCTGCGGGTGGGGCAAGTTCTACCACGGGGACCTCATAGAGCGATGCATCCTGCTGGTCTTCGCCCTCACCGGCAACATGGGCCGGAAGGGCGGCAACTATAACGCCGAGTCGATGCTGGGGCTGGACACATCCCTGGGCGGGCTGGAGAAGCGAGGGGACCAGATCATCCTGTCCGCGGCTGGGGCGGACCCTCGCTTCGCGCAGTGGCGGGAAGACGGCTTCACCGACGAGATGATCCTGTACGAATATATGCACGAGGCCTTCGCCCGGGGGGACATCACGCCCACTTCGCTCATGTACTACATCCACGGTGGGCTCCTGGAGCAGAGCGAGAAGTACAACAGTTGGGACCCCTATCTGAAGCGGCCGGTGGGGGAGTACGTGCGGGAGGCGTTTGCCAGGGGATGGCAATTTATGGCCCCGGGGCCGGACAAGGAGCCCAGGGTGGTGTTCGCCATGGGTGGCAATTTCCTGAAGCGGGTGCGCTCCACCAACACTCTGTTGCAGCACTTCCTACCGAAGCTGCGCTTGATGGTGACTATCGACTGGCGCTGGAGCTCGACGGCGCTGTACTCGGACATCGTCCTGCCGGCCTGTAGCTGGTACGAGCGGCACTCGCTGTTCCTGATGGGCATGCCGGCCGCTCCCTTCGTCCACCTCATCGATCGGGCCTCGGAGCCGCTCTACGAGTCCAAGAGCGAGTGGGAGCTGTTTGTACTGCTGGCCAGGAAGATGGAGGAGCGGGCCAGGGAGCGTGGGATGACCGGCTACGTGGACGGTAAGGGGGTGGAGCGGCGCATCGGGGGCCTGGAGGAGAAGATCACCTTCGGTGGACTGTACACGGAGAGCGACGAGGAGGGGCTGGCCAGGGACGCCTTCCTGAACGCCAGCAACGTGGAGCCGATGGACTGGGAAGAGTTCAAGGAGCGGGGGATAGCCCATTTCACCGGCGTGGGCACCGGGATGCGCTCCATCGGGGCGGCGTGCGACATAGAGCCCGGCCAGCCAGTGATACCCCTGACGTGGCACACAGAGAAGAAGCAGCCGTATCCCACCCTCACCCGCCGGATCCAGTTTTACCTGGACCACGAGCTGTTTATGGAACTGGGGGAGCACCTGCCGGTGCACAAGGACCCACCAAGGGCCGGCGGTGACTATCCCCTGCAGATCAGCGGCGGGCACGCCCGCTGGAGCATCCACACGGCGTGGGTCGACGACAGCTTGCTGATGCAACTGCAGCGGGGCGAGCCGGTGGCGTTCATGAGCCTCGAGGATGCCTGTGCGAGGGAGGTCCAGGATGGGGACACGGTGGAGCTGTTCAACGACGTGGGGTCGTTCCGCATCCAGGCCATCGTCTCGCCGGCGGTGAGGCCCGGGCAGGTGATCATCTACCACGCGTGGGAGAACTACCAGTTCCAAGGGTGGCAGCACTTCAAGAGCGTGATGGCCTCGCCCCTGAACCCGGTGGAGCTGGCAGGGGACTACTTCCACATCCGACCCATCACCATGAGCAACTACCCCGGCTTCAGCGACCGCGGCACGCGGGTAGAGGCGCGGAGAGTAGCGAGCTAACGCATATGCAGATCATCTGATGTTCCTTTTCCGATCCGTTCGCCTTTCACTAGAATTTAAACGCAACCAAGATAACTCCTCCCAGACAGATTGCTGTCGCTCCCAGGGCGATTTTCATGGTGACTTTTTCGTAGCTTCGCAAGTAGAGCGCACTCAAGATGACGGTAAAGAGCGGTGTGGTGGCGATCAGCGGGGCAATAATGACGACGGGTCCGCCCTCCAACGCTGCGAGGTTTAACGTGATGGCGATGCCCGAGGCGAGACCGCTCAAGCCAAACCACAGGATTGTTTCTCGGCTCATGACAAGCTTCTTATACGTCCTTGTAACGGCCAGGTAGGCAAGAAGGGCGAGCATGCCTCCAGTCATGAGAGCGCAGGTTGCCAGCGGAACTGAAGGGACCAGAGAAAAGCCAAACTTCCGTAGCGGACTTGAGACTCCACCCAACAAGGCTCCGATCGGCGGGAGGATAAGATAGGTCCGTTTGAATTCGTGGGGATCGGCGGAATCGCGCATTCCCAATAGTGTCCCTCCCATGACGATTAAAACCGTACCTGCCACCAGAGCCGTCGTCCATCGCTCTCTCAAAAAAGCGACAGAGAGTAGACTTGCAAAAAGCGGCGCCGTATTTCGTATGGGTGAGGCGCGAGAGATGCCGACTTGCAATGTGGAAGCGAAGAGCAGCGCTTGGCTAGCCAGGGGCGAGAGAACGCCAAGGAACATATACAGATAGATTCCCGTCTGTGAACTGGAAGCAAACGACACGAAAGGGGCTAAGGTAAGCCATACCCACAGGGCAGTGCCCGCATTCGAAATGGCGACGGCGGAAAGAGGGGGAGCGTACTGCAAGCCGATCCGGACCCATATTTGTCCGACAGCGAAGAAGAACGCTGACGCTAAAGAGATGAAAGCTACCATGGCTTCGGGAGTCCAGTTAAAAGGCAAGTTCTGTTAGTTCCTGAAGCGCGATTGTGGAAGGGGCGGAGAGAGTTTTTAACTCGAAAGACCCTTGATCTTCCCTCGCAGGGTTTTTTCACATTCCTCTTCACGCTCTCGGGTTTGGACTTGCGCCTCCGACAGGCGAAACAGCAGCACCCGGTTTCCTTTCGCGAGGCGCAAAACGTAGGTGCTCGAGTCTTCGTCGTAATAAACCGAAGCCGCCATCTGTGCGTCGACGGATGTCGTGATTCGATTGGCCCACTGCTCGATATCCGAAACTGCCGCCTCGCCCTTCTTGTCCGTGATCATGTGCAAAACCAGTTGACGCTTAGCGGAGCCAGATATCAAGACCTAACGCGGTCGCCCCACGGACGCAATAGAACAGAGCTACAACCAGAAACAAGAGATTGTTTTGCCACCCCGTCTCGTGCGAGTGATATGCCTGTCTGGCTAGTAGTTGGATCTTCTTTTTGATTTCCTCTTGTGGGACGGCGTTATTGACTTCCTCTATGGTCACAGGGAGGGTGCGCAGCCAGTACCACTGGATCCTCAGGGTCGGGATCAAGAACAGGACGATCATGAAGGCAGCGACGCGGGTCATGAGCCCGAGTGTCAGGCCTATGCCTCCGCCGACCATCAGCAAAACGGCGATAAAGCCAAAGAACGTTTGCCCGAAAGGAAAGACGAGCCCGGCATTCTCCACGGCGTTGGGCCATCTGCGGACGTTGCTGAGGCCGCTGTAGAGAAAGCGAAGGCCCAGGGTTATGCGCAAGAGCGTTTCGACGGCGACGATTAAAAACGCATCATCCATGAAAATGGCCTTTCCATTAATCTTTGTTTCCGTTTTTGCGAGGCAAGATCAGAGGCGTGATCAGAGAGGCGCAGCTCAGCAGTATCAAGGCGCCAGAAATCGGGCGGGTAAAGAAAATGCTAAAGCTTCCGTGGGAGATGATAAGAGACTGTCGTAGCGAGCTTTCCATGATCGGTCCCAAAACCATGGCGAGCAGAAAGGGTGCTCCCTCAAAACCAGCCTTTCGCAGTAAAAAGCCGGCAATGCCGAACCCGACCATGATAAATATCTCGGCGACGTTGCCGTTTAAGCTATACACGCCGATCAAACAGAAGAGGAAAATGAGAGGGAAAAGAATGGCGTAAGGAATCTTTAACACCCTTACCCAGAGGCCGATCAAAGGCAGGTTCAGAATCAACAACATGGCATTTCCTACGTACATGCTTGCTACGACCCCCCAAAATAGCTCAGGATAGTTCCTGATGAACAGAGGGCCGGGTTGGATACCGTGAATCATGAGCGCTCCCATGAAGAGGGCCATAATGCCGCTGGTCGGAATACCTAGAGAGAGAAGAGGTATAAAGGAGCCGGCTGTGGCCGAATTGTTGGCCGATTCAGGCCCGGCGACTCCCTCAATGGCACCGGTGCCAAACTTCTCAGGGTGTCGAGAAAGCCTCTTCTCGGTAGCGTAGGAGGCAAAAGAGGCTATGACGGGACCGGGACCCGGAAGGATGCCGAGGAAAAAACCCATTACCGAGCCGCGGACAATGGGCCAAAAGCTGTCTTTCCAATCCCTGAGGTTGGGGAGTAGTCCTTTGATCGCTGTCTCATAAACATTTCTTCTGGCAGTTTCTCCCAGGTTCTCCAGCACCTCGGCGATTCCGAACATCCCCATGGCCACGGGAACAAGCCCAAAACCATCCCGCAAAGTGAGCAGGCCTTGAGTAAAGCGCTCTTCCCCGGAGACCGGGTCCATTCCGACACTGCCGACCGACAGTCCTAAGACAGCCATGATCAGGGATTTGGTGAGTGGTGCTTGCGATAGATAAGAGACCAGGGTTAGCCCCGTGAACGTCAGGGCAAAAAATTCTGGCGGTCCGAATTTTAAAGCTGCCTGTCCCAGGAGCGGAGCCAGAAACATAAGACCAACCACGCCAAGAGTGCCGGCGATGAAGGAGCCAAACGCGGAGATGCCCAGGGCCGGACCCGCTCTTCCCTGTCTTGCCATTTGATAGCCGTCAAGGCAGGTAACCACCGAAGCCGTCTCCCCCGGGATGTTAACCAAGATTGAGGTGGTTGAACCGCCATACATGGCCCCGTAATATATTCCGGCGAGCATGATGATTCCGGTTGCCGGAGCCATTTTGAAGGTGACGGAGAGCAGGAAGGCAACGGCCGCTACCGGCCCCAATCCCGGCAGCACCCCAACCAGAGTCCCAATCAATACCCCCACGAAACAAAACAGGAGGTTAAGGGGCTCTAAAGCGACTGAAAAGCCAAGACCTACATAGCCCAATACGTCCATGGATTTATTTTATTAAATTCCGAAGATCCCTGTTGGCAGAGGCGTCTGCAACAACCAGCCAAAGATCCCATACGAGATCACGGAAGTTGACAAGGCTATGATGATGATCAACCACCACCTCATGGGCTCGATTGCACGCAAGAGAATGGCGACCAATAAGAAACTGCTAAGGGTATATCCCAGGAAGTCGACTGAAAAGCCGAAGGCAAGGAGCACGCCCACAGCCAAGGCGATTCTTCGCCATGATTCCCGCCCGAGGCGGAAAGGGCTGGCTCTTTTTTCTTTTTCCTTGGATGCTTGCCCTAAGAGCGCCAGAGAAAGGACGGCCAATACGGCGGATAGTATCGTGGGGAAAAAGCCAGCCTGTGGTGTTCTCAAGCCGCCGAGGCTCAATCTCATCGACTCGATCAAGAGGTATCCGGATAAGCCCAGGAGAATGATCGCGATGATAATGTTGCTTCTTTTCATTCCCGTGAAAAGGGAAAGAGAGCCTCGTTACGTCCAACGGAGTGTTTAGGTGGTCGACTTAAGCTGATCGCTATTGGGTGATTCTGGCTACCCGTGCCACCTCAGACCACTTTTCGTGTTCCTCAGTCAGATACTTTGCCGCCTCGCCGGGACCTTGATTCTCGATCGTCACTTTTGCCTTCTCGATCTTCTCGATGATTTGCTTGTCCTGTAGCGCCTGGTCAAAGACCTCTGCCAATTTATTCGTCACGGCGCGTGGCGTCTTCGCTGGAACAAAATATCCGACCCAGACGCTTATGTTTAGCTTGTCATAACCCCTTTCGGCGGTCGTCGGGATGTTGGGAAAGGCTTGCAGGCGTTTGCGATAGGCTACTGCCAAGGCCCTCAACGTTCCCGCTTCAATGTGACCCTGGATAGACCCCAGGCTAAGGAAACTCACGTCGGTATGACCGCCTAAAACTGAGGTAGCCGCCTGTACCTCTCCATTCATCGGGACATGCGTCAAATCCGTTCCCGTGACCATCTTAAAAAGTTCACCGGCAAAGTGTGGGGTCGTCCTCGGACCGCCAGAGCTGTAGCTCAGTTTACCGGGGTTTTTCTTAGCTTCAGCGATCAAATCTTCGAGCGTGCGCCAGGGAGCATCGTTTTTTACGATGATCATGCTGGGACTGCTAACCGCCATATTGATTGCGGTAAAATCCTTGAGGCTAAAGGCGACCTTGCTGACGATGGGAATCAGAGCGATCGGAGGAGGGGCGACGAGTATCGAGTAGCCATCAGCGGCTCCGTCCTTCACGGACTGAATACCGATAGTGCCGCCGCCTCCGGTCTTGTTCACCACGACGACCGGCTGGCCCAGGAGCGCGGACAACTTATCCGTGAGAATGCGCGAAACAATATCTGTCGTGCCTCCCGGCGGATAAGGATTAACAATTTGGACGGTCTTAGCGGGGTATTCAGCTCCGTGGGCCACGGCGGCGGAGAGGAGAAAAATCATTAAAATCATGCCGAGTCTTCCCCATCGGCCTTCTAATATCGATCGCCCTCGCCCATTATCTTTACGCATGTCTGAGCCTCCTTCTGAAGTTGAACGGCAATCCGTTAACATGGAACCCCAATGGCGTCAAGGCGGAATAAGCTTGAATCAAGGTTGTTCGTACGGGAATCAAGCTCGACCCGATCAGGGCACTGCCACTTCCGCTGGCAATGGGGTGGGAACCCGGCGTCCTTCTCGGATCGTGAGGCAGCATACCGTGGCGCCCAGGCACAGGAGCCCGGAGATCAAAAAGGCGGGATGGTAGCTGCCGGTCAGGTCAAAGATTTTTCCGCCCGAATAGGCGCTCACCGCCGAGCCGATCTGGTGCGCAAGCGTGATGAAGCCGAATACAGTGCCGACATTTTCCTTGCCGAAGAAATCTCCGGTCAAGGCGGAGGTCGGCGGAATCGTGGCTAACAGGCTCAACCCGATGAGGAGAGAGAACAGGTAAAGCCCCGAAAGGGTCTCGACGTAGAGGAGGAAAAAATAGGAGAGACCGCGGACTAAGTACGTAAAGGCCAGAGGGTTTTTCCTTCGATAGCGATCTGCCAGGGTGCCGATCAGAAGAATGCCGACGATATTCGCCCCGCCGGTAATGGCCAGGACTCGGGCAGCAGCCATCTTAGGGTAGCCCAGGTCAAGGACGTGGGAGGCCAGATGAACCGTCACTGTCGTCACGGTATAGCCGCAAACAAAATAACTCCCCGCCAGTTGCCAAAAGGGAATAGTTTTGAAAGCCTCGCTCCAGTGGCGGAGACTTGGAGGATTGTCGCGTCGAGCCTTGGGTTGACCGGGCCGGGGCGCAGCTTCTTCGGACTCCTTGGGCCCATCTCTTCCCAGGGCGAGAAGGATGGGCGGCACAGCGGTCAGAATCATCGCTGCGGATAGGATAAGGTATGCGGTGCGCCAGTTGGAGTTGAGAATGAGGGCCATGGAGAGGGGAGTTAAGGTGAGCTGCCCTAAAGAGGCCCCCGTGTTGGCGATAGCCAAGGCGGTCGCTTTGCGCTCGGGAAACCAGCGAGAGATAAAGCCCACATGGGTCACAAAGGCGGTCCCGGAGTTACCGATACCCATGAGCCCGTAGAGCAGATAAAAGTGCCAAAGCGTAGAGGCGAAGTAGAGGAAGAACATGGAGGCGGCGCTGACCAGGACCGATCCCAGAATGACGAACTTGGCGCCGAACCGGTCTGACAGTCGCCCGGCTAGGGGCTGGCTCATCCCGTAGGCGAGCAGGTTGATCGAAAAGGCGAGCGAAAGCGTGGCGCGGTCGAATTGGAATTCTGCCAGGATGGGGATAAAGAAAATCCCAAAAGTATAGCGCAACCCGTAGCCGATGAAGAGAAGATAGAAGGACGTGGCGAGAATGAACCAGCCATAGTAGATATTTCGACCGAAGATCTGTCGCGTCTCTTCGCCTGCCACGGATCGGAGTCCCGTAGGTTCTTTGGGCTGTAACACGTTTTTCGTTCGGGAGCGACGGTGGGGATCAAGTACTGAGCCTTTGGCTCGGTCACCTCTTTTTGTAGAGGCCGTCGATGTAACCGCTCTGGTCCAGCTCCCTGATGAAACTCAAATCCGCGAAATCTTCAGGCCTGGCGGCTCTCGCCTTGGGGTCTTTTTCCGCCAGCGGCGCCAGGATCGTCTTGATCCCTTCAAGAGACGGATACTGCTTTTTGGGTAGGATCGATTCCTCCAGCAGGCCTTCCCAGGTCTTCACCAGTATATCGTGCTCAACTCCGCGGCCGAAGTATTTCGCCAGCGCCCTGGTGGAAACCTCTGGGTCCGTCCAGATCCGGTGCACGGCCTCAACGTGTGCTTTGACATACCTCCGGACGATATCCGGGTGTTCTTTGATGAACCGCCTGGTGGTGGCCACGCCGGTATGCTGGTAGACCAGCCCCAGCTTCGGAAGGTCGGCGAGGATCGTCATGCCTCTCTTCAGCGCTATGATGCTGGCCGGTGGGTTGATGACCGTCGCCTGGACCCTCCCGGTCATGGTGGCGTCCATGCGCGCCGGCGTGCTGCCGATTTGCACGATCGCGACGTCCTTTCCCGGGGTCAGACCGATCTTCGACAGGGCGTAGCGGGCGATGAAGTCTGAGGCGGAGCCGAAACGGCTTATCGCCACGGAGCCTCCTTTGAGCTGCTCGGGGGTCTTGATGTCGGGCCGGCCCATCAGCAAGTAGTTGAGAGAGGTCACGCCCGCTGCCACCATGACTGCGTCGGACCCAGCCAGGACGCTGTTGACCACGCCGGATCCCGCGACTTGGCTGACAGGGGTATCCGCTGAAACCAGGGCCATGACTGCCGTGGTCCCGCCGGTGAAGTAAATCAGTTGGACATCCAGGCCATTCTTTTGAAATATTCCCGCCT